>NZ_AP027130.1:1240000-1550000 GCF_027925145.1 Thermodesulfomicrobium sp. WS
AGTCTACCACATGCAGATCAGTCCGTATTCCGTGGGCCCGTCGGACTTTGCCGGGGTGGTGCTCTCCTTTTGGGACGTTACCGCCTCGGTGCGCATGCGCCAGGAGCTCTCCGTGTTGGAACATCGCCTGCGCGAGGCCATGCGCCTGGCGCGCCTGGGCTTTTGGGTGGGCCATGGGGTGGGGCTGGACCAATATTGGGACGAGGAGACCTTTGCCGTGTTCGGTCTGCCCCCCAAGAACGCCATGACCCTGACGGAGATCGTGGATCTCTTCGATGCCGAGTACCGGCCTTTGGTGCACGACGCCTTGTTCCGTCTGGGCAAGGAGCGCACACCGGTGGACATGATCGCCCGGTTGCGTGCGGACTTGGGCCCC
The DNA here is from genome assembly GCF_027925145.1 of Thermodesulfomicrobium sp. WS. Classification (GTDB taxonomy): domain Bacteria; phylum Desulfobacterota; class Desulfovibrionia; order Desulfovibrionales; family Desulfomicrobiaceae; genus Thermodesulfomicrobium. The sequence goes on from NZ_AP027130.1 coordinate 1,240,377, forward strand.
AAATGGATCCGCATTCTGGGGCGCTGGGAAGAGGACCCCAAAGGCCCTGAGGTGCGTGGGGTCTATCAGGACATCACCCACGTGCAGGAACTGCGCGAGCGCTTGGCGGTGCTGGAGCGCGGGCAAGGCCGTGGGCATGAGAGCGTGTACCGCTATTTCTTCGACACCCTTGCCCACGGGGCCGTGATCCAGGACGCCCACGGCCGGATTGTGGATGCCAATCCCGCGGCCGAGGCCATTTTGGGCCGCAGCCTTGCCGCCATGCAGGGTCGTACCTCCGAGGACGATGAGTGGCGGGCCATCCGTGAGGATGGCACCCCTTTTCCCGGTGCCGAGCACCCGGCCATGGTGGCCTTGCGTGAGGGGCGAGAGGTCCTGGACGTGTCCATGGGCGTCTGGCGTCCGTCGGACCAGCGCTGGGTGTGGATCCGCATCAACTCCTATCCGGTGTTCTGTGATGGCGAGTCTCGGCCCTGTCGGGTGTTCACCGTGTTCGAAGAGGTGCGTCCCCAGGAAACGGCGGGGGCAGCGTCCAGGGAGCAGCGATGAGCGAGGCCAGACGTCAGCGTATCGATGCCTTGCGGCTCCGCGTGGAGTCCTTGGCGTGTGACGGCCGCATCAGCCCCGAGGACGCCGCGTTGGTAGAGGAACTGGTCACCGAGCTTGCGGTGTACAAGGGTGAGCTGGAGGTGCAAAACGAGACCCTGCGGGAGACTCTGGCGGAGCTGGAGGCCTCGCGCGCTCGTTTCCAGCGCCTCTTTCAGTATGCACCCATCGGCTATGCGGTGCTCGACGGCACCGGCGTGGTGTGCGAGGCCAACATCGCTTTGGCTGCCCTGGCAGACATGCCGCAGGCGCGGATCTGTGGTCGGCACTTTTCCCGATTGCTCGCCCCGGAAACGGTCCCGGCCTTTATCCTGCGTCTGCGTGAGGTGATGGCTCAGGGCGGGGAGCGCAGTGTGAACGCGGTGTTGGTCCACCAGGACGGCGCAAGCACGCCGGTACGTCTGGTGCTTTTTTGTGACGCCGAAGCCTGCGCCGGGGAGAATACCCAGGTGCTGCTGGCGGTCATCGACATGACCCTGGTGCGGCGGCGGGAGGCCGAGCTCTCTGCCGCCCTGGAGGCGGCCAAGGCCGCGGACCGGGCCAAGAGTGAATTTTTGGCCACCATGAGCCACGAACTGCGCACCCCCCTCAATGGCATCCTGGGGATGCTCCAGCTTCTGGAAGGTACGGCCCTTTCCGAAGAGCAGCGTTTTTACGTGACCCAGGCCGGGGGCGCCTCCCGGCATTTGGTGCGGCTGCTTTCCGATGTCCTGGATTTTGCCCGTCTGGATACCGGGCGCCCGGAGCCGGTGGTGGAGCGTTTTGCCGTGCGCGAGGACGTGCTGGAGCCGGTGCAGGGAACCTTGGGCCTGGAAGCGGCGGGCAAAGGGCTTGCGCTGCGTCTGGAGACGGCCCCGGAACTTGCGCCCTGGTGGCGGGGAGACGGCAGCCGGCTGCGGCAAATCCTCCTCAATCTCGTGGGCAATGCCATCAAGTACACCTCCGAGGGCGAGGTCTCGGTGTGGGTGGAGGCATGTCCGCGGGGGCTGCGGCTCTGGGTGGAGGACACGGGCCCGGGCATGAGTGATGCCACCTTGGAGCGGCTCTTTGATCCCTTTTGCCGTGGCGAACAAACCCAGCGGACCAGTGGCGTCGGTCTCGGCATGGCCATCGTGGCCCGGCTGCTGCGCCTGATGGGCGGAAGCCTCTGCGTGGAGACTGCCCTCGGCCGGGGGACGCGCATGGTGGTGGTGGTGCCGGGCCAGCCCTTTGTGGGGCAGATGGATGCGGGGACCCCGCCTCGCCCCCAGCCGGTGACCGTGGGCCCCACCTGCGCGGGCCGGGTGCGGGTGCTGGTGGTGGAAGACGATGCCGTCAACCGCCTGGTGGCGGTGCGGCTTTTGCGCTCTCAGAACTACGAGGTGCGCGAGGCCGTGAACGCTTCCGAGGCCCTTGCCTGGCTCGCGGAGGAGTGCTTCGACGTGGTGCTCATGGATGTGCAGATGCCGGGCATGGACGGCGTTGAAGCCACCCGCCGCATCCGCGAGTCCCAGACCCCGTATCGCCATATCCCCATCATCGCCATGACCGCCCATGCCTTTGCCGAGGACCGGCAGCGGTTTCTTGCCGCAGGCATGGACGAGGTGCTCACCAAGCCCTTCGATATTTCCATGGTGCAGGCCACCATCTCCGCGGTATTGGCAACGCAGAGCATGAATAGGGAGCAGTCATGAAGAGCTACCGCAGCATGTCTGCCGAGGAGTTGGCGCAGCTCGTCCAAAGTGAAGGCGTGCCGGAGCATGTGCGCCAGGTGATGCTGGAGATCCTCTGGGAGCTCAAACAATATGAGGAGGAGCTGCGTATCCAAAACGAGGAACTGCGTCGGGCGGCCTTGGAACTGGAAACCATGGCCGAGCGCTACACCACGCTTTTCCATTCCGCCCCCTTGGGGCTTGCGGTGGTGGACGCCCATGGACTGGTGCGTCGGGCCAATGCGGCCCTGCTCGCACTCTTGGGGACCACGCGGCAGGAGGTGGAAGGGCATCCCATCACGGTCTTTGTGCACCGCAAGAGTCACGGCGTGTGGATGCAGCAGCTTGCCCAGGCGGCAGGGGGCTATAGCACCCGCGAGCGGCTCCTGCTTGCCCCGGACGAGCATCCTGTGTTGGCGAGCCTTGGTCCCGTCGGAGCGGACGAATTCCTGCTCACCCTGGTGGACCAAGGCGCGGAAGAAGCGGCGCGGGAAGATCAACGCCGCGCCTTGGCCAGCTTCCACACCCTCGTGGAGCGCACGCCCTTGGGGCTGTGCATCACCAATCCCCAGGGCATCTTCGAGTACGTGAACCCTGCCTATTGCCGCTTGTACGGCTATAGCGCCGAGGAACTTGTGGGCCAGCATTTCACCCTGGTGGTGCCGGAAACGCAGCGGGCGGAACTGATTGCCCTGCACGACCGCTTCATCGCCGGCGAGGCGGAACTGCGCGGCGAGTGGGAGGTGGTGCGCAAGGACGGCCAGCGGCTGCATATCCTCGCCGATGCCGCCCGCATCGAAGGCGAGGACGGCGCCCCGCGCAAGGTGACTTTTGTCATGGACATCACCGAACGTGTGGCTGCCGAGCGTTTGCGCCAGGAGATCGAGGCCATCGTGCGCCATGACTTGCGCGCCCCCCTTTCGGGTATCGTGGGACTCACCCCGTTGCTTTTGGAAGACACCAATCTCACCGACGAACAGCGCGAGATGCTTTTGGCCATCCACAAGGCGGGCCGCCGCATGATGCGTATGCTGAGCGAGTCCGTGTCCTTGGTGGCCATGGAGCGCGGCACCTATACGCTTGCGCCCCAGGCCGTGGATCTCATGGGAGTCCTTGATGAGGTGGTTGCCGACCTGGAGGAATTGCGGCGGCGCAAGCATATCGAGATCACTATCCTCCAGTGTTGTGAAACCACCCAATGTCCCGTGCTCGGCGAAGAGGCCCTGCTCTATTCCATCTGCGCCAATTTGCTGCGAAATGCCTTGGAAGCCTCGCCGCAGGGGGCAACGGTGGAGGCGCATATCCGCTGTGGGCCCCAGGTGCTGCTCACGGTGAAGAATCCGGGTTCCATCCCTGAGGACTTTCTCCCCCGTATCTTCGACAAGTTCGCCACCTGGGGCAAAAAGGGCGGAACCGGTCTGGGGACCTATAGCGCCCGGCTCATGGCCCGCACCATGGGTGGGGACGTGGTGGTGGCGAGCAGCGAAGGCGAGGTATGCTTTACGGCGATCCTTCCTTCTGCGGTGTGAGGTGCGCCATGGAAGATTCTCCGTCTGCTGCCAATCTGGACGACGCAGTGTCGCAACCTCAGAGGATCGGGGATGATGCGGCCGTCATCGCCGGCTTGGAGGCCCATGTGCGCCTGTTGCGCCAGGAAGTGCAGCGGGTGCGGGAGCAGGGCGTGCTGTGCAGTGCCCTGATGGCCGAATCCCCGGTGGGGATTGCCGTGTATTCCGCCTTGCAGGGCGGCGAGGACTTCGTGTTCGTGGACCTCAATCCCGCGGGCCAGCGTTTGGTGGACATGAGTCGGGACCAGGTGGTGGGGCGCTGTCTCTCGGAGCTCTTTCCCGGGGTGCGGGCCATGGGCTTGCTGGACGCCCTGGAGGCGGCTTGGCGTACGGGGGAGCCCCAGCGTCTTCCCCCTCGGGAATACCGGGATCGGCGCATTCGGCTATGGGCGGAGAATCACGTGGTGCGCCTCTCTACGGGGCATGTGGCCAGCTTTTTCCTGGACGTCTCGGCGTGGATATGGCGCCGCGTGGAGGATGGCCGGGGCATAGTCCGGTTCCGCCGGCTGTACCAGCGTCTCCATGAAGGTTTTTGTTTCGTGAATCACCTGGGCCAAGTGGTGGAGGCCAATCCCGCCCTGGAGGCCCTTTTGGGCGTGGCCCCGGGCGGGCTTGAGGGCCGCCGCTGGCAGGAGTTGGTGTCCCCTGCGGGCCACGAGGTGATGGCCATCATTGCCCGTCTTCTGGAAGAGCGCGGTTCGTCGCCGGCCATGGAACTGGAGCTTCTGGGCAGCGCCGGGCCGGTGCCGGTGCATCTGTCCGCCTACCGGGAAGAGGACGGCTGGTGGGCCATGGTGCGCGACGCCTCCGAGGCGCGGCGCCTGCGCGAGGTGATCGCCTGGCGGCACTTGGAAGCAACCACCCTGGCGGATCTCTCCCAGTCCTTGCTGACCTGCGAGGACCTGCGCGAGCTGGGGCGGCGCGTGGTGGAGGCGGCGGTACGCCTCACGGACAGCCGTTACGGCTTTGCAGGGTATGTGCGCGAGGATGGCGCCCTGGTGTCGTCGGCCAGCTCGCTCTCCATGCAGCAGTGCGCCATGAAGGACCACGATCTGGTGTTCAGCGGGGTCCGTGGCCTGTGGGCCGAGGCGATGCATACCGGTGCCATGGTGGTGGTGGATGACCTCGCGTCCCATCCCTTGGCGCGGGGGCTTCCTGAAGGGCATGTGCCCATCACCAATTTTTGCGCCTATCCTGTGGTGGATGCCGGCCGGGTGGTGGGAGAGATCGCCGTGGCCAATGCCGCCCAGGGGTACCGGCACGAGCGGGTGGAGTCAGTGCTTGCGCGCCTGGCCACGGTGTATGCCCTGGCCCTGCGCCGCGCTCGTGAGGGGGAAGCCCTGCAGCGCGCCCAAGCACGCATCCAGCAGGAGACGGCCGCGACGTCCGGGCAGGTGCGGCAGATGGTGGAGCGGCTCCTGGTGCCGGTGCAGATCTTGATGGAATTGGCCTCCTCTTTGGAAGACCGGCAATGGGATCCACGCACCCGCGGCTATGTGGAAGGCATCGGCGAATGCGCCCGCGGTCTTCTGCGGAGCCTGCAGCAGGCCGAGCTGGCCTTCGGCCAGGAGATTCGCCTGGACGAAGCGGTCTTTGACCTCCCGGACGCCCTCAAGGACCTCGTGCGCCGCCAGATGCCGCTGTGGACCGCCAAGGGCCTCAGCCTGCACTTGGCCCTGGAGCCGACAGTCCCCCAGTGGGTGCGGGCGGATATGGGGAGCATCCTGCTGATGCTCGAGCAGCTTTTGGCCAATGCCCTGAATCATACCCAAAGCGGCGGGGCCCGCCTGGCGGTCTTTGCCCGGCCTTCGGCAGAGGTCCAGGACCGCATCGAGATCCGCATGTGCGTGGAGGACTCGGGTCTCGGTATCTCCGAGGCCCAGCAGGCGAGTATCGCCGCCTTTTTTCTCCAAGGAAAGGGCGAGGGCGTTGGCACGGGCCTCACCGTAGTGCGCCGCATTCTCACGGCCCTGGAGGGGACGATCCAATTCTCCAGCAGGCTCGGGCATGGGACCGTGGTCTGCGTGACCATTCCCCTGTATCGGGCTCAGCCGCTGCAGGATGCCCCTGCGGTGTTGGTGGTGGATGACGAGCCCTTGCAGCGGGATCTGCTCCGCCGGCTGCTGTTGGGGTTGGGAAGATTTGCCATTCGCGAGGTGGAAAGCGGGGCCGCTGCCCTCCGGGTTCTGGCCCAAGAGCCGGTGCACATGGTGCTGGTGGATATGGATCTTGCGGATATGTCGGGCCTGGAGGTGGCCCGGATCCTGCGGGAGCGCGAACATGCCGCCGGGCAATCGCCCGTGCCGGTGTTTCTGGTGACCGGGTTCGCCCCTGAGGAGCTCCCGGACACGCACCATCCCCAGTGGGGGCCCTTGGTGCAGGGCGTGCTCCAGAAACCGGTGCCGGTGGACAAGCTGCGGACTGCCCTGGAACAGGCAGGTTTGCCTGTGGATGCGCCATGGGACGACGCCGACGCCTTGGCGCAATTGGGCGGAGACCTTCAGCTTCTGAACGATCTGCGCCGGATGTTCGCCGCCGAGGCGCCCCAGCGCCTCTCCGAAGGGCGCGCGGCCCTGGAACGCGGCGATCTTGCCACGGCCCTGCGCATGTTTCATGCGCTCAAAGGCAATGCCGCCACCATCGGCGCCACGGAAGTGAGCACACTGGCCCGCGCCGTCCATGATGCCCTGCGTTTGGGGCAGGTCAACGAGGCGGTGTCTTTGCTGCCTGCCCTGCAGACCGCCTTGGATCGCGTGGGCATGGTCCTTAAGGAGAAGCCCCATGAGTCCACTCTATAGTCTTGCGCATCGCCATGACCGTACCCCGCGGGTGCTCATCGTGGATGACGAAGCCTTTTACCGCACCCAGCTCTCGCGCATGGTGGAAGGCTTCGGCTACCAATGGGTGGCGGTGGCTTCCGGCGAGGAGGCCTTGGATATATTGGACCGCAGCTTCGATGTGGTGCTTTTGGACGTGCTCATGCCCGGGCTCGACGGCTACGAGACCCTCAAGACCATCCGCGGACTGCCCGAGGTCAAGGATATCCCGGTGATCATGGTCACCAGCCTCGACGACCTGGCCACGGAACTGCGCGCCGTGGAGCTGGGGGCCAACGACTACGTCACCAAGCCGGTACGCCATTTGGAGCTGCGCCTGCGCGTGGCCAATTGGATCCGCATGAAGGCCATGGCGGACGAGAACTATGATGTCCGCCGCCACTTGGAAGGGGTGGTGCTGGAGCTGGAGCGCTCCCAGGCGCATGTGCGCGAACTGCTCGAAGAGCGCACCCGGCGTCTGGCCCACGCCCAGGATGCGCTGGAGCAGGAGCGGATCTCCCTGGAGGAGACGCGGCTGCAGCTGCGCCTGCTGGACACAGTGCTCTTGCACTCCTTGCAGGGCATTACCATCACCGATGCCCAGGGCACCATCGTGCGCGTCAATCCGGCCTTTACCGCCATTACCGGCTATAGCGCCGAGGAGGCCATTGGCCAGAATCCGCGGATCCTCAAGTCCCATGTGCATCCGCCCGAGTTTTATGCCAACATGTGGCGCACGCTGCGCGAGACCGGCTTTTGGACCGGCGAGATCTGGAACCGCAAAAAGAGCGGCGAGGTCTATCCGGAGCGCCTCACCATCACCGCATTTGCCGACGATCAAGGCCGGGTGACCCACTACGTGGCCATCTTTCATGATATCTCCGAATACAAGCGCCAAGAGGAACGGCTGCGCTTTCAGGAGTTCCATGACCTGCTCACCGGCCTGCCCAACCGCGCCCTGTTTTTGGACCGCCTGCGCAAGAATCTGTCCGTCGGCAGGCCCGCTGCGGTGTTCTTCGTGGACGTGGACAATTTTCTCCACGTCAACGAAAGCTTGGGGTACACCGCTGGCGACGAGGTGCTGCGGGTGGTGAGCAAGCGTCTGGCCGCAGCAGTGGGGCCGGAGCATACCGTGGCGCGTCTGGCCGGTGACGAATTCGGCGTGCTGGTGCTCGGCCTTTCCCGCACCGAGGACGCCCTGCCCCTCGGCGATCGTCTCCTTCGAGCCTTCCAGCGCCCCATTGTCGTGGCGGGGGAGTCTGTGGTGCTTAGCGCGAGCATCGGGGTGGCCTTGGCCCCCCAGGACGCCACCGAGGCCGAGGGCCTCCTCGGCCGGGCCGAGATGGCCATGCTGCGCATCAAAAAGAGCGGCAAGAATCAGCTCATGTTCTTTGACCCCGAATTGGCGGAGCGGGCGGGATTGCGGCTCAAGCGGGAGATGGACGTGCGCCGGGGCATGGATGCCGGGGAGTTCGTCATGTACTACCAGCCCAAGATCCGTCTTGCCGACGGCGCCATCGCCGGCTTCGAGGCCCTGGTGCGCTGGCGGCGGCCGGACGGCTCCATGGTACCGCCGGGTGAGTTCATCCCCCTGTGCGAGGAGACCGGGCTCATTGTGGACTTGGGCGAGCACATCCTGCGTCTGGTATGCCAGGACATGGGCATCATGGCCCGACATTTGCCCACGGTCCTGCCGGTGGCCTTCAACGTCTCGGCCGTGCAGTTCGACCAGCCGCAGTTTGTGGAAACCCTGGAGCGGACCGTTGCTGCCTTTGGCGTGCCCCCGCACCTGCTGGAAGTGGAGATCACCGAGACGAGCATCATGCGCGATTTCGGCCAGGCTTTGGCCCGGCTGGAGCGCTTGGCCTCTTTGGGGTTTCGCTTGCATCTTGATGATTTCGGCACGGGATACGCCTCCTTGGGCTATCTCAAGCAGCTGCCCATCCACGTGCTCAAAATCGATCAAAGCTTCATGCGCGGCATCCCCGGCGACCCCAAGGACGAGCGTCTGGTGCGCACCATCATCGACTTGGGCCGCAACTTCGCCCTGACGGTGCTGGCCGAGGGGGTGGAGACCGCCGCGCAGGTGGCGTTCTTGCGCAAGGGCGGCTGCGACGAGGCCCAGGGCTACTTCTTTGCCCGCCCCATGCCCCTCGATGAGGCCCTGGCCTTTGTGCGCACTTGTCCCACCTGTCTTCTGGCAGAAGCAGAGTCGGCTTCTTTGGGGGATGGCTGACGTCCTTTATCTTCCTGGCCACGGCGGGCAGGTGCGGCAGGCGGCGGTGAAATGCGCCGCCAGGCGGGGGTTGGAGCCCAGGTGCAGGTGCACGTAGGTGCCGCACACCTGGGCCTTGACCCAGCCGGTATCTCCTTGAGAGCTGCCAAACAGGGGCCGGGCCTCGGGATCGTGGCCGCAGACGCGGGAGTAGTGGAACTCGTGGCCCCGGGCCGCTTCTCCTTCCTCGCCCAGAGGGCAGGGGGCAGCGAGGGTCACCTGGCGGTAGCCCAGGGCCTGGCGCTGGCGCTCCATGACCGTATGCAGCTGGAAGAATCCCACCATGGGATGAGTCTGGCCCTGGGCATCGGTCACGCTTTGTCCAAGGTACATGAATCCGCCGCATTCGGCCCACACCGGCCGGTAGGAGGCGCAGAAGGCGCGGATTTCTTCCCGGAGGCTGCTGTTGGCCGCCAGGCGTGCGGCGTGGAGCTCGGGATAGCCGCCGCAGAGATAGAGCCCCTGGATGCCGGCAGGAAGGCGCGTATCCCGCAGGGGAGAGAAGGGGATCAGACGTGCGCCCGAAGCTTCCAAGAGGCGCAGGTTTTCCGCATACACGAAGCAAAAGGCCGCATCTTGGGCCACGCCGATGGGGACCGCGGGCCGGGGGCTCTCTGCAGGCGCGGGCTGCACGGCGGTGGCGTTGTGCTGCATTGGCGCAAGCGCCAGCAGGCGATCCACGGCGCCGCTTGCCTCCACCCATTGAGCCAGGCGCTCGAGGTGGGCGCGTGCCTGCGGCAGGTCTGCGGCGGTGATGAGCCCCAAGTGGCGGCTGGGCAGGGTGATCTCGGGGGCGCGGTCAAGGCACCCCAGAAGGGGCGGGCCCGAGGGAAGTGCGGCCAGGGATGCGGTGAGGATGGCCTGGTGGCGGCTGGAGGCGACCTGGTTGGCGAGGACGCCGGCTATGGGCAGGTTGGGGTCGAAGGTGGCGAATCCGTGCACCAGGGCGGCCACGGAGCGGCCCATGGCGCGGGCGTCCACGACGAGCACCACCGGCAGGCCGAGGAGGGCGGCGATCTCGGCGCTGGAGCCGCGGCTCGAGGCGCCATGCCCATCGAAAAGCCCCATGGCCCCTTCCACCACCGCCACATCCGCCCCGGCGCAGGCGCGGTGGAAGAGGTCCTGCAGCGCCTGGGCCGGGAGCATCCAGGCGTCGAGGTTGTGGCTTGCCCGGCCTGTGGCCAGACCATGCAGCCCTGGGTCGATGAAGTCTGGTCCGCATTTGAACCCTTGCACCGTAAGCCCGCGCTTTCGCAGGGCGGCCATCAGGCCCAGGGCCACCGAGGTCTTGCCGCAGCCGCTTTGGGTGCCGGCGATGAGCAGCGCACGCAGAGCGCTCATGGCTGGGGCTCGGAGTCGCTGGTCTTGGGCGGTGGCGCCGTGCGCTCGGCACTGGGGACCAGCACCAGGGTGAGGTAGGGCCGCGGGGCGCCGTCTGCAGGCAGATCGAGGCAGATGTGCTCTCCGGGCAGGCCTACGGCCGTGGCCAGGTGACTGCGTTCTGCCGCCCCGGCGGCGGTCAGTGCCTTGTGGATTTGGGCAAAGCGCTTGCCGGCCTTGAGGATGACGAGGCTTTCCGTGGCGGCGAGGGCGCCGTGGACTTCTTCCGCCCCGCGTACCGCCGGCAGGATGAGCAGGCGTTCGCGCCCTTCGGCAAGAGGCACGCGCATCCTGGCCGCTGCGGCCTGAAAGGAGGTGATCCCCGGGATGACGAGTACCGGAAACTGCGGGTCCTGGGCAAGCAGGGTGCGCAGGAGGTAGCCGAAGGTGGAGTAGAGCAGGGGATCGCCCAGGGTCAAAAAGGCGCAGCGTTCGCCCTGGCGCACCGCTGTGGCCACCTGGTGGGCGTTTTCCTGCCAGGCGGCCTGCAGCGTGCTTTCCTGGGTGGTCATGGGAAAGCGCAGCAGCGTCACTGGCGTGTCTGGGGGCAGGTGGGGCCGGGCGATGGACAGGGCGATGGAGTCTTCGGCGCTGCTGGAGGCTGCGGCAAAGACGTGGGTGCATTGACCAAGGGCCTGGACGGCCGCCAGGGTGATGAGCTTGGGGTCGCCAGGGCCGACCCCGATGCCGATGAGTTCGCCGGGATACATCAGGGTTCTCCATGTTCCAGAACGCGCGCTGCGTGCTGGATCCAGGCGGCAAGTTGTTGGGTCGCCGCCACAGCCCGGGGGGTGGGGCGGGAAAAGGCCGCTTGCTCCGCCTGGAACACCAGACCGCGGCGCACGCACGGCAGGCTTGCGAAGATGGGGCCGCGCTCGGGCAGGGGGTCAGGATTTGGGTGCATGGGGCCGCGCAGGATGACGCAGACCTCCGGGGCCAGGCGCAGGAGTTCTTCTTCCGAGAGGCGCACGATCTTTTCCGGCGCGGTCACGGCGTTTTCTCCCCCGGCGGCGAGAATCATGTGGTGCACGATGCTGGCCGTACCGCTCACCACCAAATTGGGATAGCGCAGCTCCACGAGCACCCGGGGCCGGCGCGCGGCAGAAGCCGCAGCCACGGCGGCAAGGGTGCGCTCCATGGCCTGGACTTGCGCTTCGGCCTGGGCTTCGGCGTCCAGTTCGCGGCCCAGACGGCGCAGGGAGGCAAAAAGATCGGCAAAGGACTGACCTGGGAGCGCGAGGGTGCGGATGCCGGCGGCCTGAAGCAGGGCGCAAAGCTCCGGGTGCGGTGCGTCTTCAAGGGTGAGGACCACATCCGGGTGCAGGGCCAAAATGGCCTCGAGGTTGGGCCGCAGATGCGTGCCGATGCTGGGAAGCTGCGGCAGGATCTCGGCGTCGGCCTCGGTGCGGGCAACGAGCAGGTCCCCGCGCCCCAAAGCCAGGACCATCTCCGCCAGCGCCCCGTGCAAGGCAATGATCCGGGGATGCCCCGCTGCCTCAGTGGGTAGGGGTGCGGTCAGCAGACACAGGAAGAGGCAGAGCTTGCGGCACATCCGCCACGGGATGGCGCACAAGGTGAAACGGCGTGCCATAGAGGTCTCGCAATCGGTTGGCGGTAAAAAAGTCGCGGGCGGGGCCGTCGTACACCACGCGGCCGCGGTCCAAGGCCACGAAGCGCGGGCAGTACAGGGCCGCGCCGTTGAGGTCGTGGGCCACGAGCACGATGGTCTGGCCCGTTTGGTGACGTTTGGCGAGGATACTGAGCACGGTGATGGCCCAGGATGGGTCCAGATGGGCGGCGGGCTCGTCCAGGAGCAGCACCGGGGTCTCTTGCGCCAGGGCCTGGGCGAGGAGCACCCGGGAGAGTTCGCCTGCGGACAAGGTCGGTGCTAGGCGATGGGCGAGGTGTGCCGCCCCGGTCTCCGCAAGGCAGGCCTCGGCCACGGCGCGGTCGTGGCCGCTGGGGGCGCGAAACGGGCCGCTGTGGGCAAAGCGGCCCAGGAGCACCACATCCAGGGCCGTGAGCGGGGGCAGGGTCGGTGGGCGCTGGGGCACCATGGCCAGGGTGCGGGCGCGGGTTAGGGCAGCCATGCGCTGCACGCAGGTGCCGGCCACGAGCACCGTCCCTGCCTGCGGCCGCGTGAGGGCGCAGATGGTGCGCAGCAGGGTGGTCTTGCCGCAGCCGTTCTTGCCCACCACCGCGATCCATTCGCCGCGGGCAACATGGAGATGGATGCCTTCGAGCACCAGGCGGCGGCCAAAGCCCACGCAGAGGTTGTCGATGCTGATCACGCCTGCCTCCGGGAGCCCAGGAGCACGAAGCAGAAGGCCGGCGCCCCGGCGAGGGCGGTGATGACGCCCACCGGCAGCTCGGCCCCGTGGGCGAGGACGGTGCGCGCGGCCACGTCCGCCCAGAGGAGCACCACCCCGCCCATGACCGCGCAGGCCGGAAGCAAGAGCCCGTGGCGGGGCCCCAGCAGCAGGCGCATGCCGTGCGGCACCACCAAGCCCACAAAGCCGATGATGCCGCATACCGCCACGGACGAGGCCGTGAGCCCTGCGGCGGCGAGCACCAATAGGGTGCGGCATGCCGCCACCCGTACCCCCAGGGTGTGGGCATACTCTCCGCCCAGGGCGAGCACATCGAGCACCTTGGCGGAGGCAAGGATCACCGCCATAGCCGGCAGGCCCAGGGGGAGCATCATTGCCACATGCGGCCAGGAGCGGTTTTGCAGGCTCCCCAAGAGCCAAAACACGATGGAGGCCACCGAGTCTTCGTGCAGGGCCTTCATGAGGGCGATGCAGGCAGCAAGAAAGGTGGAGACGATGATGCCGGCCAGCACCAGGCTTTCCCGGGAAAAGCTGCGCGCCGCCCAGCACAGGCCCAGCACCACGGCCACGGCCCCGGCGGCCCCCATAAGGGCGGCAAGGGACACGCCAAGCCCCCCGCTGGCTCCGCTGACCAAGGCCAAAGTGGCCCCGATGCCGGCCCCGCTGGAGACCCCCAAGGTGAAGGGGTCGGCCAGCGGATTGCCGAGGATGGTTTGCAGGACCGCGCCCGCCACCCCCAGGGCGGCGCCGCAGGCAAGGGCCAGGACCAGCCGCGTCAGGCGCAGGTCCACCACCAAGCTGGCGGCGTCGTTGCCTGGGCTTGTCAGCGCGGCGAGGACCTCCGGCCAGCGTACGGGATAGCTTCCTGCCTTGAGGGCGACCGCGGCGGAGAGGAGGAGCATCGCCAGTACGGCGAAAAGGGCGGCAGGGCGCGGGACGGCGGTCATGGCAGGCGCGCGTCGTTAGGGAAGCCCCAGGGCGCCCCACGCGCGCGCCAGGTGCTCCATCCAGATGGCGCTGACGTCCGGGGAGGAGGCGAGCCCATCCAGGACCGGCACCGGCTTGATGCCGCGAGAGCGCAGGCGCGAGGCCAGAGATTCCGGGTCATCGCCGCTCATGTCGTTGAGGGCGTGGTCGCCGGCCACGGCCATGAGCGGCACCAGACGGGCCTGGGTGGCGCCCAGGGCAGCCAGGGACTGGACGGTCTCGTCCATGGAGGGCGTGCCTTCCACCGTGGTGACGGTAAACCAAGGCGAGACCTGCTGCAGGGTGCGATCCAGGGCGGTGTAGAACACGTCGCCGCCGTGGGCGGTGCCGTGGCCGAAGAACACCACGGCCTCGCGCCGGTTACGGTTGGCGAAACGGCTGGTCAGGGCGGCGGTGAGCTGGCGCACGTCATTACTGGTGGCCAGAAGCGGGGCGCCCACGCTGATGCGCCGAAGGCCCTTGGGCAGACCTTCCATGCGGGAACAGATGGTCAGGAGGTTGTGGAACTCTTCCCCCGGGATGACGTGCAGGGACTGCACCGCCACGTGGGTGAAGCCGTCGTCGGCCAGCCGCGCCAGGGCCAGGGCCGGGGAATCCACCACCACACCCTGGGTGCGGATCTTTTCGCGCACCTGCCGGGCGGTGTAGGCCCAGCGCACCTCCACGCCGGGGTAGCGCTGCCGCACCTGGGCTTCCAGGTGCTCCAGGGCGGTGCGGGCCTCGGGCACGGTGGTGCCGAAGGCCACGAGCAGGATGGCCGGCCGGGGCGGGAGCTCCGCGCCGTGGCCTGCCCACGCCGGGCAGGCAGCCATCCACAGGCACAGAAAAGCCAGCACAAAAAAACCGCGAACCGGGAAAGTCATGAGGACCTCCATGGGTTTGCGGGGGCAGAAAACACACGGGCACGACGCCCAAGCTCAAGGCCAAGACCCCCGTTGGCGCTCGAGCCGTAGTCCTATTGGCCGTGGATCGGTCTTCCGGCTTGTCCCCCTCGGTTTCCGGCCTTCCCAGGAGTATCCCAGTGACCCGACCGCCCGAAGGCGGGGAAACGAGGTTGCAGGGACTTACGGCGGCGGGCCCGCTCCCGATTTGCACGGGATTCCCAAGCATCCACAGCAGGTTTGTGTCCTAAGGGCGAGGCGGGCAGGGTGTCAACGCGCTCCGCTGCATCCACTCCATGGCCGCCTGTGCCACGGCTTCTGGGGAAAGGTCGGTCAGGCAGCGGGTATGGCCGTGCGGGCAGACGTTGTGGTTACATGGCTGGCAGGCAAGGCCCAAGGCCATGTCCTGATGCATGGCCGCGGGATAGCGCCAGCCGCCGCTGGTGGCTCCGCGGATGGTGAAGGACGGTACGCCCACGGCCACGGCCATGTGGCGCGGGGCCGAGCAATTGCCCATATGGCCGCGGGAAAGGCGCATGATGGCGGCCATCTGGCGCAAAGCAAGGAGGGTTTCCGGGACCACCACGGCCTGCGGCGGGCAGGCGGCGGCCAGGCGGCGCACCTCCTTTTCTTCGCCGGGGCCGTAGAGGAGGAGGGCGCGAAATTCCGGCATCCGGCGGTGGATCTCGCCTACCAGGGCCGCGAAATGCGGCCAGCGCCGGGCAGGCCGGCGGTGGGTGGGGTCCACGGTCCAGAAGCCGCGTTCCTCAAGCCCTGCCTGCTGGATCCAGTGGCGGGCGGCGGTCGTTTCCTCGGGGCAGAGAAAGACCTCCGGGGCCTCGCCCTGCCAGGTGATGCCCAGGGCCTCGAGGATACCGGCCTTGAAGGCCGCGGCGTAGGCGCCGGCGCGCGGCGGGTGGGTGTGGGTGTAGAGCAGGCGGTTGTACCAGGGTGCGGGGTAAGAGAGGCGCACGCGCGCCCGGGAAAGCAGGGTCGCCATGCGGCAGCGGGGAAGCTGCTGGAAGTCCACCACCAGGTCGAAGCCTGTGGCCGCCAGGCGGCTCCACAAGGGGAGGGCTTGGGCGAGGCTGCGGGGAACCGTCCAGATGCGCGAGATGTGGGGGTTGTGCTCGAGGATGGGGGCGCATTTGGCTTCGGTGAAGACGTGGATCTCTGCTGCGGGAAAGCGTTGGGCCAGAAGCCGGATGCTGGGGGTGGTGAGGAGCACGTCGCCGATCTGGCGCAACTGGCAGACGAGGATGCGGCGGGGAGAAAAGGCGGCGAGGTTCATGGCAGCGTGTCTCGTGTGTTCTGCTGGATGAGGCCGCCAAGGAGGTCCCGGTAAGGGGCAAGGCCCATGGCGGGCCGGAAGTCCGGGCGCTGGGTGCTTTTGCCCAGGTTGGCGGCGATGGCGCGGGCCACCTGCATGGGGTCGGCGGGGTCCTTGATGATCGCCTCGGGTGCGAGAAAGGCGCTGCTGCCGTTCCAGCGGGTGGAGATGGTGCAAAGCCCCGTGGCCAGGGCCTCGAGCACGGCGTTGGCGCAGGCGTCGTAGAAGGTATTGAGCACGAAGCCATCCAGGGCGGCGTAGAAGACGGGCATGTCGTCCACCCGGCCGAGGAAATGCACCCGGTTTTCCAGGCCGTGGCGCCGGGCGTGCGCGAGCGCCTGGTGCGGGGAGCGGCCGCCTGCCACCCAGAGGTGGACTGCCTTAGGCAGGTGGCGCAGGCTTTCGATCAAGGGAAAGATCCCCTTGAGGCGGAAATTGGTGGCTGCGGTCCCCAGGGCGATACAGTCCGGCGGGATATTCCAGAGGCTGCGGGCGCGGGAGCGCGCTTGCGGCGAGGGCGGGGCAAAGCGGCTGGTGTCCGGGGCGTTGTAGATGACCGGGATGGGGCGGTTTTGGAGCTGGGGGAAGCTTTCGCGCATAAGGTCGCGCACCAGGTGGGAATTGGCCACGAGGATGCGGGAGCCGGAAAGCTGGAGCCGCTCCACGGCCATGGCCAGCAGGTGGCCGGGGTTGGCCCAGCGGCGCAGCATCTTGGCGTGCCGCGGCCATCCATGGCCGTAGGCCGGGGCGGTGAGTTCCCAGAAACGCCGGGTAGGGGCGCCGCTGATGCGCAGCACGTCCTGGAAGAGGGTGGTACCCATGCCTATGGTAGCGGCATACCTGCCGGTGCGCCGCGCCCATTCCGCGGCCAGGGCGAACCAGAGGATCTTGCCCGCCCGTCCTGGAAGGGGCCGGCCCAGACGCACCACCTGCACCCCTTCCGGGGCGCGGCCGTCCTGCTGCATACAGAGCACGTGGACCACGAACTCGTCGCGCAGGTATTCGGCCAGACGCCAGGTGAAGCCTTCCATGCCGCCGTAGCGGCCAAGGCGCGGTGCCATGAGGGCGATGCGCGGCTTCATCGCGGTCGCTCCACGCGGGTAAGGGCCCTGGCGTACACCTCCATGGTGGCCGCAAGGAACGTCTCGCTGGTGAGCTCCGGCAGGCGTTGGTCTTGGAGGTCGCGCAGGCGCAGGCGAAAATCCGCGTCCATGGCCTTTTCGATGCGCTGCGCCCAGGCCGCCACGTCCCCCGGCGGCACCAGGGCCTCGGGGGCAAAGAGGTCCGGCAGCACGCCCACGGTGCTCGCCAGGGTCGGCACACCGCAGGCCATCCATTCCAGGGCGGCGCGGGCGATGGCCTCGGACCACAGGGAGGGGACCACCGCCAGGTCCACGGCGTTGAGGTACTCCGCCACCGGCTCCACGCGGCCGGTGATGGTGACTGCGGCGTCCAGACCGGCTGCGCGGATCCAGTCCTGCACCGTGGCCTCGGCAAGGGCGGAGGAAAAGCCGAGGAGCAGCAGGCGCAGGTGCCTGTGGCCGCGGTGATGGAGGATCCGGAGGGCCTCGATGATCTCGCGCTGGCCCTTGACCGTATCCAGGCGGCCCAAGAGCCCGAGCACCAGGTGGTCTTCGGTGAAGCCGAGCTCGGCCCGTACACGCTTTCGGGCTTCGGGGTTGGGGAAGAAGGTCTCGGTGTCCACGCCGCCGAGGATACAGAAGATGCGCTCGCGCGGCAGCCCCATGGCGAGAAAGCGCCGGGTGGTGGCGGAATTGGTGCTGATCACGGCGTCCGCCTGCAGATGGAGCCAGCGGTTGATGGGGTCGTTTTTGGGGGGGCGCTGATCGCCGCGGGTGCGGATGAGGGCGAAGTCCCGGCGCAGGCGGCGCAGGGCGGCCCACATCCAGAAGTGCTCCCCCCGGTGGCAATTGACCACCTGGGGGCAAAAGCGCGAGGTGAGTTCGCCGATGGCGCGGGCCAGGCGCGCCGTGCCCCAGGGGGTGCGGGTATTGTGGTCCAGACGGACCAAGGATAGGCCGCGCTTCTTTCCTGCCGCCTCGGCCAGGGTGCCGGGGAGGACCGCCACGCGCACCTGGTGGCCGGCGGCTTGCTGCAGGCGGGCCAGCTCCATGGCATACCAGACCGTGGCGTTGAACCAGCGTACATTGGCGATGTGGAGGATACGCACTGTGGTCTCCGTGATTCTTCCGGTCCGCAATCGTGCCGCGGTGGTGGAGCGCGCGGTGCGCTCCGTGTGGGCGCAGACCTGGCAGGACTGGGAGCTTGTGGCCGTGGACGACGGTTCCGACGACGCCACCCGTACCGTGCTGGAGGACCTGGCGGCCCAGGAGCCCCGGATGCGGGTGCTGGTCACCCCGCCGCGTGGGGTGAGCCATGCCCGCAACCGGGGGGTGGAGGCAAGCGCCGGCGCGTGGATCGCCTTCTTGGATTCCGACGACCTGTGGCTGCCGCGCAAATTGGAGGCGCAGATGCGCTTTGTGGCGGACTCGGGGTTTTCGGCCTGCCAGACCGAAGAGATCTGGATCCGCCACGGCCGGCGGGTGAATCCGTGCCGCAAGCACGCCAAGCCTGCGGGATGGTTTTTGGAGCGGGCCGTGGCGCTCTGCCTGATCAGCCCGTCGTGCGTGCTCTTTTCCCGCGCCCTCTGGGAGCAGGTGGGGCCGTTCGACGAGGACCTGCCGGCGTGCGAGGACTACGCCTTGTGGCTGCGGCTGCTCCTCGTGGCCCCGGTGGGGCTTGTGCCCCAGGCCTTGGTGGTCAAGACCGGCGGCCATGCGGATCAGCTCTCCCGCCTTTTCGTGGGGCAGGACCGGTTCCGCCTGGAAGGCCTGCGCCGGGCCCTTGCCCGGGCGCAGCGCGCCGAAGACCGCCGCATCCTGGCTGCGGAAATGGTGCGCCGCGGCCGCATCTACCAGGCAGGCTGCCTCAAACACGGCCTGGTGGACGAGGCCGTGCTCGTCGGCCAGTGGATGGATGCGGCCCGCGCCGGCAAGGAGGCTTAGGGGCCGATCTCCCGCTTGGTGATGGCCTCCTGCCCCTGGCGCTGCTCCTGCGCCTGCCGTTCCCGGCTTAGGCGCCGATCTCCCGCTTGGTGATGGCCTCGGCCTTGATGCGGTCGAGGAGCTCCGCCAGGGCGGGCTTGACGTTTTCGCGGACGTCTCCGGCCACGATGAGAAAGAGCAGGTCGTCACCCACCTGCAGCACTCCTTCCTTGGCCTCCACCACGACGCGGAAGATGCCGGGCCGGGCTTCGATTTCCTTGCGGATGGCCTCGATCTTGGCGCGGTCCGGATGGACTTCCACCTGGGTGACGGCCGCGCCGTCCTTGCGCGACCAGGCGCGGACCACGCCGTTATGCACGAGGATCATGCCCACGTGCTCGGCGAAGCCGGGTTCCTGCTTCAATTGGGCGATGGTGCGGGTGATGTCCATGATGCCTCCGTGGGTTCAGGGGAGTTCCGTGAGGTGCTGGCGGACAAAGTCCAGGCTGGGGTCGATGGTGAGCGCTCGGGTAAGGATTTGCCGGGCAAGGGTCGTATGGCCGAGAAGTTTGTGGCAGACGCCGAGATTGGCCAGGTCCATGACCGAGCCGCTGTCGAGCTCCAGGGCCAGCTCGAAATTGGCCGCTGCCGCGGCGTACTGGCTCTCTTTGAAGTAGGCCACGCCGCGCAGGTTGTAGTATTCCTTGACTTCAGGGCACGCGTCGATGGCCCGGTCCAGGATGGGGATGGCCTCGCTCCAATGCCCTTCCTGGGTGAGGGCGTAGGCCTGGTAGAAGGCGGCAAGTCCCCGGTCGTCGGCGTCTTCCTGCAGGGGTTCGGCCTGGGCGAAGAGCTGGGCCGCCCGGGGAAGATCTCCTTGCCGCAACGCCACGAGGCCGTGGAAAAAGGGCAGGTACGGCGCATCCGGCCACAAGGATTCCAGGGTCTGAAGTCCGGCCTTGGCGGCCTCGGGATCCACTTCCTCGGCCAAGACCCGGCCCACGAAAAGCCCTACCGACGCCCGGGGGGTGCGCTCGCGAAAGAGCAGTCCCGGGGCAAAGGTATAGGCCGTGGGAATGCCCAGGCGCGCATGGGTGGTGGCCACGGCCAGGGGAGGATGGCCGAGCTGGGCGAGCCCGCGCGCCAGGGTGCGCAGTTCCTCGGTGATGTCGTCGTGCGCGATATTGGGCAGGGTGTGGATGGAGACCAGGGGGCCTGCTTCCACCCAGGCGGTGTCTTCCAGACGGAAGAACTTGGGCAGCCCCGAGGCCTCGTAGTTGCTTTCAGTGATGAAATCCCCCGCCAGCTGCGCCACTTCCGTGAGCGCCCGGATGGCGGCCTTTTCGGGGGAGCTGGCAGTACCGGCGGTAAAGACGATCTCGCTTTGGAGTGGAAAGGTTGCCGGATCGTAGGCCAGGGCCGCCACGGTGGGTACGGGCATGCCCAGGGAAAAGTCCTTGAGCCAGACCCGGACTCCGGCAGCGGCGAACTTGGCGAGCAGCTCCCGCAGAACCGGATCCGTGGCGCTTTGGGGGTCGATGGTGGGCGTTTGCGGGCGGGTACGGTCCCACAGGCAGCACACGTGGCGTTCCACCAGTTCGCACACTCCCTGAAGGATCGCTTCTTCCATGGAGTTGCCCGCGCAGGAGCCGTTGAACTCATTGAGCTTCTTGAACCAGGTGATGGGCACCCACAGCGGACGCTCGCCGGCGAGGTCCGTTGCCTCGGCAAAGCGCCAGGGCACCAGGTCCAACGCAGCGCGTGCCGATTGCGCTGAGGCGGGGTCGGCCACGGAATGGAGGATCCATTCCACAGGGATGAGGTCTTTGCCGAAGCGGGCTTCGGCTTCGGACCAGGTGAGGCTGGGCACGTCGGCGTCTTCCCAGAAACTGAAAAAGCTGAAGCGCTCCACGAGCTCCATGAGGGCCGAGGCTTCGGCCTGTGCGGGCGAGGAGCCTTTGCCCATCTGTTTGCGGGTGGGCATGATCTTTCGGGCATGCTCGCCGCAGACGGACATGTACACAGGGATCCCCAAGCGTCCGGTGTCCACACGGCGGGTTTCGGCCAGGACGTGCAGACCGCTCTGGGCCAGGGCGGCGCGGACCTCGGCCACGGTCTGGGCCGGGTCGCGGGTCTTGTCCAGGTCAGTGGTGAAGCCTTTGGGGCAGGGGCGAAGCTGGATCATATAAGTCTGCTTTGGTTGGAGGAGACAAAAAAAGGCCAGCGATGCTGGCCTCCAATCTTTTATGTGGAGCGGGAAACGGGATTTGAACCCGCGACTTCAACCTTGGCAAGGTTGCACTCTACCACTGAGTTACTCCCGCTCGGCGTGGAGGCGGCATCCAGATTTGAACTGGAGAATGGAGGTTTTGCAGACCTCTGCCTTACCACTTGGCTATGCCGCCTTGATGTGGAGCGGGAAACGGGATTTGAACCCGCGACTTCAACCTTGGCAAGGTTGCACTCTACCACTGAGTTACTCCCGCTCAACGGAGGTCGGTGTTTATAGAGCCTCGGCACCAGTGTCAACCGGATTTTTGTCGAATGTTCCCGGATTGTTGTCTGAGGGCGTGGCGGGATAGTACCCTCGGGGCGTCAGCACGTGCCTGCCCACCAGGCGCGAGGAGGAGCTTCCCACCAGCACGATGGTGCGCATGTCCACGCCGTGGGCGGTGGCCTTGGCGATGGTGGTGGTCCAGATGGTCTCCCCCTGCCGGTAGGCGTTGCGCACAAACCCCACGGGCGTGGTTGGCGGACGGTGGGCGGCGAGGATGCGCAGGGCTTCGGGGAGCAAGGTGGTGCGCCGGGTGGAGCAGGGGTTGTAGAGCACGGTGACGAAGTCGGCCTGGGCCGCGGCGAGGAGGCGGCGGCGGATGGTCGCTTCCGGGGTGAGCAGGTCCGAGAGGGAGATGACGGCAAAGTCGTGGGTGAGCGGCGCCCCGAGCCTGGCCGCGGCTGCAGCCAGGGCCGGGATGCCGGGGATCACCTCCCAGGGGATCTGCGCATGGCAGCCGCGGCGCTCCATGGTCTCGAGGATGAGCCCGGCCATACCGTAGATGCCGGCATCCCCCGAGGAGACCACGGCCGTGGCCGTGCCGTGCCGGGCGTGATCCACCGCGGCCTCGGCCCGGGCGCGTTCCTGACGCATGGGGGTCTCGACGATGGTTTTGCCCACAAGGAGCTCCGCAGGCACGAGGTCCAGATAGGTCCCGTAGCCCACGATGGCCTGGGCCCGGCTCAGGGCGTCTCGGGCAAGGGGGGGCAGAAGGCTTGGGTCTCCAGGTCCGAGTCCCACCACCCACAGGGGAGCTGGGCTGCGGCCACTGTCACCGGGCCGTGGATGGTCTTGGGGATGCGCAACCTGGCTTGGGGATGGCTGGCAAGGGCTGCAGCTTCGCATACGCTGGATACTCCCATGTGCTGGTAGACCCGCGCCGAAGGATGGGGCGCGGGCTGGGCAGAAAGGACGTCTGGGGGAAAGCACCGAAAAGGGACACCAAGGCTGCGTGCGGCCTCGTGCAGCCCCGGCTCCTGGGCCTTGGCGTCGATGCTGCACACCAGGGCCACGGCTTTGGGACTGAGGCCGTGGGCGCCGAGGGTGGCGGTGATGGCCTTCAGGATGTGACTGGCGGGCACACCGCGGCGGCAGCCCACGCCGATGGCCAGGCACGGGGGATGCAGGCGCAGGGCCGAGGCAGCGGTGGTCTCCGGCCCCACCCAGATGGCCGCAGCCTCCGGGGCGTCTGCCGGGGTGAGCAATGAACGGGCGTTTTCGGGAAGCTTCAGCCACCCTTCAGGGTCCCACAGGGCAAGGCGCTGGCCTTCCAGCCACGCCCCCTGCGTCCGGGCCAGGGCTTCGGGGTTGCCGATGGCAAGGCCGCTTTCGCGGGCAAGGAGGTCCAGGGCCGGGGTGCCGGTGCTCTCCGAAGCGGTGGTGATGACTTCCGTTGCCCCCAGGATCCGGGCCGCCGCTGAGGCCAGGGCGTTGGCCCCGCCCAGATGGCCGCTGACGAGACTGACCACGAAGCGGCCGGATGGGTCGCAGACCACCACCGCCGGGTCCTGGGTCTTGGTGCGCAGGTGCGGGGCAATGGCGCGCACGGCAATGCCGGTAGCGCCCACGAAGATATGCCCGGCAAAGGCGCGCCAGCTCTGCGCCATGGTTTCGGCCAGGCGCGTCATCTTCTCCATCCCAGGGCCGGCCAGGCGCGTCGGGGCGAAGAGGGTGGCCGCAAGCTGGGCGCCGAGGCGCTGGGCGATGGCAATGCCTTGCGAGCAAAAGCTGTAGATGGCCACCGGCTCCGGCGGCTTCCTGGTGGTGCGTTTCCGAAAGCCGTGGGCAAAGCCGGGGTCGTAGAGCCGGGAGGCCGGGTGCGGGGTTTCGTGTCCCGGAAGCACCAAGAAGACGGTCTGGCGGGTGAGGCCGCGGGCATCGGTCGGCAGATCCTGGAGCGTGGTCTTGCGGATCTCTTCTTCCGGGTGTCCCACGCGGGCCGCCACCACCACGGGGGTTTGCGGAGGAAGTCCGGCGCGGCTGAGCTGTTGTGCCAGTTCCTCGGCCTTGGGGGCGGAGAGGTAGACGGCCATGGCCGCCCGGGAGCGGGCAAGCAGCGTCAGGTCCTCTGCCGCAGGCACGGGGGTGCGGCCGGGCAGGCGGGTGAGGATGAGGCTTTGCGGGCCTTCGGGCAGGGTGAAGGCGACCTTGGCCGCGGCTGCGGCGGCAAAGGCCGCGGAGACCCCGGGCACCACCTCCCAGGGGATGCCTTCGGCGTCCAGCAGGCGGGCCTGTTCCGGCACCGTGCCGTAGAGACTGGGGTCGCCGGTGTGCACCCGGGCGACCATGAGGCCGGCGTGGGCGGCCTCGGCCATGATCCGGTGGGTCTCCTCGAGGGTGAGGGGCGCGGAATCCACCAGGCGCGCCTCGGGCTTGGCCCCTTCAAGCACGGCGCGCGGCACCAGGGAGCCAGCGTAGACGATGAGGTCGGCCAGGGCGATGACGCGCTGGCCGCGCACGGTGATGAGATCCGGTGCCCCGGGGCCGGCGCCCACGAAGATCACCTTGCCGCGGCAAGGGGTGCGGTCGGTCATGCGGGCTTCTCCATGAGGGCGAGAAAGACGGGGTTGGCGGGCACCAGCCGCGTGCCGCCTGCCAGGGGCTCGGCGTGGCTGTGCTGGAGGTGGTGGAGGCTGAGGGTGAGACCCAGACGCGGGGCGTGCTGGCGAAGCATCTCCAGGACCTCCAGGCGGACGAAGCTTGCCACCATGCGGCCGCCCGGGCGCAGGCATTGGCGCAACACCTCCAGATTGCAGGCGGTGATGCCGCCGCCCCAGAAGATGTGGCTTGGGCGCGGCAGGGTGGGCGCGGTCTGGGCCATGGGGCCGGGGACGACCTCCACCATCCAGGCGCGGGCGTGGATGCGGTTGGTGTGGATGGCCGCCAGGCGCTGGGGAGAGTGCTCCAGGGCGAAGACCATGCCGTGGGAAATGCGCGCCGCGGCCTCCAGGGCCATGGTGCCGGCGCCGGCACCTGCGTCCCAGAACACGGCCTGCGGCCCTGGGGCAAGCAGGGCCATGGCCAGGGCGCGGGTGGCGGTCTTGGAGATGGTGCCGTCGTGGCTGAGGGGCACACCGTCCACGCTGGGCGCTGGCCCTGGGCCGAGGCGCTCTGCGAGCACCACGTTGGGCTGCCGGAAGGAGGCGTGGGCCGCCGCGGCTGGAGAAAGATGCTGGATGCGTTCCTCGGCAAGGCCCAGGCATTCGCCCACGTGGAGTATGAAGGACTCATCCGCGCCGCGCTCGGCAAGGAGCGTCCCGATCCAGGCGGGATCGTGCTTGGGGTCGGTGAGGACGAAGCTCTCCTGGGCGTGGGTGAGGCTTGCCAGGAGGGCGAAGACGTCGTCCCTTCCGTGGAGACTGGTGACTCGCCACTTCCACCAGGGGCGCTTCAGGGCGGCGGCCAAAAGCTGCAGGCAGGCAGGCGCTGGGTGCACGGTGGTGGGGCATTGGCAAAGATGGGGAAGCAGGGAGGCGCCGAGGCCGAAGAACAGGGGATCGCCGTTGGCCACAACGACGATGCCTTGGCCTTGCGTGGAGAGCTCCCGCAGCTGGCGTCCCAGGGCCGCCATGTCCCGGCCCATGGGCAGGCGTTTTTCCTCGGGGACGCCCAGGGCGTCCAGGATGGCCGGGGCCCCTGCCACGTGCGCCGCGGTCCTCAGGAGCTCTGCGTCTTCGGCGGGCAGCGTCTTTCCCGCAGCGATGCCGACAAGATGGATCATGGGGTGCTCCACTGCGCAAGGAGGGTCCCGTCCAGGGCAAAGAGGCTGTAGGTCAGCTCCAGGGGCGCGCGGGCAAAATCGCGGGCGTGGCGGGCGGCTTGGGCCATGAGGGCGCGGTAGAGTTCCGGGGCTTGGGCATGGCCGCGGAGCATGTCGGAAGCTGCCAGGGCCGTGGGGGCGGAGGCAAGCGGCAGGTCGATGCCGCGCTCGCGGGCAAGGCGGGCAAGGAGATCCAGGTCCACGGGCCCGAAGTGGGCGTGGGTGCACGGCATGCCTTGGGCCTGCTTGAGGAGCTTTCCCAGAAAAAGCGCCCAGTGCACGTGGGCGAATCCCTGACGGGCCGCCTCGCGCAGGGCGAAGGCCACGTGGTCGGCCACCTGCACGGCGGACGCAGGCGCCGGGAAGTGGGCGCGGAAAAAGCGTTCGGACCTGCTGCCGGTGGTATAGAGCACCTGCTTGGCTCCTGCGGCCCGGGCCACGGCGAGCTCGGTGTGGATGGTGGCCCGCCAGGCGCCGTGGCTGAAGGGTTTGACCGTGCCGCGGGTGCCGAGGATGGAAATGCCCCCCAGGATGCCGAGACGCGGGTTCATGGTCTTCTGGGCTATGGCTTCGCCGTTTTCCACGCTGATGGTCACGTGCACGCCGCCGTAGGGGAGTACTTCGCGCACCGCTGCGGCAATCTGCCTGCGGGGGGCGGGGTTGATGGCCGCTTCGCCCACAGGGAGCACAAGGCCGGGGCGGGTGACGCGGCCCACTCCAGGGCCGCCGTGGATGAGCACTTCGGTGCCTGTGGGGTCCCAGGTGAGCTGGGCGTGGATGTGGGCCCCGTGGGTGGCGTCCGGGTCGTCGCCGGCGTCCTTGATGACCACGGCCTCCGCAGCGTCTGCAGTGCGCCGGAGGCATGCCACGGGGATGCGCAGCCTTCCGCCCGCAGGCAGGGGGACGTCCACCTCGGTGGGGGACGCCGTTTCCAGCACGAGCAGGGCCGCGGCCTTGGCCGCGGCCGCTGCTGCGGTGCCGGTGGTAAATCCCGTACGCAGGGCAGGACGCATGGGCGTGGGATTACTCTTTGGGATTGGGGAGCACGAGGTTGAGGATGACGCCGGTGATCCCCGCCAGGCCGATGCCGCTGATGGTCACCTCGCTGACGCCAAAACTCATGCCGCCGATGCCGAAGACGAGGATCACGGCCACGATGGCGAGGTTGCGGGCCTGCATGAGGTCTTCACCGGCCCGCACCAGGGTGTTGATGCCCACCACGGTGATGGCGCCGAAAAGCAGGATCATGATGCCGCCCATGACCGGCGCCGGGATGCTTTGCAGGCACGCGCCGAGCTTTCCCACAAAGGCGAGCAGGATGGCGGTGATGGCGGCCCAGGTCATGATGGCCGGGTTGAAGGCGCGGGTCAGGGCCACGGCGCCGGTGACCTCGGAGTAGGTGGTATTGGGCGGCCCGCCCAGGCAGGAGGCCAGCGTGGTGGCCAGACCGTCGCCGAGCATGGTGCGATGCACGCCGGGGTCTTTGAGAAAGTTCTTCCCGGTTACCGAGCTGATGGCCAGGATGTCGCCGAAATGTTCGATGGCCGGGGCGATGGCCACGGGCACGATGAAGAGCACGGCCTCCCAATTCCATTGCGGGAAGGTGAAGTTGGGGACCGCAAACCACGGCGCGGCGCTGATGGTATCGAAATGCACCATGCCGAGGAAAACGCTCACCACGTATCCGGTGACGATGCCCACCAGGATGGGGATGAGCTTGAGGATCCCACGACCGAGGAGTGACGCGGCGATGGTGGCCGCAAGGGCGATCATGGACACCGTGAGGGCGTCGGTGCGGGCAAAGAGTTCCGCGCTGCCATCGCCGGTCTTGCCCACGGCCATGAAGACCGCCACCTTGGCCAGGATGAGGCCGATGACCATGATCACCGGTCCGGTGACCACGGGGGGGAGCAACTGGTGCAGCACACCGACCCCGCGCCAGCGGATGAGCGCGGCGAGAAGCAGGTAGACCACGCCAGCCGCGGCAAGGCCGCTCAAAGTCTGCGGGATGCCCCAGGTCTGAGCCCCGTAGATGATGGGCGCGATGAAGGCAAAGGAAGACGCCAGGAATACCGGGACCTTTCCTTTGGTGATGACCTGAAAGAGCAGGGTGCCGGCCCCGGCGGTGAAGAGCGCCACGTTGGGGTCAAGCCCGGTCAAGAGGGGGACGAGGACCAAGGCGCCAAAGGCCACGAAGAGCATTTGGGCCCCCAGGAGGCAATCCTGGAACCGAAAGGAATACTCCGTGCTGCCGGTTGTCATGAGGGAACCTCACAGGGTTAAGGGTGGAACAAAAAAGCCGCCTCCAGGCGGCTTGGATTACTTGGTGCCGAAGATCTTGTCACCGGCGTCGCCAAGGCCGGGGAGGATGTAGCCGTGCTCATTGAGGCGTTGGTCGACGGCGGCCACGTAGATGTCCACGTCCGGATGCGCGCGCGTGATGCGGGCGATGCCCTCCGGCGCGGCCACCAAGAAGAGGCCGCGGATGCTGGTGCAGCCTGCCTTTTTGAGGCAGCGGATGGTGGCGTCCAGGGTGCCGCCAGTGGCGAGCATGGGATCGAGGATGATGGCCATGCGGTCCTCGATGTTTTTGGCCAGTTTCACGTAGTATTCCACGGGCTCCAGGGTGGCTTCGTTGCGGTAGAACCCCACGACGCTCACCTTGGCCCCGGGGATGAGGTCGAGCACCCCGTCGAGCATCCCCAAGCCCGCACGCAAAATGGGCACCACCGTCACTTTTTTGCCTTTGATGACGTCCACTTCCACTGGTCCCGCCCATCCCTGGATGATGCGTTTTTCCGTCTGGAAGTCTTTGGTGGCCTCATAGGTGAGCAGTCGCGCGACCTCGGAGGCGAGCTCGCGAAAATTCTTGGTGCTGATATCGTGTTTGCGAAGCAACCCGAGCTTATGTTGGATGAGCGGGTGTTCTGCGACATATACAGCCATGGGGAACCTCCAGGGGTGGGTTGCGGTCAAACCGGCTTTCGTTAGCCCAAGGCATCGTCCTGGGTCAAGAAGGCCTGCCGCAAAGCGGCGCGTCGGCGCGGCAGATGTCTTTCCTTTCGAGGAAAGCGCCTGTGGGCAGAGAACAGCACAAGGGGCGTCGGAAGACGCCCCCGGGAGCTATACCTGTGCCCCTTGGTGCTGCATGGCCTGTTCCCGCACCTTGGCCAAGATGTCTTCCTTGACCGCATGCATGCGGTCTGCGGCGTGGAGGAAAGCATCCAGCGGGATGGCGATGCGAAATCCCGGCTCCAGGGTGTATTCTTTGGTCTCGGGATTGACGCTGCCCAAGCGGGCGAATTCCATGCGGACGATGCCCTGGTGGATGTGGATGTTGGTCAGGCGTTCGGTGAACATGTCGAACATTGAGGGTCTCCTTATGTGAGGAAATGAAAGTGATTGCCCGGTTGGTTTTCGTGGCATCGTCGTTGGGAGGCGTCAAGGGGCGCTTTCGTCAATTGTCGCCAAGACGAATCGTTCGATGCTTCGCCACAGGTGCGCGATGCCCAGGCCGGTGCGGCTGGATACGGCAAGGGGCGGCTCTGGGGTCCCGAGGATGTCCGCCCAGCGTCGTGCAACCTGAGCGCGCTCTTTGAGAGACGTCTTGTCCACCTTGGTGAGTACGGGAAGGAGGGGGATATGGTGTTCTTGGGCGTAGGCGACCAGGTCCATGTCCAGTTGCTGCGGGGCAAGGCGGCTGTCGAGGAGCACCACCAGGGCGCGCAGGTGGGGGTTGTCCGTGAGGTAGGCGTGGATGAGGCGCGCCCAGGCATCGCGGTCGGCGTGGGAGGCGCGGGCATACCCGTATCCGGGTAGGTCCGCGAGATAGAAGTCCCCCGGAGTGACACGGTAGAGGTTGATGCTCCGGGTCTTTCCCGGGGTGCTGCTGGTCTTGGCCAGTGTCCGCCGTCCCGCCAGGGCATTGATGAGGCTCGACTTGCCGACGTTGGAACGTCCCGCCAGGGCCAGTTGCGGGGCATCGGGCAGCTGCATCTGGCGAGGGGTATAGATGGTAGATTCGAGAGTAAGGGTAGCGCGCATGGAAAGGGAAGGTGGTTGACGCTTCCTGGCCTATTGGGGCACAGGAAACGATATTGTATCGGGTCGCAAACGGAGAAGCTCATACAGTGCAACCCTACGGGGGGCAATCACAAAACCAACGGGGGAACCCATGCGGATGGGAAAGATTTTTGGATGGTGTCTGGTGGCATTGCTCGCGGCATGTTCTTCTTCGCCCCTCCAAGGCAAGGCAGTGGTATCCTCGGCGTCGTCATCGATGGAGTCCGGTCTGCGTCATGAGGCGACTGCCCAGGTGACGGTGCGCATCAGTCCCCAGGAGCTGCGCGGGGTTGTCGATCAGGAGGCGGAAATCTGGCGTCGGGGGCGGCAGGCGCTGATCGCCAAACTCGCCACCGAGTTCTTGATGCGGCGCATGGTGCTGCCCCTGCCGTCTTCTGCCAATACGTTTGGCGTCATGGATGCCTATACCCAAAAAGGCGCCATCGCTGCCGTGCGCGAGGAAGCCACCGGGGATGTTGTCCAGTCCTTTCAGGGGAGTTTGACGCTCGACGCGACGCAGGCGGCGATCGGTCGCGTGGTGGGCCTGGAAACGGACGGCTACATGGCCGGGAGCCAGCAGCGGGTGTACGTGGCCTTGCCTGGGCAGTCGGTGAGCCTGCCTGCTTACGTGGCCTTTTTGAAGGAGCAGTCAGGAGCCGGAGAGGGGTGGTACCGCCTGGGGGCCATCGGCGAGCTGATGCAGGCCAACGAGGCGCTCATGGACGGCAGCATCCCTGCAGTGCTCGGGAATGTGGAGATCATCATGGCGGATCGGGAGACCGAGGTGGGTGATCTGGCGGTGCTGCTTTTCGCTTCCGTGGAGGCACTGGAGCAGAAGCCCGCCGCTGCGGCGGCTTCGGACGAGGTGGTGGTCACGCCGCACTTCATGCCCACGGTGACCGAGCCGAAGATCAAGAAGTAGCTCATCCGTAGAAGTCCCATGGCGTTTGCGCCTGCGTGGATTTTGGGGGCCGTGGCCGGGGCCTACGGCCTTCATGTGCTGTGGCAGCCGCTGTGGGTCTCCATGGCGTTGGCAATCGCCCTTCTGTGGCGCATGGCGGTCGACCGCGGCCGCCTGCCGCTGCCTCCCCGAATCGTTCGTTGGACACTTGCCGCTGCGGCCATGGCTGCTGTGGTGGCCACCCATGGCCGTACCTTTGCCCTGGACGCGGGCACCGAGCTCTTGTGCTTGGCGGCGGGCCTCAAGGTACTGGAGGCCCAGAGCCGGCGGGACATGGTGCTCGTGGTGTTGGTGGCATACGTTTTGGCCGCCACCCACGTGCTTTTTGCCCAGCATTTGGCGGCAGCCGCCTCTATGCTGGCAAGCGTTGTGGTCTCCACGGCGGCCCTTGCCAGCCTGACGGCGCACCGTCCCTGGCGCGAGGACCTGCGTGTCGGCGCCTGGGTGGTGCTGCAAGCCCTTCCCTTGGGGCTTCTGGCCTTTGTGGCCATCCCTCGCCTGTCCGCAGGGGTGGTGGGCCTGCCGCTGGGCCGTGCCCCGCAGGGCGTCACCGGGCTGGCGGAGACGGTCCAGCCCGGAAGTATCGGTCGCCTCGCCCAATCCTCGGAACTGGCCCTGCGGGTGGCCATGGACGGGGAAATCCCGCCCCGAACCGATTGGTATTGGCGGGCCATCGTGCTCGACAGCGTGGATGCCGATGGGGTGTGGACCCAGCGCCGCACTCCAATGCTCTGGCAGGACCCGCCGCCGGCCCGTTGGCAGGGGAGGGTGACCTTGGAGCCCCACCACTTGCCGTGGCTCGTCAGCCTGGATGTCCCCACTGCGGCCCCGCCTGGGGCCCGGCTGGATCAATGGGGCCGGGTGCGCTGGTCGCAGCCCGTGCGCGACCGCCTCGTGTATGCGTGCAGCAGTGCCTCGGTTTCGCCCCCATGGGACGGGGATCCCGGCTGGACGATGCTGCCTCCCCGGCTCGCCCCACGCACCCGTCAGCTTGTGGCCACGTGGCAGGGCGGCCCTGAGGCCGTGGCGCAGGCGGCCCTGGCCTTCTTTGCCCAAGGCGGCTTTCGCTACACCCTGGATCCCGTGGCTGTCACGGGCGACCCAGTGGACGGCTTCATGTTCGAGACCCGCGAGGGCTTTTGCGAGCACTACGCCGCGGCCTTGGCGGTGATGCTGCGTGCCGCGCGCATCCCGGCCCGGGTGGTGGCCGGATACCTGGGCGGCGAGGTCAATGCGGTGACCGGGCATGTCACCGTGCGTCAGTCCGATGCCCATGCCTGGGTGGAGGCGGTGCTGGATCCAACGCGCGGCTGGCAGCGTCTGGACCCCACTCTGGCAGTGGCCCCGGAACGTGCCTTGCGTGCTCTTGCCCAAGGGGTGGGGGCCATTCGTCCGCGCCTGGAGCCTGTGGGGCTGCACTGGCTGCGCATGGTTTGGGATGCGGCGGACCATACCTGGAGCCATTGGGTGCTCGATTTCACGGCCGAGCGTCAGCGGCGGCTCGCTGCGGCGTTGGCGAAGCGGCTGCCGGTGGGGGCAGCGGCGGGGGTCGTTCTCGTTTTGGGGGTGCAGGTGGCTGGCTGGTGGCGCCGGCGCCGGCGCACGGACGATCTCGCCGCAGCGTATGCCGATGTGCGGCGCTGGCTTGGCCGCCAGGGCATGCATTGCCCGGCGTGGGAAGGGCCGCGCTCCCTGAGGCGCCGGGTGGAGGCGGAGCTTCCGGCGGCGGCCCCCTGGGTGGGGGAGCTCCTTGGCCGCTATGAGCTCTTGCGCTATGGCGGGTCTGCGGATGCGGCCGCCGCAGCGCAACTGCGCCGGGAAATTCGCCGCCGCACACGGAGAATCTCATGAAAGACAACGACCAGTATTTGCCGGTGCTCCCGCGTTTGCAGGAGCAGGATACCGAGCGCCGCTACCAGCAGGCCAAGGAATATTTTCGCCAATCTACCGGGGCGGCTGCCCGGGTGAATGCCGCTTTGGTGGTGTGTGTGGGCGTGTACCTGGTGCGTCTGGCACGATTGGTGTGGGAGGGGCTGCGGGTGGCGTGGGCCCGTTGGCGGAGGTAGCCGGTGCTCGTGGCCGTGCTTGCGGACGTCCACGCCAACCTGGAGGCCCTGCAGGCCGTCTGGGCGGACCTTACCGCCTGCGGCGCGGACCAGGTGGTCTGTTTGGGGGATCTGGTAGGCTACGGCCCGGACCCCGAGGCCGTGGTGCGCTTTGTCCAGGAGCATCCGGTTACCTGCTGCCGCGGCAATCATGACCAGGCCGTGGTCTGTCCGGCATCGGCCATGCATTTTCATCCCCAGGCCCGCCTCACCTTGCCGGTGGTGGCGGGTCTGCTTTCCGAGTCTTCGCGGGCGTATCTGGAAGGGCTTCCCCGCAGCCTTAAGTTTCAGGGCGCCTACGGCGTGCACGGATTCCCGCCGGAAGACGTGTTCACCTATCTGCACGATGTGGACGACACCCAGGTGGCGGCGTGGGCGGCCCGAAGGCCGCTCACCTTCGTCGGCCACACCCATGCCCTGGCCTGGCTGGAGGTGTCCGGCCGCGAGGTGGTCCGGCACCCGCTTGCGCCGGGCGCGGTGATACGTCTCAAGTCTCCATCTTTGATCAATGTGGGCAGTGTGGGGCAGCCCCGGGACGCGACCCGGGATGCCAAGTACGTGCTCTGGCACGTGGAGGCGTCCCAGATCCAGGTGCGGGCCGTGCCGTACCCGGCGCAGCGTACCGCGGCCAAGATCCGGGCCCGAGGGCTCCCGGAGGCCTACGCCCGGCGGCTGTTATGAAAACCATCGGCCCCTATCCCATTGTCGGCCTGTTGGGGCGTGGGGGCACTGCCGTGGTGTACCGGGTGGTGCATCCCCGGTTAGGCTTTCCCATGGCCCTCAAGTGGCTGCGTCCCCGCCCTCTTTTGCTCGACCTTTGGGGGGAGGCGGAGGTGCGGCGGCGTTTTGCCGCGGAGGCCGAACTCTTGGGCCGTTTGCGCCACCGGCATTTGGCCATGGTGTACGACGTGGGAGAGCATCAGGGGTGGCCCTATCTGCTGGTGGAATATCGCTGTGTCCACTTGGGCTTGGTCTTGGGGGAACCCTTGGCCGCGGACGGCCCGTGCCGCGCGCTGGAGCCTGGGTGGGCCCTGCGGGTGGCGCGGCAGATCCTGGGCGTATTGGGGATGCTCCACGCCCAGGGGCTCGTGCACCGGGACGTACAGCCTGCCAATGTCCTGCTCACCGAGGACGGGGACGTGCGCCTCATCGATTTGGGGTTGGTCTTGCGGCCAGGGCACGGCGAACAGGTTCCGCCCCAGTTGCAGGTGGGCACCCCCTTTTATGCGGCCCCGGAGCAGGAGAAGGCCCCCGGCGCTGTCGGCCCCGCGGCGGATCTCTATGCCGTGGGGGTGCTCGTGCATCGTATGGTGAGTGGCCATCTCCCGGACGGGCCGGGCCGCATGCACCCGCATTCGCTCTTCACTGCGCCGTGGCAGCGGTTTTTCGCCACTGCCCTGGCGGTGGACCCACGGCGGCGTTTTGCCTCTGCCGGGCAGATGGACGAGGCGGTGGCGGCGCTGGAGGCAGCGTGGCGCACCCAACAGGAGGCCGCGTGTGCTTTGGAGACTCCGGCGCAAGGTATTGAGGCCGCGAGCGTGCGCCACGTCCCCATCCGTACCGGGGTGCGGCCCCGGCAGCCCTTTGGGTTCCTCGATGCCTTGGGAAGACCCCACGGTGCGCCGGCCTCGCTGACGCACAAAGACGACGGCTTGTGGGACGCCGAGGCGGGGCTTCTCTGGCAACCGCGGGTTTCTGCGTGGGCCATGACCTGGGAAGAGGCCCACCGGTTTGCGGCCGAAGACGGCTGGCGGCTGCCTACGGTGGAGGAAGGGGCGCGCCTTCTTGGACAGAGCCACTGCCCCATGTGGCCGGCGCTGCCCCACGTGGCGTGGCTGTGGACCGCGGATCGGCGCAGTTTTACTTCCGCATGGTGCTTGGACGCGCGCGGCGGCGCCGTGACCTGGCAGGACTGCGGCCCTGTGGGCTGTCTTGCCCATGTGCTTGGGGTGCGCGGCCCTTTTTAGCCGTCTAGCCGTCCAGATGGACTCCCCACTGGTGGCGCAGCTGCTGTTCCGGCAGCTGCCACAGCCGTTGGTGGAGGGTGTGCATGCGTTCGGGGTCGAAGAGCAGCTCTTCGCGCTCCGCGGGCGAGAGGGCCTTGGGGCCGTGGGTGAGGGCGCGCTCCACCAATGCGTCGCGGCGGGCGGCGATGCTCGGGGCAAGGGTGCGGGGGGCACGCAGCAAGGCCCGGTGCAGCAGGTTGATCTCCGGGTCTGCCACCGCGCGCACGAATCCGGCCTCCGGACTTATGCCCAGACGGGGACGCTGACTTGCCACTTCCTCCAGATAGCTCTCGATGTCCTGGTACTCTTGGGGAAGCTGGACTTCTTCCGGGGTGCAGAAGATGCGCAGGCGGCGGAGCAATCGTCCGGCCTCGGCCCGGCTCGAAATCATGGACACCGGGATGGAGAGCACGAGGGAAAACACGAGGGGCGAGATCCACCAAAAGAAGGTGGGATTGATGACGAGCATACTCCCCCCCCAAAGAAGCGCCAGCAGGGTGCCGCCGCCGTGGAAGCGCAGGGCGTCGAGGAAGGGGGTGCCTTGGTCGTCACGCTGCTGGGTGCCCCAGCCGATGCCCCGGCCCAGAAGGGTGAGGAAGACGAACTTGCTGTGAAAGAGCATGCGGATGGGGGCCAGAAGGGTGGAGAGCAGTACCTCGGTCAGGACGCTGCCCGCCAGGGCGAAGAGCCCGCCAAAGAGCCGGCGCCGGCCTTGGATCACGGCCAGGAGCAGGGCGCAGACTTTGGGCAGGAAGAGCACGGCGGCGGTGGCACCAAGGAGGGTGAGGGCGGGCCAGGGGTCCCACACCGGCCAGGACGGGAAGAGGGTCTTGGTGGAGGTGGGAAAATAGATGGGAGTGCGCACCGCCTCCACCACGGCCTCGGCGGTGGACAGGGCAAGGAGCAGAAACCACAGCAGCGCCGAGCCGTAGCTCATGACGCCATTGAGGAACAAGGCACGGTGCCCGGGAAAGATGCCGCGGGTGAACACCAGCCGCAAATGCTGGAGATTCCCCTGGCACCAGCGGCGGTCGCGTTTGAGCTCGTTGAGCAGATTGGGCGGGACCTCTTCGTAGGAGCCTTCCAGGTCGTAGGCCAGCCACACGGCGTAGCCCGCACGGCGCATGAGGGCCGATTCCACGAAATCATGGGACATGATGTCGCCGCCCAAGGGCGGCTTGCCGGGGAGCCGTGGCAGGGCGCAATGGCGCATGAACGGGGCCACGCGGATGATGGCGTTGTGTCCCCAGAATTGGGCGTCTCCCAAGAACCAATGGTGCAGGCCCGCTACGTACATGGGGCCGTAGAGCCGGTTGGCGAATTGTTGGGCGCGGGCGATAAGGGTTTCCCGGCCTGTACATGCCGGGGCGGTCTGGAGGATGCCGATGGTGCGGCGGCGCTCCATGATGCGGACCAGCTCCACGAGGGTGCTTCCGGTCATCACGGAATCGGCATCGAAGACCACCATGTAGGTGTAGTGGGCGCCGAAGCGACGGCAAAAATCCGCCACATTGCCGCTTTTGCGTTTCAAATTGATGCGCCGGCGGCGGTAGAAGATGCGGCCTTCAGCATCGAGGCTGGTGGTGAGCTGCCGCCACATGGCCTCCTCCTGCACCCAGCGCTCAGGATCGTTGGAATCGCTGAGGATATGGATGTCGAAGCGGTGGTGGGGATCGGCGCGCTCAAGGGAGAGCCACACGGCGCGGATGCCTGCCTGGATGCGTACGGAGTCTTCATTGCAGATGGGAAAGAGGATGGCGGTGCGTACATGCGGGCGGATAGGGGCGTCGTCGGGGCGTGGCCGGGTCACGGCGAAGGGGTCGTGGCCGCGCACCAGCGTCCAGAATCCGGCCATGGCGGTCCAAAACCCCAAGGAAATCCACACAAAGAGCACCCCGTACACCACGAGGATGGCGGCCTCCAGGGCAGTGCCCCCACCGTGGGGGAGGAGGGAGCCCATGATGCGCGCTGCCAGGATCGCCGGGAGCACCACCAAGGCGATGAGCAGCCAGCGCCGCCGTGCAGCCACGCGGCGCCACGGCATGTGGAGGTATTCGCGGGAAGCAAAGGTGGCCATAGATTATGGGGTGGGCGCCAGGCCCAGGGCGTGGAGGATGATGGTGATGATGGCCCAAAATACCGCGTCGGCCCAGGCAGAATGGAACACCCAGGCGGCGACGATATATGCGGGTGTGCCGTAGCGCTGGACGAATCGCACCCAGGGGCGGCGGTCCATGGGTTCGGGCCGCATGTGCCGGCGCAGGAGCTTCGGCCCGGGATGCACCTCCGGCAGCACCACATGGCGCACCAGGATTTCCTGCAAAAGCTCCATGGCCCGTGCCTGGGCCTCGTCTGCAGGGAGCGGCAGCTCCATGGTCAGGCGGCGCAAGGTGCGCAGGGCGAGCTCATGGCGTCGGGTCTCGGGGATGGGCAGGGCCCGCAGGTAGATGGAAAGACGCCGGCCTGCGGCCTCGAGCACGGCTTCTGCTGTGGTCATAGCTTGCAGGCGTAGCTCCAGGTTTCCGAAATGGGCGTGATGCCGTGCAGGAGGATGACCCGCATCTCGGTGTCGGGCTGTTTGTCGGGCAGCATGCGGGCAAGGGGGGAGTCTTTGTCCGTGGTGACTTCAAACACTACGCGGAAGCCTCCGGTTTCGGGGTTGCGCGTGATGTGCTTGTCGGTGACTCGGCCGCCCTCGCCCACCCAGATGGAGGCGTCGAGCACGGCATCGGCGGGGAGCGTCTGGAGGACTGGGCCGGCAAAATCCAGGGCAAACATCCGGCTCCCTTTGGTCCGTCCCTGGCCGGTGCGCGTGGCCGTGACTGCGGCGAGCGGCGGCAGCACCGCCTGGGCAGCGCACCAGCGCATGCGGTAGGAAACGGCAAACGGTTTGCCCGCTTCCACGGGGGTGGCAGGTTTCCAGTAGGCAACGATGTTGTCGTGGATTTCTTCAGGCGAAGGGATCTGCACCAGCCGGACTTCCCCAGGGCCCCAATCGCCCTTGGGTTCGATCCAGACGCTGGGGCGCTTGTGGTAGAACGCTTCCAGGTCCTGGTAATGGTCAAAAAGGGTGTCCCGCTGCAGCAGGCCAAAGCCCCGTAGTCCGGGGGCTTCGAAGACGTTGACCGTAAGATTGGTGGGGTTGCGCAGGGGGCGCCAGATCCATTCGCCGTTGGCCAGATGGATGGCGAGCCCGTCGGAGTCGTGCACCTCGGGCCGGAAGTCGTCGAAGGTGCGCGGCCAGGTGTTTTCGCCAAAGATGAACATGCTGGTCAGGGGGGCGAGGCCCACATGGGTGAGCGTGGCGCGCGGATAGAGGACGGCGTCCACATCAATGATGGTCTCGGCGCCTGGGGTGGCCACAAATCGGTAGGCGCCGGTCGTCCTCGGGCTGTCCAGCAGGGCAAAGATGGTGATGGTCTTGTCTTTTTTCTTCGGTTCTTGGATCCAGAAGGTGCGGAAGAAGGGGAACTCTTCCCCGGAAGGCTCTGCGGTGTCGATGGCCAGCCCCCGCGCCGAGATGCCGTAGTGCTGCCCTTGGGCCACGGCCCGGAAATAGCTCGCCCCGAGAAAGACGAGGAACTCGTCCTTGTAGGTCTTGGTGTTGATGTCGGTATGCACCCGAAACCCGGCGTAGGCGAGTTCCGGGAGGTTTTTGGGGGCGATGCCGGTTTTTCCGTAATCGAAGGATTCGGTTCGGAAGGGGACGAGGGTGGCGGTATTGTTATTCAGGATGAAGATGTCCACCGCGCGGTCGTAGAGCATGCCGGGATGAAAGAATTGGACCTCAAAGGGAAGCTTGGCGCTGCGCCACAGGCTTTCTTCCGGGCGGAAGCGGATGTCCCGCCATGCGTCATAGCTCAGCTGGGCGAGTGGGGTGGGGAGGGCGAGGCGCTGCTCTCCATGCGGGGCTTGGGCCAATTGTCGGGCCTGTTCTTGCAAGGCTTCCCACGAGAAATCCGCGGCATGGGCATACGTGGCCCAACACAGCAGCACGACCAAGACAGCACGAAAGGACACAATGGGTCTCCTTGAAGGATGGTGAAGACGGCAGACGGCGCAGCAACCGGCGTCTCTCCGGCATCCGCTCTTTGGGGTGTTCTTGGTTCGGCGTCAAGAGGTGGGGGCGCTGGAGCGCCCCCGGACAGACTATTCTTTGATGTGGCAGCTATTGCAGGCCAGAGGAGCATCTCCCAAGCCCTGCTTTTTGACTTCCCGGTGGCAGGCCACGCAGCTGCGTTTGTCCTGGCCGGTGTGGAAGGCGCGGTAGACGGAGTTTTCGTCGGTACGGCTGGCGATGTTGTCGTGGCAGCCTTCGCTCATACAGCTCTGGAAGGTGTAGGTGTCGGGCACGGTGTGGTGGCAGCTGATGCAGGAAACGCTCATGTGCGAGGCATGGTTGAAGGTGACCGGACCCTTTTTGGGGGTGTAGTTGGAAAATTGTTTGGTGCTCATGGTGACACTTTCGGGCATCTGCATGGGCGCAGCTGCCACGGAAGCCGCCATGGCCAGTACGGATACTGCAGCCAGACCAAAATGCTTCATCACTTCTCTCCTTGTGCCATGGATTTGTGGACCGGGGGCTTCCCCATGGGCCGGCCCTGCTAGCGGGAATGCGCCCCTGAAGCAAGGGGAAAAGCCCTGGCACATGCGCCTTGAAGGGAGAAACCGGGGTTCGGGATGGTGCGGCAAGCGCCGGTGAACCGCATCGCGCGCAAAATCGGGGATTGGGATTGTCTTGGGAGCAACTTTGCGGCAGGAGACCTTCCCGTATTCTCAAGGCACGGAGGCCGTATGTCGTCCCATCCGTTGGAGCCGCTTGTCTCGGTGGAAATAGTCCGGGTCACGCCGGAAAAGGTGCATGGCCAGCAGGACGTGGTGGCCACGGAAGTGCCGGTGACCATCGTGGCGGGGAGTGTGGAGATCGCCACCGTGATGGCCACCCCCGAAGCATTGGACGACCTTGCCCGGGGGTTTTTGGTGACCTCGGGCCTGCTTGCCCCGGAAGACATCGGCGCTGTTTGCGTGGATACCGGCCTGTGGCGGGTGGAGGTGGAGACCGCCCGGCCGGTGGATGCCGCGCTGTTGGTGCGGCGGACGTACTCGTCGGGGTGCGGCAAGGGGGTGGTGTTCGCCTCGGCCCTGGAGGCGGATCTCGCGGCGCTTCCGGTGACCTGGCAGGTGGATGCCTCGACGGTGTTTGCGCTGGTGCACGCCTTCCGCCGCCATTCGGAACTGCATCAGGCCACCGGGGGGGTGCACTCCGTGGCCTTGGCGCGCGGCAGCGAGGTGCTCGTGACCTGCGACGACGTGGGCCGGCACAATGCCTTGGACAAGGCCGTGGGGCAGGCCTTGCGTCGGTCCCTTCCTGTGGCCCAGACCATGGCCCTGACCACCGGCCGCATTGCGGCGGAGATCGTCCACAAATGCCGCCGTGCCGAGATCCCCATGGTGGTCTCCCTGGGGGCGACCACCCATCAGGCCGTGCTCACGGCCCGGCGCCTTGGGGTGACCCTGGTGGCCTTTGCCCGTCAGGGCCGGTTTTCCATCTTCGCCGGGCCAGAGCGGGTGGCGGGCGTTTCCCAGGTCTTAGCCCCGTGAGAGGAGGTATTCGCGCACAGGCTGGTAGCGCGGCCCCTGGGGGCCAAGGATGCTTTGCCACAGCACCATCCGGTCCACGGCGAAGACGGGCAGCTGCAGGGCGGCCACGGCTTGGGCCGCCTGCAGCCAGGGGTCTCCTGGGGCTGCGTCCTTGATGCGCGCCAGGGTCACGTGGCCGGTGAAGGGCCGGGTTTCCGGGGCAAACCCCAGCGGCTCTAGGGCGGCTTCCAGGCCCTGGGCGAGGTTGCGAAGCTCCGGGGCGCCCTCGCCAAAGCCGAGCCAAAAGACCCGCGGCCGCGCTGCGGAAGGAAAGAACCCTGCGCCTTGCGGGGCAAGGGAAAAGGCAGGCGCAGCCAGCGCCTCGAGGGCGCTTTGAATGGCGGGCACTTGGGCCGGCGGGACTTCGCCGAGAAACTTGAGGGTCACGTGCATGAGCGCAGGCCGGACCCACGCCACGCGGGAGCGAAGTTTCCGCGCCCAGGTTTGGCATACTTCTCCCACGGCCTCGGCCATGGCCTGCGGGATGGGGACACCGACGAAGAGCCGCATCACCATTCCTCCTGCATGAGGCCGGTCAGGGTGCGCACGCCAAAGCCGGTGGCGCCTGCCTGCACGAGGGATACCTTGTCGTTCGACCAGGCCGGGCCGGCGATGTCCAGGTGCGCCCAGGGGACCCCGTGGGGGACGAAGTGGCGCAAAAAGAGCGCCGCGTACAGCGCCCCGCCTTCGCGCTGGGCGATGTTTTTGAGGTCCGCCACCTCGCTTTTCAGGTCCTTTGCGTAGAGGTCGGCAAGGGGCATGGGCCAGAAGGTTTCGCCGAGGCTTTGACCCAGGCGGAGCACGCGCTCCTGGATGGTGGTGCTCGAGGCGAAGAGGCCGGCGATGCGGGTGCCTAGGGCCACGACGCAGGCGCCGGTGAGCGTGGCCACGTCCACGATGGCGCAGGGCTGGAACTCACCGGCCAGATGCAGGGCGTCGGCGAGGATGAGGCGGCCTTCGGCGTCGGTGTTCTGGACCTCCACCCGGAGTCCCGAGCGGGCGGTGATGACGTCCCCAGGCCGCATGGCCCCGGATCCCGGGAGGTTTTCCGCCAGAGGCAGGATGGCCAGCGTGCGTCGGCAAGGTCCCCCAAGGCCGTGG
Source organism: Thermodesulfomicrobium sp. WS (assembly GCF_027925145.1). Taxonomy (GTDB): domain Bacteria; phylum Desulfobacterota; class Desulfovibrionia; order Desulfovibrionales; family Desulfomicrobiaceae; genus Thermodesulfomicrobium. The sequence goes on from NZ_AP027130.1 coordinate 1,281,435, forward strand.
ATGGCGGCGATGGCCCCGAGGATGGCCGCGGCCCCGGCCATGTCGGCCTTCATCTCGTGCATGTGCGCCGCGGGTTTGAGGCAGATGCCGCCGCTATCGAAGGTGATTCCCTTGCCCACGAGGACCAGCGGCTGCTGGTCGCTGTGCGGGGCGCTGTCGAGCACCACCACCCGCGGCGGCACGCGGCTTGCCCCTGCCACGGCGGCAAGACACCCCCAGGAGGCAAGGGCGTCGCCCTCGAGGATCTGCACCGCCCACCCGGCCTGCTGGCCCACGGCCGCGGCCTCGTCGGCCAACGTGGCGGGGGAGAGGAGATTGGCCGGGGTATTGCCGAGGTCCCGGGCCAAGGCCACTCCGCGCGCGATGCTCTTCGCCCAGCGGACGTCTTCCGGCTGGGCGGTGATGAGGACGAGGTCCGGCAAGGGCTCGGAAGTTTCGCAGGCAGCAAGGGAAAACCGGTAGCCGCACAAAAGTCCGGCTGCGGCGGCCAGCAGGAAAGCAGACGGGGCAAATCCGGCCTCCGCGAAAAGATCGGGATGCAGGACGAGTTCTGCTGCCGGGCTCATGCGACAGAGATCCATGGCCTGGGTGATGAGGCGGTCCATGGCGGCTGCGGTGCGCTCCTGGGGCAGGGGCACGGCCACCACCATCCCGTGCTCGCCGAAGAAGATCCGGGCGGCGTCGTGCGAGAGCACCGTGCTCGGGGCTGCTTGGCCAAGAGTTGCGTGCCAGAGTTTTTGGGCGGTGGACGGCAGGGGCGCTTCTGGGCTACACAGAAGCAGGAGGGCGCGCTCGCGCTTGGGCTCGTAGCGGGGAGTATGGCGAAGTTCCATAGGCCTTCCTTGGAAAGAAATTTGGATACGGGGCGTGTACGTCCTTGGCTGGGCATCGTAAAGGAGTTGCTATGACGGAACCCATCGCGGTGTTGGGGGCTTCGGGGTATATCGGCGGGCGTTTGGTCCCCGCCTTGCTGGAGCAGGGGTTTGGCGTGCGGGCCTTGGGGCGCTCGGCGGCCAAGCTGGCGTGTCGGCCGTGGGGTCGGCACCCGCGGGTGCAGGTGACGGTGGCCGATGCCTTGGATCAGGCAGCGCTGGCCCGCGCTTTGGAAGGCTGCCAGGCGGTCTATTACCTGGTGCATTCCATGACCTCGGCACAGGGCGATTTTGCCCAACGCGACCGCCAAGCCGCGCAGACCATGGCCCGCGCCGCCCAAGCGGCTGGAGTGCGGCGCATCATCTACTTGGGAGGCCTGGGAGACCCGAAGACGGAGCTCAGCGAGCATTTGCGTTCCCGCTTCGAGGTGGGGGAGGTCTTGGGCGCCGGAACGGTGCCGCTCACCTGGCTGCGGGCGGCAGTGATCCTGGGCTCTGGCAGCGCTTCCTTCGAGATGATCCGGTATCTTACCGAGCGCCTCCCGGTGATGTTGGTGCCGCGCTGGGTGGACACGCCGTGCCAGCCCATCGCGGTGTCCAACGTCATCGAATATCTCGTGGGAGTCCTCGCCGAGCCGCGCACTGCGGGGGGCATGTTCGACATCGGCGGCCCGGAGGTGCTCACCTACCGCCGCCTGCTGGAACTCTACGCCGAGGTGGCCGGCCTTCCCCGGCGCTGGATCATCGGCGTGCCGGTGCTCACCCCCCGGCTTTCGTCCTGGTGGGTCCACCTGGTGACTCCAGTGCCCGCCTCCCTGGCGCGGCCTTTGGCCGAAGGGCTGCGCAATCCCGCCGTGTGCCAGGAGCACGCCATTCGGGCCTTGGTGCCGGTGCGGCTGCTTTCCGCCCGCGAGGCCATGGCCCGGGCGCTCATGCGCACCCGCCACCACCAGGTGGCCACGTGCTGGTCCGATGCCGGGCCGCTGCCCATGCCGGAGTGGCTTTCGTGTTCCGATGCCTCCTTCGCCGGGGGAACCCTCCTGCGCGCGGCCTATGCCATGGATGTGGATGCGCCGCCGCAGGCGGTGTGGGATGTCCTGACGCGCTTGGGCGGAGACTTTGGCTGGCTCTTTGGCGATGCCTTGTGGACGCTTCGGGGCGCAGTGGACCGGGTGCTGGGCGGCGTGGGACTTCGCCGCGGCCGGCGGCACCCCACGGAGATCCGGGTGGGCGATGCCCTGGATTTCTGGCGGGTGCTCGACGTGGTGGAGGGCGCACGCTTGGTGCTGGGAGCGGAGATGCGACTGCCGGGCGAGGCAGTGCTCGATCTGCGGGTGCATCCGGCAGCAGGCGGCTCGCGGGTGGAGTTGCGCGCCCGCTACCGGCCCAAGGGGCTTTGGGGGATTGTGTACTGGCAGTCCCTCGTGCCCGTCCACCGCTGGCTCTTTCAGGGCTTTTTGCGGCGTTTGGCCGAGAAGGCCGCAAGCCGCCAGGTGCGAGGCCCCTATCCCATTGCCCCCTCTGAGGAGGACGCATGTCCGATTTCCTAGACACCGATATCCGCACGCGGGCCCTGGCGCTCATGGGTGCCGAGCGCTCGGCGGTGCTGGCCCTCTGCCATGAAGGCCGTCCCCGATGTTTTCAAATGGCCGTGGCCTTGGGGGCGGACGAGCAGCGGGTGTATCTGGCAACGTCGCAGGATTCCAGCAAATACCCCATGCTTCTGGCCTGTCCCAGGGTGTGCCTCTTTTTTTCCACGGCGCGCAACCGGGACACGGACCCGCAGCACGCTGCAACCCTCGAAGTGCAGGGCGTCATCGAGCCGGTGGCCGGGACGCGAGAGCTGCAGGCGCGGCAGCTTTTGGTTGCGCGCCATGGGACTTTGGAGCAATTCTTGGGCGATCCCGGGACACGAATCCTGGCCGTGCGCATGACGCGCTTGGTGCTGACCGAGCGTTTCCAGCAGGTTGCCGTGCTGGACGTGGATTCTTGATCCTTTGATTCGTTGGTGAGGGCACAGAAAATTTGCCTTGCGCGTCTTCCTGGGCTAGGGGCCGCCCACCGTTTGCAGGGAAGGAATGTCTCTATGGAACCTTTGAGCACGATTCGCCTGGGCATCAGCCGCTGTCTTTTGGGGCATCCCGTGCGCTACGACGGCGGTCACAAGCACGACCCTTTTCTCACCCAGACCTTGGGCCAATACGTCGACTACGTGCCGGTGTGTCCGGAGGTGGAGTGCGGCCTGCCGGTCCCCCGCGAGGCCATGCGCCTGGTGCGCACCCCGCAGGGGGTGCGGCTTTTGACGCAGAAGACCGGCATCGACCACACGGATCGCATGCTGGCGTGGGCCGCCCCGCGCCTGGACGCCCTAGAAAAAGAGGGGCTTTGCGGTTTCATCTTCAAATCCAGGTCGCCGTCCAGCGGCATGGAGCGGGTGAAAATCTATGGTGCCACGGGCCAGGTGGTGGATCATGGCTCGGGGATCTTTGCCGGGCTCTTCATGGCCCGTTTTCCGCTCCTGCCGGTGGAAGAAGAGGGACGCTTGCACGACCCCCTGCTGCGGGAAAACTTTATCGACCGCATCTTCTGCCTGCAGCGCTTTCGGGAGGGTGTGGAAAAGGAGCCCAGCCTGGGCGCACTCGTGCAGTTCCATACCCGCCACAAGCTGCAGATCCTCTCCCACAGCCCCGAGCATTACCGCGCCTTGGGGCGGCTGGTGGCCCACGCCAAAGGTCAGCCCTTGGCCGAGGTGGTGCGCGCGTACCAGGAGCTTTTGCTTGCGGCCCTGCGCCTCAAGGCCACGGTGCCTAAAAATCGCAACGTGCTCCAGCACATCATGGGCTACTTCAAGCTGGACCTCACCCGCGAGGAAAAGCGCGAGCTGGAAGACATCATCCGCCAGTACGCCCGGGGGATTTTGCCGCTCATCGTGCCGGTGACCCTGCTTTCCCACTACGCCCGCAAGTACGAGGTCCGCTATCTGCTGGAGCAGACGTATTTGTCCCCGCATCCCCTGGAGCTCAAACTCCGCAATCACGTGTAATGGACACCCCCATGAACGATACTTCCCACGCCGAGAGCCTGGCGGCCGATCTCTTTCGCATGGTCATGCAGGCCAAGGAGCGCGGCATTGCCGTGGACCGTGGATTCCGCAACCATGCCTTGGAGAGTCCTCGGCTTTCGATCACCTATCTGTTCTTGCCCCGGGCGGAGCTCCTCAAGGTGTCGGCCTTTCCGCCGGCCTTGCGGCGCTTTGTGCGGCGCATGAACGCCTTGGTGTGTCTGGAGGCCAAAAAGGACAACGGCCGCCGCACGACCTTGGGCATCCATCTCCTGTGGGCCACGGACGCCCCTCTCGCGGAGGTCTGCGGTCCAGAAGCCGTGCAGGAGGAATTGGTGCTCCCTGGAGTGGCCGCGTATACGGAGCAGGTGCGCGGGCTCCTGCGGGCAGATATTGCTCGGGCCGCGAAGACGGATGCTTGAGGTCGTTGGTATTTCCACGGTCGTGTGTGCCTTGGTGGGCTGGGGGACCAACGTGCTCGCCGTGCGCATGCTCTTTCGGCCCTACCGCCCGTGGCGCGTGGGGCCGTGGACGCTGCAGGGGGTCTTTCCCCGGCGTCAGGCAGCTGTGGCCCGGCGGCTGGGGGAACTCACCGCCACCGAGCTCCTTCCCCCGCAGCGGTTGCAGCAGGCCGTGGCGGCCCCCGCCACGGTGCAGGCCGTGCGCCAGGCGCTCGTGACTGCCCTCATCCAGCGCGTATCCCGCCTCGTGCATGGGGTGCCCAGCGTTTTGGGACCGTTGCAACAGCGTCTGCTCGCTGGCTTCGAGGACGCCGTGGACGCGGAACTTCGCCGCAGCCTTCCGGGGCTCATGGAGCAGGTGGCCGGTGCGGCGGTGCAGGAGCTGCGCGTGGCCCAAGTGGTGGCGGAGCAGGTGGCGGCCCTGCCTCCGGAGCGCCTGGAGGAGATGCTCCTTTCCGTGCTGCGCCGGGAGCTGCGTTTTGTGGAAGGCGCAGGCGCGCTGCTCGGGGGGTTGGTGGGAATGGTGCAAGGGATTTTATGGACAATGATTGTGCAGTAAGGACGAAGAGGATTGGGATATGATTGGATTCAATGAGCTTTTGTGGTTTTCTTTTGCATTGGTAGATTTGTCTATTTTGCTCTTGATATATCGTTTTTTTGGAAAAATTGGTCTTTATGTGAGTATAGTCATTAGCATTATTATTTGTAATATTGAAGTGCTCAAGACGGTTACCCTTTTTGGACTGACCACCACCTTGGGAAATGTGCTCTATGCATCCATCTTTCTTGCGACGGATATTTTGAGCGAGATGCACGGCAAGGAAGATGCGCGTCGAGGAGTCATCTTGGGTTTTGTTGCGTTGGTGCTCAGTACGTTGTATCTGCAAGTGGCACTGCTTTTTATCCCAGATGGAAGTGATTTTGCACAACCGCACTTGGAAGCCTTGTTCGGACTTTTGCCGCGGGTTGCCTTGGCATCCATGACGGCGTATCTCGTATCGCAGATGTACGATGTCTGGGCCTTTCACGCCATTCGCGAAAAGACCGGCGTTCGGCATCTGTGGCTGCGCAACAATGGCTCCACGTTGGTGAGCCAGTTTTTGGATTCGCTGGTGTTTTGCGTCATTGCCTTTGCTGGCGTCTATCCCATGTCCGTGTTTGGGGAGATCCTGCTGACGACCTATGGCATCAAGGCCTTGGTGGCGGTGCTGGATACGCCGTTCATGTACCTGGCGCGGCGCATAGGCGCCAATCAAGCCGCTCTTGCATAACTTTTGGGGCATTTGTTGGCGAAGCGAACGCGGGGCGCTTGTTGGGGGCGCCCCGCGTGTCATTGGCAGGAAGGGGAGAGGAGCTCTCGGAGCCAGTGCGGGATGGCCACGGGCTTGCCGCGGCTGTCCACCACCGCGTGCTGGGTGCTCCCGTGGGCGAGGAGCCGGGTCTTGGTTTCGTCCATGAGGCGGTAGGCGAAGGTGAGGCTGGCGCGGCCTTGGGCGTCCAGCCAGGTTTCCAGCCAGATGAGCTCGTCATAGCGCGCTGGGGCGCGGTAGCGGCATTGTGCCTCGCGCACCGGCAGATAGATGCCCTGGGCCTCGATGGCGGCGTAGCTGTGCCCGCAGGCCCGGATCCACTCGCTTCGGCCGCGCTCGAAGAGGTGCAAATACTCGGCGTAGTACATGACGCCCATGGCGTCGGTCTCGCCGTAGGAGACGCGGTGGGCAAGCCAGACGTTCATCCGCGCCCCCGGGCAAGGACGAGCTGCAAGAGTTCCGGGCCCGAGGCGATTTGCGCCCCGCTGCGGGTGGAGGCTTCGGTGAACACTTCCGGGCCGCAGGTGGCATGCTCGCTCTGGTACACCAGGAAGGGCACCGGGTCAGCCACGTGGGTGCGCTCGGCCACCGGCGTGGCGTGATCACTGGTGACCACCAGGACGAAAGGTTCGCCCAGGGCGCGCAGGCCCTCCAGCATGGGGGCCACGATGCGGGCGTCGAAACGGGCGATGGCTTCGGTCTTGAGCGCAGCGTCCCCCATGTGACCGCACTCGTCCGGGGCCTCCACGTGCAGGTAGGCGAAATCGCCGCGCTGCAAGAATTCCAGGGCCGCCGCCACCTTGCCTTCGTAATTGGTGTCGATGAGGCCCGTGGCCCCCGGCACTTCCAGTACCTCCATGCCCGCCGCCCGTCCCAGGCCTCGCACCAGGTCCACGGCGGAGATCACCGCCCCGCGCAGGCCGAAGCTGGCCTCGAAGGCGGGAAGCTGGAGGGGTCGGCCTTGCCCCCAGGGCCAGATGGCGTTGGCCCGGGAAGGGTTGCCATGACTCAGGAGGCTATGGGCGTTGCGGGCAAAGCTGGCGAGCGCAGGGGCCGCGGCCAGGGCGTCCAAATCCGGGCCGATGCTTTCCCCCAGGATATCGTGGGGCGGCCGCACGTGGATGCGGGCGGAAGGGCCGTGGCCCGCGTTTCGTTCCACCAGGAGATGTCGGTATTGCACCCCGCAGAAGATCTCCAGGCCGTCCGGGAGACTTTGCCGCAGGCGCTCGATCAGGGCCGCTGCCGTGGCGGTGTCGATGTGCCCGGCGCTGTAGTCTTCCATGCGGCCCTCTGGGGCGTAGGCGGACACCGTGACCAGGTTCATGCGCCACACCAGGTCGTCGGCGTCCAGCGTGAGCCCCTGGGCCGCAGCCTCGATGGGGCCGCGACCGGTGTGGTAGCGCTTGGGGTCGAAGCCCAACAGGGCCATGTTGGCCACATCCGAGCCCGGAGGCATGCCTTGGGGCACGGTGCGGCACTGACCGGTCAAGGCGGTGCGGGCGAGGGCATCCAGGGTGGGGGTGTGGGCCGCTTCCAGGGTAGTGCGGCCGCCGGCCATTTCTCCGGGCCAGCCGCTCATGCCATCGGCGATGAGATAGACGAATTTCATGCAAGAATCCGGTAATGTACGGGTTTGGCCACCACGAAGCTGAAGGCAGCGATGGTGGAAAGCGCCCGCTCCACGTCACGCATTTGGGCGCTGTGGGTGAAAAAGACGATGGGCACGCTGCTGTCCGCGTTGGCGCCGCGCTGCACCATCTGGGCGATGCTGATGTTGGATTCGCCCATGACCCCGGCAATGGCCGCCACCACGCCGGGTTTGTCCACCACCGTGAAGCGGAAATAGTGGCGAAAGACGGTGAGCTCCGGGGCCAGGATCTGGGCTTGGGGCAGGCGGGTCTCCAGAAAGCCGGTGTTGTTGGGGCAGCTGCCTGAGCGGGCAAGGGCCAGGATGTCCGCCAGCACGGCGCTGCCTGTGGGCAGGTCCCCGGCGCCTTGACCGTAGAGCATGATGGGCCCCACGGCGTTGCCTTCCAGGAGGATGGCGTTGAACGGGCCGTCCACCTTGGCCAGGATGTGGTCTTCCGGGAGCAGGGCCGGGTAGACTCCGGCCTGGATGCGGCCGGACTTGTCGCGCATCTGGGCCACGAGTTTCACGCGGTAGCCGAACTCCCGGGCCAGGGCGATGTCTTGGGCCGTGACGTTGCGGATCCCTTGCACCACCAGTGCGGGCAGCGGCACGTCCTGGCCCGTGGCCAGGCGGATGAGGATCACCAGTTTGTGGGCCGCGTCCCAGCCGTCCACATCCAAAGTGGGGTCGGCCTCGGCGTATCCCTTTTCTTGGGCCTTTGCCAGTGCGGTGGCGAAGTCTTCGCCGTGCTGGGTCATTTCGCTCAAGATGAAATTGGCCGTGCCGTTGAGGATTCCCGTGATGTCTTTGATGCGGTTACCGGCGAGACTTTCTTTGAGGGTCTGGATGACCGGAATGCCGCCGGCCACGCTGGCCTCGTAATAGAGCCCGAGTCCTCGCGAGGCGGCCAGCTCGAAGAGCTCCGGGCCGTGTTCGGCGAGCAGGGCCTTGTTGGCCGTGACCACGGATTTGCCGTGCTGGAGGGCCTCGGTGATGAGGCGGCGGGGAAAGTCGATGCCGCCGGTGAGTTCCACCACGATGTCGATGTCCGGGTCGGTGTAGAGGTCCGCAGGATTGGTGGTCAGATGGGTGGACGGGGACGGCGTGATGGGCCGCGGCTTGTCCATGTCCCGCACCAGGATGGCCTTGACCTGCAGGCGCCTGCCCAGACGCCGGGCGATCCAATCGCCGTTTTCTTCGATGATGCGCACCAGCCCTGATCCCACAGTGCCAAGCCCAGCCAGCCCCAAATGGATGACCGATGGTTCCACGCGTTCCTCCTCATCCGGCCTTGCGGCCACACGATTTTCGGGCCCTGTACCGGGAGGCCGAAGCGCTGTCAAAACGCGGTCAGCGGGAATTTTGGGCAGCCCGTGGGCGAGATTTCGGTTGACGGCACGAAGGCCTTTTGACTAGAGATCGGCTTCTCAACGCATGGAGAGGTGGCCGAGTGAGGACGAAGGCGCTCGCCTGCTAAGCGAGTATAGGGGCGTAAACCTCTATCGAGGGTTCAAATCCCTCCCTCTCCGCCAACACCACGTGGAGGGTTGGCAGAGTGGTTGATTGCACCGGTCTTGAAAACCGGCATGCCTTCACGGGCATCTGGGGTTCGAATCCCTAACCCTCCGCCATAGAACTTCATTTCTGAAAATGAGCCAAAACGCCCCCATCTTGGGGGCGTTACCATTTTGGCGCCTCTGCTTGCGGGCGTCTGCATTCCCAAAGATCTTCCGGCTGCGTTGCATCGCAGCGTTGCTTTAGTCTTCGCTACGCAACGCCGCCACGGCCTCGCGCACGTGATGGGCGCTGGTGGCGGCTGGAAGCGGGGCGCCCAGGCGCACGGTGATGGTGCGGCGCCACTGCCACCGCCAGGGGCGACAGCGGGACCACAGGGATCCCCACAGGCCCATGAGGGCCACGGGCACGATGACGGCTTGGGTGCCGCGGCAGGCGAGCTCCAGGCCGCGCTGAAAGGGGGCGAGCTCCGGGGTGCGGGCAATGCCGCCTTCTGGAAAGATGGCCACCGCCCCACCATCAAGCAGAGCCGTGCGCATGGCGCGGATGGCGCCGGCGGCCCGGCGGCTATCCACAGGGATGACGCCAAATGCCCGCAGTATCGGCCGCAGCAGGGGGTGCTCGGCATAGGCGCTATAGATGACGAAGCGTACCGGCCGGGGCAGCACCGCCAAGAGCACGGCCCAGTCGATCCAGCTCACGTGATTGGCGGCGACAAGTACGGGGCCGGTGGCGGGGAGGTGTGCAATTCCCTCACAGCGCAGGCGGTAGAAAAGCCCGAGGAGTGCGCGCAGGAAGAGCCTCGCGGTCTCGAAGCGCAAGGCCGCGAGGCTTGCGGCCGCCATGACGGCAAGGATCACTGCCAATACCAGGAGCATGGGTTTCGGCGGCATGTGCAGGGCCGCGGCCCCTATGGTGAGGACGAGAAAACCGAGCATGGCCGCGTTTTGAAGAAAATTGGCGGCCGCCAGGACGATGCCCAACTGGGAGGCTGGGGCGCGCAGCTGGATGAGGGTATTGAGAGGCACGATGAAGAGGCCGGCACAGGTGCCGTACAGGACGAGCACAAGGCCCAAGACAGGGACAGCGGTGAGCCAGGGAAGGAGCCCCAGACATACCGCCATGCCCAAGGCCCCTAAGGCGGCGAGCCCAAGTTCCAGACGCGTACGGCACACCCGCGCCGTAAGCGCGGAACCCAGCACGATGCCCACCCCGCCGATGGCCAAAAGCCCTTGCGCCACCACGGTGGAGGTGACGCCAGCGGCCTCCTTGAGGTGGGCGCCGAAGGCAGCGAAAAGCACCTGATTGACGGCCCAAAACAAGGCAAGGCCCGCCATGGGCCCCCACAGGGCAGGATGGCTGCGGACACCGCGCAGCACCTGAGCAAGCGCGGGTGTTTGCCCTGCGCCGGGGTTTTGGGTGGCAGGAAGGCGCGTGGCCAGGATCGTTTGGGCCACGGCCCCAGCCACAAGCAGGATTCCGGCAGGGCTGATGGCGGTGAGAATATGGCCCGCCTGCGTGGCGGTGCCGATCCATGCCTCAAAGAGCACGGAAAAGGCGACACTCCCCAAGAGGATGGCCACGATGGTCACGGCCTGCACCGCCGCATTGGCGGCAGTGAGATATTCTTCTGCGTACATCTCGCGGATGATTCCATATTTTGCTGGCGAATAGAATGCAGATTGCGTGGCCAAAACCAAGGTGAGGGCAAAAGCCAGGAAGAACATGCCGTTGCGGTAGCTCCACCAGATGGACATGGCTACGGGAATGGATGCGGCAATGGTGGCTTGAATCACCCGGTACTTGGGATACTTGTCCGCCATTCGTCCCGCTGGTACAAAAAAGACGATAAAAGGTACAAGGATACAGGCGTTGACCAGGGCGGTCAGCCCCATTTGCAAGGCGCCGCTGGTAGTCTTGAACACGGTGTTCTGAATGAGGATCTTGTGTCCCAAATCCAGCATGGCGTTGATGACCACCACCGCCAGGTAGGGGAAAAATCCTGGGGAGCGCCACAGGCGCAAGGGAGTGGGCGATTGCGGGGGATGCATGGATGCGCCTCTAGTGGAGCAGGGGGCCGAAGGCAAATCTCTTGGTGGTATCTTTTGGTGGGCGTTGAGCGTGCGCGTTTGGGTGCAGAGTTTTCCCGGTGCGCAGCATTGATGGGCGGGGCAGGCAACCACTAGCACCGTCAAAGGAGGTGCACAGCCCCACAGATGGTTTTGGGAACATGCGGCCCTGGAGGCCCCAAGGGCCGCATGTTTGCGCTGCTGGGCGCACGGCTTGGGTTATGCGAGCCTGCTTCCGAGTTGGTAGATGAGGGCGGCGACGGTAAAGGCCAGGGTGGTGTTGAAGGCCACGGAAAAGGCGGCCCATCCCCAGCCGATCTCCCGGCCGATGACCGTGACCGTGACAAAGCACGGGGCATAGAGGAGCACAAAGGCCATGAGGCTCAGCGCCACCCAGCGGTTCCAGGTGGGGTCGGCGGCCAGACGCTCGGCCAGGGGGGCAGCGTCTTCGGGGTCTATTTCGCCGAGGGAGTAGGCGGTGCCCAGGGTGGCGACGATGACCTCCTTGGCGGCCACTCCGCCGATGAGGGCGATGTTGGTGCGCCAGTCAAATCCCGCCCAGCGGGAGATGGGTTCCAAGGCGGTGCCCAGGCGGCCGGCCAGGGAGTGGCGCAGGGCGTCTTGGCGTTCGGCGGCGTCGATGGCGGCCAGGGCGGCTTCTTGCGCTTCCGGGCTGTCCCAGGGGCGATCCATGGCCGCCTGCCGTTCGTCCTGCCAATGGGCCGTGCGGTCGGCCGGCAATCCCGGGAAGGTCATGGCCGCCCACACCAGGATGGAGATGGCGAGGATCACGGTGCCGGCCTTCTTGACGTACTGCCAGACCCGCTCCCAGGTGTGCATGAGCATGCCGCGCAGGGTAGGCATGCGGTACGGGGGCAGCTCCATGACAAAGGGGGTGGAAGTCCCGCGGATGATGGTGGAGCGCAGGAGCCGGGCGGCCAGCAGGGCCATGGCCCAGGCCGCAAGGGTGATCCAAAAGAGCACCGTGCCGCCCGATCCAGGAAAGAAGGCCGCGGCCAGGAGGAGAAAGACCGGCACCTTGGCCCCGCAGGCAAAGAAGGGGGCGGTGAGCACGGTGGCGATCTTTTCTTTGGGGCTGCGCAGGGTGCGGGCGGCCATGACCCCAGGCACGGCGCAGCCGCCGGGGATGCCGCCGGAGACGATAAACGGCACCACCGAGCAGCCGTGCAGGCCAAAGGTGCGGAATACGCGGTCGAGCATGTAGGCCATGCGGGCCATGTAGCCGCTGTCCTCGAGGAAGGCGAGGAAGAAGAACATGATGAGGATGAGGGGCACGAAGCTCAGCACCCCGCCTGCGCCGTCGATGACGCCCGAGACCACGAGGGATGCCAGCAGGCCCTCGGGGAGGATCTGGCGGAAGGTGTCTCCAAGCCAGCCAAAGAGCGCCTCCATCCAGCCCATGGGGACTTCCCCCAGGGTGAAGGTGGCGTGGAACATGGCATAAATGATGGCCAGCATGATGGCCGGGCCGGTGAACTTGCCGGTGAGCACCTTGTCCAACTTGTCCGAGAAGTCGTAGCGGCTCTCTACCGGCCAGGTGAGGATATCGCGCAGGGCCGAGGCGATGTAGCCGTAGCGGTAGTCGGCCACCAAGGCTTCGGGGTCCGTGCCCAGGGTCTTTTGCGTGTGCTCCGTGAGTGTCGCCACCATCTGGGTGAGCTGGGCGTGCAGATCCGGGTGCTTGGCGCCCAAGGACAGGATGTGGGCGTCGTTTTCCAGGTATTTGATGGCGAGCCAGCGCGGCGGGATGCGCTGCTCGCCAAGGCCGGAAGCCGCGATGCGCGCTTCCATGTGCCGCAAGGTTTCGTCGAGGTCCGGGCCGTAGGAGATGAAAAGCGGGGCAGGCGTGGGGGGATGGGCGAGGTTTTCGCGCAGTGTGGCCAGGAGTTCTTCCTTGCCTTCGCCGCGCCGCGCGCTCATGCCCACCACCGGCACCCCCAGGGTGCGCGACAGGGCCGGGATGTCGATGCCAATGCCCTTGGCGCGCACCTCGTCCATCATGTTGAGGACGAGCACCACGGGCATGGCCATCTCCATGACCTGGGTCACCAGGTAGAGGGAGCGCTCCAAGTTGGTGGCATCCACCACGATGACCACCAGATCCGGCCGCTCGTCCACGAGAAAGTTGCGCGCTACTAACTCGTCGGCGGTGTAGGCGGTGAGGGAATAGGTGCCGGGAAGATCCACCACGGCCACGTCGGTGTCCCCGAGGCGCAGCACGCCTTCGTGTTTTTCCACGGTAATGCCCGGGTAGTTACCGACGTGCTGCCGCGAGCCGGTGAGCAGGTTGAAGAGCGTGGATTTCCCAGAATTGGGGTTGCCCATGAGGGCGATGGTTGCGTTCATGCCGGGGATTCCTCCAAGGTCTTCACCAAGATGTGGTCTGCCTCATTGTTGCGAAGGGTGAGCGTTGCGCCGCGAAGCCGCAGGGCCACAGGGTCCTCGAGCGGGGCGCGGCCGATGACGCAGATCTCGGTGCCCGGGACGAGGCCCATGTCCCGGATGCGCCGGCCAAGCTCACCTTCGGCGCAGACGCGCTCGATGATCGCTTTTTGGTTGACGCGCAAGTGGCGCAAGCCCATGCTGCTCATCGGTGGTCCTCCAGAGCGTTGAGGCTGGATGGTGTCTTTGGGGTGGCGCAGCAGCACGAGCCCTGGGCGCATGCCGAGGACGTGGAGGAGGCGCACGACGCGCAGCCGGTATGCCGCCGGGTGAAGGCGCGTACGACGGCACCCGCAGCGAGGATAACGATGAGCATCACTCCAATAAGTTGCCAATCCATGAAAACTACCTCCGTGGTCATGTTTTGTATGACTAACTTTCTATGGAGTTGGTCTTGCTTCGTCAAGAAATAAAATTAGCCAAAACAAATTTTTCTTCTCCCCCCCCAGGGTGGAGCGGTCTGCTGCGGGCGCGGCGGCTATGGACCGGTGATGCGTGGATGGAGGACGCAGCCCTGGCCGCTCGTGACGGCCAGGTGGTGGCCGTGGGGCCGTGGCGGCACTTGCGAAATGGCTACGGCCCGGCAGCGTGGGATGTGGACGGCGTGGTGGTCCCAGGGGTGGTCAATGCCCATATGCACGGGGAGCTTTCGGCCTTGGCGGGCCGGGTGCCTCTGGACCGCGGCTTTACGGCGTGGGCCACGGCCGTGGCGCGGCCGGATTTCTGGGACGAAGCGCGCGTGCGCACGGCCGTGAGTGCCATGGATCTTGCCGGACACCGCTTGGTGCTCGACGTGGCCACGCGCATGGTGCGGCCCATGGCGGCCGTGTGGGAAACCGCCGGTGTTTGGGAGTATGGGCTGTTGTGCGAAAGTTTGACATCCCGAATTCCCCGCACCTGGGTGCCGGCCGTGGAACTTGCTCATGGATGGGTGGCCCCGGCGGCCCATAGCGTCTATGCCACGGCGCCCATCGTCCTTGCCGGGGCCAAGGCATGGTGCCGGGCCCATGGCCGACTGTTTTCCCTGCACGCGGCCGAACGCGAGGATGAGCTCGGTCTGGCGCGCGAGCGCTTTGGCCTTGGTCCGGATGGCGTCTTGGCGCGTGCGTCCTCGGTGGTGGCCGCCTTGGATGCCCTGGGAGTGCTCGATGCGGGCACGCTGCTCGTGCACGGCGTGCATCTCGGGGAGGCGGACGTGGCCTTGCTCGCCCGGCGTCGGACTGTGGTGTGCCTGTGCCCGCGCTCCAATGCGGCCTTGGGGGTGGGACAGGCCCCTTGGCGGCTTTTGCGGCGCTCCGGCTTGCCTGTGGTGCTCGGGACCGATTCCCTTGCCTCTGCCCCGGACCTCGATGTGTGGCAGGAGGCGGCCTTCCTCAAGGAGCACCTTGCCCCGGAGCTCTGCTTGGCGGAGGCGCTCGCCCTGGTCACCGGCCAGGCCTTGGGCATGGGACGCTTGGCCCCTGGCGTCCCTGCTGCAGTGGCCGTGGTGCCGCCGTGGTTTGCGGCGCTTTTCAACCGAGGAAGTTTTTGACGCCGGTGAAGACGATTTGCGCGGCCATGGCGGCGAGCACCAGGCCGGTGATCTTGGTCATGATGGAAAGGCCCATGGGGCCGAGCACCCGGGCGATGAAGCGGGCGGAGGCGAGGATGATGCCCACCCCGGCGCAGGCGGAAAGCAGGGCCGCGGCGCCGGTGAGGCGCTGGACGGCCCCGGAGAGTTCGGCCCCAAGCACGAGCAGGGTGCCGATGGTGGCCGGCCCCACGGTGATGGGGATGGCCAGGGGCACGACCGCGATGTCGCTTTTCTCCGTGTTTTGGGCGCTGGAGCGGGCTTGGGTCACCAGGGAGACGCTGGAGAGAAAAAGCAGGCTCCCGGCGCCGATGCGAAAGCCATCCAGGGTGATGCCCAGGGTGCTGAAAATCGGATTCCCTGCCCAGTAGAGCACCGTGCCGATGATGGCCACGGCCAGGGTGGTGCGCAGCGCCACCCGGCGCTGGCAGGTCTGGTCCATGCCTTCGGTAAGCGACAGAAAGACGCTCAGCACGAAAAACGGGGTGAGCAAAAAGAAGAGCTGCATGGTGAGGTTGATGTAGAGGTTGAGCATTGGCAAGCCTTATTGTTCTCCCAGAAGCGCCGCGGCGAACTCTTCCGCCAGGAAGGGGCGCAGGTCTTCCATCTTCTCGCCCAGGCCCACGAAGCTGATGGGGATGCCGAACTCCAGGGCCACGCCCACGATGACGCCGCCCTTGGCCGTGCCGTCGAGCTTGGTGAGGATGATCTCCGTCACCGGCGCGGCCTGGGAGAAGAGCCGGGCCTGGGACAGGGCGTTTTGTCCGGTGGTGGCGTCGAGGACCAGGGCGGTGCGGTGGGGCGCGCCGGGGAGTTTTTTGCCCAGCACGCGGGCGATCTTGGCCAGCTCTTCCATGAGATTGTGCTTGGTCTGCAGCCGGCCGGCGGTATCCACCAGCACCAAGTCGTAGCCTTCGGCCTGCGCCCGCTCCACGGCCTCGAAGGCCACGGCCGCAGGGTCGGCGCCGTGCTGCTTGGCATGGAACCCGGCGCCCACGCGCCGGGCCCAGACCTCCAACTGCTCGATGGCCGCGGCCCGGAAGGTGTCGCCCGCAGCCACCAGTACGCGCCGGCCCTGCATCTGGGCGCGGTGCGCCAGCTTGGCGATGGTGGTGGTCTTGCCGGCACCGTTGACGCCCACCAAGAGCACCACTTCCGGGCGTGCCTCCACAGGGGCGGGGACAGGCGGGAAGACCGCACGGATCTCTTCCTTCAAGAGCGACTTGAAGTTTTCCGGCGCAGCCCCGCCTTCCTGGCGCACGCGTTTTTTGAGCCGATCCAGGAGCTTGGTGGTGGCGGTCACCCCCACGTCCGCTACCAAGAGGATTTCTTCCAATTCCTCCCAAAAGGCGGCGTCGTAGCCGCTGGTGCGGGCAAGGAGGTTTTCGATGCGGGCGGTGAGCTGGCTGCGGGTCTTGGCCAGGCTCTGGGAGAGCTTGAGGAGCAGGCGGCTGCGCTCGTCTTCTTCGTCCTCCAAATCCAGGGCCAGGGCCAGGCGGTACTGGAGCTCCGAGCGGAAGTCCCCCACGGCCTCGTAGCCCATGTCCGAAAGCCAGGTGTCGAAGCGGTGGATGAAGTCCTCGGCCTCGCCTTCCGGGGCGTCGAGCTGGGAGAAGAGAAAGCGCAGGCGTGCCCAGAGTTCCGGGCCACGCGCCGTGACCCCGGCCAGGATATGCTCCATCCAAACCGAGAGCCGGGGTTCGGCGTCCCGCAGGGCGCGGGTGAGCTCCGCTTGCCAGGCCGGGATGGTGGGCTTTTCCTGAAAATCCCGCGCAGGAGCTGCGTCCGGGGCCTTGGGGGCGGCTGGCGCGGCCGTGTCCCGGGAAGGGGCGTCTTGGGGCGTCTGCCCCCACAGGCGCTGCCACAGCGAGGGCCGGGGGGTGGTGGCCGCTGGCGCCTTGGGCTTGGAAGCCGCCTCGGGGGCGGGCTGCGGCGCGGCAGGCGCGTCGGCCGCAATCGGGGCTTCGGGCGTGTCCCGCTTGCTCGGTGCGGCAGAGGGTTGGTGCTCCTGAGCGGGCCTTGGCGGTGCGGCGGGTCCTGGCGTTGGTGCCGGGTGGGTGGCCGCCTCAGCGGCAGGATGCGTCGGTTCTGGCTGCGGCGCGGGAGTTTGCGGAGCAGAAGGTGTGGGCGATGCGCTTTCGCCTCCACCCCAGAGTTTTTTGATGCGCGAGAAAAAGCCCATGGCAACTTCCTTGAGAGCTGGAATGAAAAACCTTCACGCGGCGCGTGCGTTGCCGCCGTCTCGGCCGTCTATGGTGCCTCAGGGCCCGCGCGATGTCCAGCCGGCGGCAGGACGAAGCGGCCAGGGGGCGTCTGGGCCACGGAAGGGTCCGTCGCCTGCGCGTCGCACTTGTGGAGCCGTGGGCATGCTCGATTCCCGCGATGCCCTGCGTGGGCCGTATGCCCTGCTGCATTGGCGGTGCCTGCGGCGGCGCATTTCCTCAGGAACCAGCACGAGGATCGTCCGGTAACATCAAGATCGCCCCGCGTGTTGTCATGGCGGAACCGCCGGGGTAGGCAGCGACTGCACCCGGAACTCCGGCGCAGTGGTTCCTGGGTCGGGCTCCGAGACCCAAAAGACGTGAAGAGCCGTCCGGCGTCCCTAGGAGAAAACCCGTTTTTGATGCTCATGGCCAGACAAGGGGAGGAGGGCATCATGGATCGACCCGGCTACGTGGATCTCTTGGAAACGGGGGTGCTTGCCCAAAGGGCCCAGGAGGCCCGGGCAAGGCTGAGGCGCTGTTCCCTGTGCCCCAGGGAGTGCGGGGTGGACAGGCTCGCAGGCAGGAAAGGATTCTGCCGGACCGGTGCGCAAGCGGTGGTGGCGAGCTATGGCCCTCACTTCGGCGAGGAATCGGTACTGGTGGGCCGCGGTGGCTCCGGGACGATTTTTTTCAGTTTCTGCAACCTCGGGTGCATCTTTTGCCAGAACTATGCATTGAGTCACTTGGGCGAAGGGGTCGAGAGCTCGGCCCGCGAGCTTGCCGCGATGATGCTCCGCCTCAAGCAGCAGGGGTGCCACAACATCAACCTCGTCACCCCCTCCCACGTGGTTCCGCAGATTCTGGAAGCGTTGGTGATCGCCGCGGGCCAAGGGCTTGACCTTCCCTTGGTGTACAACTCGAGCGGCTACGACTCCCTCGCCACGTTGCACCTCTTAAGAGGGGTGGTGGACGTCTACATGCCGGATTTCAAGTTTTGGTCCGCGGAATCGAGCAGGAAGTATCTCGCAGCGCCCGACTACCCCGAACGGGCCCGGGAGGCCATCCGGGAGATGCACCGCCAAGTGGGGGACCTGAAGGTCACAGAGGATGGTACTGCGGCGCGCGGTCTGCTGATCCGCCACCTAGTGATGCCCGGCGGGGAGGCAGAGAGCCGCAGGATTATGGAGTTCATCGCCCAGGAGATCTCGCCTGCCACCTATGTCAACGTCATGGGCCAGTACCACCCCTGTGGCGAGGCCTTTTCCCATCCGCCCCTGGACAGGCCGGTTTGCGCGCAGGAGCACCGTGCGGCGCTGCAAGCGGCAGAGGATGCAGGCCTGTTGAGGCTCGACGGCGGCCCTAACCTGGCCCGGATCATACGCTGGTTGTCCAGGGACGAATGATCCACTCCCGCAATCCGCTGGCCGCTTGGGGGCGTTTCGGCCAAGGATTGCATTCCCCTCCCGAACCGTGACCTCTGTCGCGGCGGGGTGACGGGCTTCCGCCTGTGGTCTATGTTGCATTCCCCTCCCGAACCGTGACCTCTGCCGCCGCAGGCCGCGCGCTTACCAAAATTCGTCGCGCGTCCTGCATCGCCATGAGTATGGCCCCCTCCAAGTCTTCATGGGGTGACGTGTTCATTGCCTCCCTCCAGGAGGCAACCGCATTGTCCGGGAGCACCTGGGCGCTTTTCCATTGACCCCAAGTCCGTCTCCTCGATAGGAGATGGGAACCCTTTTCTGAATCCTGGGAGGCAGTATGGAAGTATTGGTGCGCGGGGTGCGCGGCTCCATTCCGGTGGCATCGGTCACCACGCAGCGCTACGGCGGCAATACCACCTGTGTGGAGGTGCGTTTGGATGAGGAGCTTTTGGTCATCGATGCCGGCTCGGGCATCCGCGCCTTGGGCGAAGAGATCATGACTGCAGGCCCGGTGCGGCTGCATTTGTGCTTCACCCACGCCCATTGGGACCATCTTCTGGGCTTTCCCATGTTCGCGCCCATCTTCTCCCCGCACACCGAGCTTCACATCCATGCCCCGCGCACCATCGGCGGCAGCGGCATTCAGGCGGTGCTCTCCGGGATCATGGACCGCCGCTACTTTCCGGTGAAGTTCGAGAGCCTGCCGGCCCGGATCACGATCCACGAATTCGAACCCGGGGAGTCGTTTTCCGTGGGCTCGGCCCAGGTGAGCACCTGTCCTACGGTGCACCCGGGCGGCAACGTGGCCTATGCCATCACCCACGATGGGTGGCGGTTTGTCTTTACCGGGGATCACGAATGGCGGCCCAATGCCACGGACGCCCTCTCCCGCGGGGTGGAGCGCTTTCTCGAAGGCGCCACCGTGGCCCTGGTGGACGCCCAGTACACCGAGGACGAGTACGCCGTGCGGCAGGGCTGGGGGCATTCGGCCATGGACGCCTGGCCGCAGCGTGCAGCCCGCGCCGGGGTGCACACCTTGCTGTTGAGTCACCACGACCCGGCGCGCAGCGACGAAGACGTGGAAGCCCTGGAAGACTTGGTGCGCCGGCGTTTTGCGGACCTTGCCGTGGACATCCGCATGGCCGCGGAAGGCATGCGCATCGGTCGCTGGGAAACGGGCGCCGTGGAGGTGCGCCACGAACCGGTGCCGCAAAAGTGCCAGCCTTTTGCCATGGAAAACACCGCCCAGGGGGTGCTTGCCTGGCTCAATAGCCTCACCCAGGAGCTCAGCCGCTACGCGGACATGGGCGCGCTGTTGGACCGTATTCTCTTGGAAGGCCGGCGTATTACCAGCGCCGACGCCGGCACGATTTTTCTCGCGGAAAGCGGGGGACTCTCTTTTGCCTACACCCAGAACGACACCCTGTTCCCTGGGTCTGCAGCGAGCAAATACGTCTATGTCAATGCCGTGCTCCCCTTGGATTCATCCTCGGTGGCCGGACACGTGGCCTCGACGGGCAAAGCCGTCAACATCCCGGATATGTACCATATCCCTGCGAGCGAGCCGTACCGTTTCAACGACGCTTTTGACCGCAAGACGGGATATCGCACGGTATCGACCCTCACGGTGCCCATCTTCGGCCAAAAAGGCCGCATCCTTGGGGTCATGCAGCTCATCAACAGTATGGAGGACGGAAAACCCCGGCCGTTTACTACCGACATGCAGATGCGGGTGAATCTCCTCGCGGCCCAGGCAGGCGCGGCCTTGGAGCGCGGGCTCATGACCCAGGCCTTGCTGTTGCGCATGCTCAAGATGGCGGAGCTGCGCGATCCACGGGAAACCGGGGCGCACGTGCAGCGGGTCGGGGCGTACGCCGCAGAGATCTACCACCGCTGGGCCGAGCGCCGTGGCGTGGATCCCGATGAATTGCGCTACACCAAGGGCAAGATCCGCATGGCGGCCATGCTCCACGATGTGGGCAAGGTGGGGATCCCGGACGCGGTCTTGAAAAAGCCGGGACGGTTAAACGACGAGGAACTCAAGATCATGCGTTCCCACTGCGTGCTTGGCGCCAGCCTCTTTGCCGACGGCTCCTGGGATATGGATGAGCTGGTGCGCGACGTGATCCTGCATCATCACCAGAAGTGGGATGGCACCGGCTACACCGGCTCGGAGGACCCGCCCCTGGCAGGAGAGGCCATTCCGCTGGTGGCGCGCTTGGTGGCTGTTGCCGATGTGTACGACGCCTTGTGCTCCCGGCGGTGCTATAAAGAGGCCTGGAGTCCGGAAGATGCGGTGGCGACCATCCGTAAAGACGCCGGTACCCACTTCGATCCGGAGGTCGTTTCCTGCTTCGAGGAAATCTTCGAGACCATCGAGGCCATCCGCGCCCGCTACCCCGATGAGGCGAGCGAGCAGCACGCATCGTAATCGGGGGACCTTGGGAAATGGACGTATCCTGGCCGTAGGCCTTGCGCCCATGCCCCAAAGAGCCCCCTTTGCGTTTTCCGGCAAGGGGATGCGCGTGCCTCCGCGGGGTGTGCGCTGCACCAAGCCGGAGGTGCGGGGCTGTGCCGGAGATCCATGCGCGCTCATGAAAGACGCGCAGGCCGCTGCCATGCCCAAAAAGATGGCGGAAGTGCATAGGAGTCGAACCTACCGAAGACCTCGTCAGCCTTCCACCGGTTTTGAAGACCGGGCCGCCCACCGGGACGAACGCACTTCCGCGTGCGGCCGGCACTACCGATGCCATCGGGGGAAATCAAGGGGCGCCAACGTGGTTTTTGCCCCTTGTCTTTCTTGGGGGCGCACATAAAGATAGCCCCTTGGTGGTCCTTGATGCCTTTTTCGAATGTGGTTGTGATTTTTTGCAAGGAGCAGCAGTTTGAACAGTTTTTCCAAGAATCTTGCTCTGTGGGCCATTATCTGCCTGGTGATGGTGGTGCTCTTCAATATGTTCCAGCAGGCGCCTGCGCCGGTCAATGAACTCACCTATACCGAATTCCTTGCCAAAGTCCGGGCAGGAGAAGTCATGAGCGTGCGCATTCAGGGGCCCAAGATCACAGGGATGCTCACCAGCGAAGGCAAGTTTTCCACCTACGCCCCTGATGATCCCAAGCTGGTGGAAACCCTGGTGGGTGCGGGAGTCCAGGTAAAGGCCGAGCCCCAGGAGGAGGCGCCGTGGTATGTGACGGTACTCGTATCCTGGTTCCCTATGCTGCTTTTGATCGGGGTGTGGATCTTTTTCATGCGCCAGATGCAAGGCGGCGGAGGCAAGGCCATGTCCTTTGGCCGCTCGCGGGCACGGATGATCACCCAAGAAGATACCAAGGTGACCTTTGCCGATGTGGCCGGAGTGGACGAGGCCAAGGAAGAGCTTCAGGAAATTGTTGATTTTCTGAAAGATCCCAAAAAATTCACCCGCCTGGGCGGCCGCATCCCCAAGGGCGTGCTGCTGGTGGGTTCTCCGGGTACCGGCAAGACGCTCCTTGCCCGGGCCGTGGCCGGGGAGGCCGGGGTGCCGTTTTTCTCCATCTCCGGTTCGGATTTCGTGGAGATGTTCGTGGGCGTGGGTGCCGCGCGGGTGCGGGATCTCTTTGTGCAGGGGAAGAAAAATGCGCCGTGCCTCATCTTCATTGATGAAATCGACGCTGTGGGGCGCCAGCGCGGCGCAGGGCTTGGCGGCGGCCACGATGAGCGCGAGCAGACCTTGAACGCCCTCTTGGTGGAGATGGACGGCTTTGAATCCAACGAGGGCGTCATCCTCATTGCGGCCACCAACCGGCCGGACGTCCTTGACCCGGCGCTGTTGCGACCAGGCCGCTTCGACCGCCAGGTAGTGGTGCCCAATCCCGATTTGGGCGGCCGCATCAAGATCCTGCAGGTGCATACCAGACGAACTCCGCTGGCCCCGGATGTGGACTTGGAGACCTTGGCCCGCGGCACTCCAGGCTTTTCCGGCGCGGATCTGGAGAACCTCGTCAACGAGGCGGCCCTGCACGCGGCCAAGCTCGGCCAGGACAAGGTGGCCATGCACAACTTCGAAGAGGCCAAGGACAAGGTACTCATGGGCAAGGAACGGCGCTCTATGATCCTTTCCGAAGAGGAAAAACGCACCACCGCGTATCACGAAGCCGGCCATACCCTGGTGGCCAAGAGCCTGCCGGGCACGGATCCGGTGCACAAGGTCACCATCATTCCCCGCGGCCGCGCTCTGGGCGTGACCATGCAGCTTCCTGGCGAAGATCGGCACACCTATTCCAAAACCTACCTCCAAAACAACCTGGCGGTGCTCTTTGGCGGCCGGGCCGCGGAAGAGCTGGTGTGTGCCACCATCACCACCGGGGCGGGCAATGACATCGAGCGGGCTACGGCCCTTGCCAAGCGCATGGTCTGCGAATGGGGCATGAGCGACGAGTTCGGCCCCATGGCCTTGGGCAAGAAGGACGAACAGGTTTTCCTCGGCCGGGACATCACCCACATCAAGGACTACAGCGAAGAGACCGCCCGCCTCATCGATCAGGAAGTGCGCCGCATCCTCTCCGAGGCCTATGGCACGGCGAAGCGCATCCTGGAGGAACAGCGCGCGGTGCTCGAAGCCTTGGCCCAAGCCTTGGTGGAGCGGGAGACTCTCACCGGCCAGGAGGTGGACCTCATCATGCGCGGCAAAGAACTTCCGCAGGCGGCGGAGTTCGCCTTGGAAGACGACGACACTTCGGGAGATGCGTAGGTGACTGCATCCGTATGGGTCCTCAGGGGCGGCTGGCGCTTGCCCGCCCGGCCCTTTGCCGTGGTGGGGATCGTCAACGTCACCCCGGATTCCTTTTATGACGGCGGCAGGCATTGGGGTACCGAGGCTGCGGTATCCCATGGGCTGACCTTGGCTGGCCAGGGCGCGGCCATGCTCGATGTGGGCGGGGAGAGTACCCGTCCGTTTGCCGACCCCGTACCTGTGCACGAGGAGCTTTCCCGGGTGGTGCCCGTGGTGCGCGCTCTGGCGGCAGCTGCGCCGGCAATCCCCGTGGCCGTGGACACGGTGAAGGCGGAAGTGGCCCGGCAGGCATTGGAAGCCGGGGCCGTGGCCATCAACGATGTCTCGGCCATGGGCATGGATCCGGCGCTGGCGGATGTCCTTGCCCAGTATCAGCCCGGATACGTGCTCATGCATGCCCAAGGCACACCGCAAACCATGCAGGTGGCCCCGCACTACGAGGATGTGGTGGAGGAGGTATTGCGCTTCTTCGAGGCGAAGTTGGCGGTGCTTACCCGTTTTCTCCCCGAGGACCGTATCGTCCTCGATCCGGGCATCGGTTTTGGCAAGACTCTGGAGCACAACCTGGCCCTGCTGCGCGCGGTGGACCGTTTCGCCGCCTTGGGCCGGCCCCTATACATCGGTATTTCGCACAAGTCCTTGTGGAAGGGGCTCCTTGGTCGGGAGGTGGGCGAGCGCCTGCCCGCCACCATCGCCGCCACCGCAGTGCTCGGGTTGCGGGGCATTGCCTTCCACCGCGTCCATGACGTGGGGCCGTGCCGCGACGCCCTCATGGTGGCCGCCGCTTTGGGAGGCGATCGGTGACCAGCTGGAGCTTTGCCATTGGCAATCTGCAGGTCACCTGGCGGGATATCCTGGATATCCTCATCGTTGGGTACATCTTTTTCCGCCTGATCCTCATGATCAAGGGGACCCGGGCCGTGAGCGTGGTCTACGGCCTTGTCCTCGTGGTGGCCTTGTATTTCGCCGCCGGCAAGCTGGGGCTCTATACGCTGCATTGGCTGCTGGGTAACTTTCTCGGTTCGCTTTTTTTGGTGGTCATCATCTTGTTTCGCCGGGATATCCGCAAGGCCTTGGCCGTCATGGGGGCGACCACCATTTTTCGGCGCGAGGCCATGGAAGAGAGCTGCATGGACGAGCTCATCCTGGCCTTGGTGGCCATGGCGAAAAAGCGCATCGGTGCCTTGGTCATCCTGGAGCGCAACATTCCGCTGGGGGATGTGGTGTCCGGAGGGGTGGAGATCGGCGGGCGACTGAGCCGGGACTTGCTCCTGACCATTTTTCATCCGGACACGCCGCTGCATGACGGCGCGGTGCTGGTGCGGGGAGGTCGCATCGAAATGGCGGCCTGCATTCTTCCCTTGGCCACTGGTCTCAAGCACGAGGCCACGCTGGGCACGCGGCATCGGGCGGCCATTGGGGTCACGGAAGAGACCGATGCCGTGGCTTTGGTGGTCTCGGAAGAGCGCGGGACCATTTCTTTGGCGGTGGGCGGGCGGATTACCAGTAGTCTCAACGAGGTACGCTTGAAAAAGGTCCTCTCGGCGGCGATGCGGCGATGATGCGCGATTGGATATACCGCTTTTTGGCCTTGGTGATGGCCATTTTTTGCTGGTACTTGGTCTCGGGCCAGGAAAAGGTGGAGACCTGGCTCGATGTGGCTGTGGAGTTCGTCAACCTGCCGCCGCGCATGGAGGTGCTCTCTGGGTTCCCTTCCAAGGTGCAGGCCCGGGTGCGGGGCACGAGCAACCAGGTGCGCGCCTTGGGAGATGCCCGGCTTGCCTACAAGATCGATCTCTCCACGGTGCGGCCTGGGAAAAACATCGTGCCGCTTTTGCCGGAAAACATGCCGCTCACCTCTGCGGTGGAGATCGTGGAGTTCAACCCTTCGCGTCTGGAGTTTGAGGCCGATGTGCAGGAACATAAAGAAGTCCCGGTGCGCCTTGATTGGAGCGGCGAGCCTGGACCGGATATGCGGGTGGTCAACGCCACGGTGGATCCGGAGAAGGTGATCGTGACCGGCCTGGCGAGCGCCTTGAAAAACCTGAAGGCCGTGCGCACCGAGGCGGTCACCGTGGACCCTGGGGACGGGCGTCTGGTATCGGGCCGGGTGCGTTTGGTGCTGCCTGCGGGGGTTCGGGCCGAAGTGGGGTCCGTGGCCTACACCTTGCAGTTTGCCCCCATCAGTCAGGAAGTATGGATCAAGTTTTCCGTGGAACCCGTGCCCCAAAACTATGCCTTTACGATAGATCCGCGAACCGTCCGGGCCCGTTTGGAGGTGCCGGTGGCGCTGTTGCGGGATAAGGAGTGGCGTGACAAGCTTCATCTGCGTGTGGACCCGGGTGCAGGGCTCGCTGTCGGCGAGCACGCGGTGACGCCGGTGTTGGACGCCCCGGAAGACGTGCGCGTCCTGGAGCTGCGGCCCGAGACCGTGAAAGTCATCGTCAAAGAGGAGAATCCATGACCCAACGACTTTTTGGCACCGACGGCATCCGTGGTCGGGTCAATGAGTATCCCATGCAGCCGGAATTGGTGGTGCGATTGGGCCTGGCTGCGGGCGAGTATTTTCGCAATGGCAAAAAGCGCCACCGCGTGGTCATCGGCAAGGATACCCGGCTTTCGGGGTATGTGTTCGAGACAGCGCTGACTTCGGGCCTGTGCGCCGCAGGGATGGATGTCTATCTCGTGGGACCGCTGCCGACCCCGGCCATCAGCTTTTTGACCCGCAACATGCGTGCGGACCTCGGCATAGTGATCTCGGCATCGCACAACCCCTACCAGGATAATGGCATCAAGTTTTTCGACAAAGACGGCTTCAAACTCCCTGACGAGGTGGAAGACGTTTTGTCCGCCATGGTCCTCGACCGGCATCATGCCTGGAAGACCCCTGCCCATGACGAGGTGGGCCGGGCGCGGAAGATCGAGGACAGTCCCGGCCGCTACATCGTGCACCTCAAAAACTCCTTGCCTGCCGGCATGACCTTGGATGGCCTGCGCATTGTGCTCGACTGCGCCAACGGTGCGGCCTACCGGGTGGCACCATTGGTGCTGGAAGAGCTCGGCGCCACGGTGATCCCCTTGGGCGTGGAGCCCAACGGCGTCAATATCAACCAGGGCTGCGGCTCCCTGCACCCGGAACACATGGTGCAGGCGGTGCGCGCGCACAAGGCGGATTTGGGCTTGGCCCTGGACGGCGACGCCGACCGGCTCATCGTGGTGGACGAGCAGGGAGTGGTGCTCGACGGCGATCAGATCTTGGCCATCTGTGCCGACGAGATGCTGCGCCTTGGGGAACTTGCGGGCAATACCGTGGTGGCCACGGTCATGAGCAATATGGCCTTGGAGGTGTTTCTCCAAGGATTGGGGGCGCAGCTCATACGCACCCAGGTGGGCGACCGCTACGTGGTAGAGGCCATGCGCCGTGGCGGGTTTGTGCTCGGCGGCGAGCAGTCCGGGCACATCATCTTTTTGCGCCACGCCACCACCGGCGATGGGCTGCTGGCCGCGTTGCAGCTGGTGCGCATCATGGTGGCCCGGGAGCGCCCGCTTTCGGAGATGGCCCGCCTGCTTGCGCCGTTTCCTCAGAAATTGGTGAACGTGCCGGTGGCGCGAAAACTCCCGTTTCCGGAGGTCCCCCAGGTGGTGGCGGCGATGACTGCGGCCGAGGAGGCGTTGCGCGGCCGCGGCCGCGTGCTTTTGCGCTACTCCGGGACCGAGCCGCTGCTGCGGGTGATGGTGGAGGCCGATGATCCGGCTGTGGTGGAGCATTGGTGTCAGGAGCTCTGCGCGGCAGTGGACGCCGGTCTTGGGGAGCGGTAATGGCGATTCCGAGGAAACCGGCGTGTGCGTGCGCCACGACCGATGTTGTTATGCTAAGGAGCGATCCATGCAAGTGCGCAAGGTAGTCATTCCCGTGGCGGGGTGGGGGACCCGGTCCCTGCCGGCGACCAAGAATCTTCCCAAGGAAATTTTGCCGGTATTTCGCAAACCTGCCATTCAATACATCGTCGAGGAGGCCATTGCCTCGGGCCTCTCGGATGTGGTGTTCGTCAACCAGCAGAACAAACGTATCATCGAGGACCACTTCGACCACAACCTCTCTTTGGAGCAGTACCTGGAGCGCACCGGCAAGACCGCGCTCCTGGAAGAGGTACGGCGGGTGGCGGAGATGGCCAACGTCATCGTGGTGCGCCAAAAAGAGCAGCGCGGGTTGGGGCATGCGGTGGCCTGTGCCCGGGAGGTCATCAAAGACGAGCCCTTTGCCGTCATGGTGGGCGATGACCTCATGTTCCATCGCGACCCAGGCATCCATCAACTCCTCGATGTCTTCCACAACGAGCACATGCCTGTGGTGGGGGTCATGGAGGTGCCGCGGGACAAGGTCTCCCGGTACGGTATCATCGATGCCGAGGAATACGCCCCGGGCCTGTACCGCATCCGCGGGGTACTCGAAAAACCTTCTGCCGATACCGCGCCTTCGCGTCTGGCCATCGTGGGGCGTTACGTGCTGACGCCCGAGGTGTTTTCCCACCTGGAGGCCGCAAGCCCGGATGCCAGCGGTGAGATCCAGCTCACCGACGCCCTGGCGGGGTTGGCGCGCCAGAACCGCCTGTTGGCGGTGAAACTCTACGGCCAGCGCTTCGATATCGGCGATTGGGTGGATTACCTGGCGGCCAATATCTACTTCGCCCTTCAGGACGACGAACTCCACGACGACCTCTCCGCCCGGCTGCGGGACTTTCTGCCGCCGGTGCGCTAAGCTCCGGGGCGGGTCTTTCCGCCCCTTCCATCGATGTCCTCTTGTGCCGTATGTTCCGTTGATGTGCTGGCGGCACCGTACGCCCGCTACACCTACGCATTGCCGCCGTATTTTCCCGGGCATCTCTGGCAGCGGGGAATGCGGGTGCTCATCCCTTTGGGCCGGCGCTTGGTGGTGGGGGTGCTTGCGGCCTTGGAGGCAGAAACGCCCCCTGGGGCGCTGCGTTCGGTGCTTCTTCCCTTGGACCGGGAGCCTTTGCTGGACGCCGCCTACCTGCAGATGGTGGAGGCCTTGGCCGTGCGCCAGATCCAGACTCCAGGCGAGGTGCTTGCACGGCTCCTTCCCGCGCCGTTGCGTCAGGTGCCGCGGTTGCGTTGGGATGGCGCTGCTTTTGCCCCGCAGCGTCTCTTGGATGCCGAGACGGCCACCCGGGCGGCCCTTGCCTTGGCTGCAGGGAGGCTGGTCGTGGACGTCCCGGTGCAGGCGGCAAAGCTCGTGGTGGAGCTGGTAAGCCCGCCCCCATGGCCCATCCGCCCCCGGGCCGAGCGGCAGCGGGCCGTTCTGCGGTATTTGGATCTCCATGGGCCGTGTACTCGGGAACGTCTGCGGCAGGCATTGGGGCCGGAATGCGTGGCCGCGCTGCCCACCTTGGTGGAGCGGGGCCTGGTGCGGCTGCTCCAAGAGGACGTTTTGCAGCAGCTGCCGAGTGCGGTAAGGGAGCCGGTGACACTCAATGAGGAGCAGCGACGCGCAGTGGCGGAGCTTGGCGCGCTTTTGCGCCGTCCTGCGGCGGCCACGGCGCTGCTCTTTGGAGTCACGGGCAGCGGCAAGACCGCGGTCTACCTGCGTTTGGTGGAGCAGACGCTCGCGGAGGGCGGCCAGGCCATGGTCCTGGCGCCGGAAGTGGCCCTGGCCTTGAAGCTCGCCGGCGAGGTGCAGGCCGTTTTTCCCCATGCACCCGTGCTGGTATATCACGGATATTTGTCCCCAGCGCAGCGGGCGCGTCTTTTTGTGGAGGCGCGCTCCCTTACCGGACCGGCGGTGGTGGTGGGTACGCGTTCGGCCTTGTTTTTGCCCGTGCGCCCCCGGCTCATCGTGCTCGATGAAGAGCACGACGCCTCCTTCAAGCAGGACGAGGGCCTGGGGTACCAGGCCAAGGAAGTGGCCCATGCGCGCATTGCCGCCACCGATGGCCTTTTGCTCTTGGGCTCCGCCACACCGGATATCAAAGTCTACCACGCGGCCCAGGAAGGGCGGATCCACCTGGTGCGGCTTTCCCAGCGCGCCAACGCCCAGCCGGTACCCCGGGTGGACTTGGTGGACATGCGGCCCCATGGGGACGCCGTCTTCGCCCCGCAGGTGCGCGCTGCCGTGGATGCGGCCCTCGAGCGGGGCGAGCAGGTGGTCATCCTCCACAACCGCCGGGGATATGCGCCCATTCTCGTGTGCCGCGGGTGCGCGGAGCCGGTGCGCTGCCCGCAATGCCGCATCTCGCTCACCTGGCACAAGTCCCGGGAGATTTTGCTCTGCCACTACTGCGGGTTTCACCTGGAGTTTCCGCTCTTGTGTCCCACGTGCCGGGGCGGGGACTTCGATCCCTTAGGTGAAGGCACGGAGCGGCTGGAAGAATGGCTGCGCCGCGAACTTCCTCCGGAAGTGGCGGTGGCGCGTCTGGACCGGGACACCGGCCGCCGGCCCGAGCGCATTCAGGAGACCTTGGAAGCGTTCTCCCAGGGGAAAACCCAGGTGCTGGTGGGGACCCAGATGCTCTGCAAAGGCCACCACTTCCCGGGCGTCTCGCTGGTCGTGGTGGTGGACGGGGATTTGGGGCTCAATGTGCCGGATTTTCGCGCCGTGGAGCGTTCATTCCAGATGCTGGTGCAGGTGGCTGGCCGCGCAGGCCGCGGGGAAGTGCCGGGACAGGTCTTTGTGCAGACCCGCAATCCCGAGCATCCGTGCTGGGGCTTCGTGGCCCATGCGGACTTCGAGGGCATGTGCCGCTCCGAGTTGGCCATGCGCCGGGCCATGGGGTACCCGCCTTTCGTGAAGCTGGCCTTGGTGCGTCTGTCCATCCCTGCCGAGGGCGGGGACGTGGCCCTGGTGGGGAGGGTGGGCGCGGTCTTGCGCGAGGAGGCCCGGCGCCATCAGGTGACCGTCCTGGGCCCGGCCCCGGCACCCTTGGCCATGCTGCGCGGCAGAAAACGTTTCCATTGCCTGCTCAAGGGCGACGACTGGCCGCGGTTGCGTGCCGTATGCCAGGCGGGTATGGCGCAGGCGCGCCGAGAAAAGCACATCCGCATGTCCGTGGATTTCGACCCCGTGGACATGCTTTAAAAGGAGTCTACCATGCAACGAACGGTGATCGTGG
This sequence comes from Thermodesulfomicrobium sp. WS, assembly GCF_027925145.1. Taxonomy (GTDB): domain Bacteria; phylum Desulfobacterota; class Desulfovibrionia; order Desulfovibrionales; family Desulfomicrobiaceae; genus Thermodesulfomicrobium. The sequence goes on from NZ_AP027130.1 coordinate 1,311,910, forward strand.
ATGTGGTGCATGCGGATGCGCCGATGGAAGCAGTAACGGTCATGGGGTGGGTCCGCACCAAGCGGGAGAGTAAAGACTTTGCCTTTCTGGAAATCAATGACGGATCCTGTCTGAAGAACTTGCAGGTGGTGGTGGACGCAGGGACACCAGGATGGGAAGATCTGCCCAGGATCCTCACCGGCGCCTCTATCCAGGTGCGCGGCGCCGTGGTCCCGTCCCCTGGCAAAGGGCAGCGCTGGGAAGTGCGCGCCCAGGAAGTCGCCGTCATCGGCGAAGCCGGCCCCGAATATCCATTGCAGAAAAAGCGTCACACGGACGAATTTTTGCGCACCATTGCCCATCTTCGCCCGCGTACCAACAAATACGGCGCCCTGTATCGCATCCGCGCCCGTCTTGCCCATGCGGTGCATCAGTATTTCCATGACCATGGCTTCTATTTGGTGCACGCACCCATCATCACCGGCTCGGACTGCGAGGGCGCGGGCGAGATGTTCCAGGTGACCACCTTGCCCCTGGAGGCCGTGCCCCTGGAAAAGGGGGCGGTGCGCTATGAGGACGACTTCTTTGGCCGTCCTGCATCGCTCACCGTATCCGGACAGCTTGCCGCCGAGAACCTGGCCTGCGCCTTGGGGCGGGTCTATACCTTTGGCCCCACCTTCCGGGCGGAAAATTCCAACACCCCCAAGCACGCGGCCGAGTTCTGGATGATCGAGCCGGAGATGGCCTTTGCCACCCTTGCCGATGACATGGATCTGGCCGAGGATTTGGTGCGCAGCATGGTGCAGTATGCGCTTGCCCACTGCGCCGAGGATCTCGCCCTGTTCGCCCAATTCGTGGAGCCGACCTTGATGGCCACCCTGGAAAACGTGGCCACCAAACCCTTCGTGCGCATGCCGTACGCCGAGGCCATGGAGGTCCTGGGCCGCAGCGGCAAGGAGTTCCAGTTCCCGGTGGGCTTTGGCCACGACTTGCAGACCGAGCACGAACGCTATTTGACGGAAGAGTACTGTAAAGCCCCGGTCATCGTCTACGACTACCCCAAGGAAATCAAAGCATTCTATATGCGCATGAATGACGATGGGCGCACCGTTGCCGCCATGGACCTTTTGGTACCGCGTATCGGCGAGCTCGTTGGCGGCAGTGCCCGTGAAGAACGCCTCGATATGCTTTCCCGTCGCATGGAAGAGCTGGGTATGCCGCAAGAAGAATATTGGTGGTACTTGGATCTCCGGCGTTTTGGTACCGTGCCGCACGCAGGATTCGGCATGGGCTTCGAGCGCCTGCTCATGCTCATTACCGGCGTGAGCAATATCCGCGACGTCATTCCGTTCCCGCGGACCCCGAAGCATTTGGAGTTTTAGCTGCCGCAGTCATGCCCGTTGGGGCCGCCTTCTGGGATGGCGGCCCCTATGCCGCCGTGTTCGCCACTCTGAAATAACGTTCGCAAATTCCAAGCGCGGGGTTGCTTCGCGACCCTTGACCTCTGGCGCCGCCGGGCATACGCGGCGGCGTTTTCTTTTTGGGCATCCATGGGAGTATGTATGGAACCAACACTGCAGAAGAAGTTTGGCTTGGGTACCGCCATTGCCATGGTCGTGGGCATTGTCATTGGCAGTGGTGTCTTTTTCAAGGCGGAAAAGATTCTCGTGGCCACGGGCGGGGACTTGCTCTTGGGGATTTACGCCTGGCTTTTGGGCGGAATGATCATGATTTCCTGCGCCGCCACCTTCGCGGTCATGGCCACCAAGTATGAACGGGTCAACGGCATCGTGGATTATGCCGAGGCGGCGCTCGGGAAAACCTACGGATATTATGTGGGGCTGTTTATGGCGCTCATCTACTACCCCACGTTGACCTCAGTTCTGGCCTGGGTATCCGCACGCTATACAGCGGTACTTTTCGGTTGGGACATCACCGGCGGTGCGTGTATGACGCTTTCCGCCATGTATTTGGTAGGAAGCTACGCCCTCAATGCCTTGAGCCCTGTGCTTGCCGGACGTTTTCAGGTGTCCACCACCATCATCAAACTGATTCCTCTAGCGCTCATGGCCGTGGTGGGGACCATGTATGGCCTCAACACCGGCATGCTCGCCTTCAACTTCGAGAACGTCGTCCACGAAGTGGATTTTTGGCATGGCCTGTTTGTGGCGGTGGTGGCCACGTCTTTTGCCTATGAAGGCTGGATCATTGCCACGAGCATCAATGCGGAGCTCAAAAACGCCAAGCGCAATCTCCCCATTGCCCTGATGTTGGGCACGTTCATCGTGATGTTGGTCTACATTTTGTATTATGTGGGGCTGGCGGGCACTATTGCCAGCGAAACCTTGATGGCCGGGGCGCAGGAAGGCGTGCGCACGGCGTTTTCCGTCATCTTCTCGCAGCGCGCCGGTACCGTGCTGTTGGTGTTTATCATCATCTCCTGTCTGGGGACCCTGAACGGATTGATGCTCGGGTGCACCCGCGGCGTGTATTCCGTGGCCGTGCGCAGCAGCAGCACAGTGACGCCGATGTTCCGGCAGATCGATCCCGTCACCAACATGCCGGTCAATTCTGCGGTATTTGGGCTGCTGCTTTGCGGGATATGGTTGGTGTTCTTCTACGGCGCCAACTTGACCACACCGTGGTTCGGATTCTTCTGTTTCGATTCTTCGGAGCTTCCCATCGTCACGCTGTACGCCATGTACATCCCCATTTTTTTGATGTTCATGCGCAACGAGACGACGCTTTCTTGGGGCAAACGTTTCGTCATGCCGGTACTGGCTATCGTGGGCAGCGTCTTTATGATCTATGCTGCCTATTTTTCCCACGGCAGCGCCGTGTTGGCGTATCTGATCGTCTTTGCGGGGATGCTGGCGTTGGGGCGGATGCTGCTTGGCCCTTCTGGAGAGCTGGAAGCGGCTTGAGCGGCGTTCGTGGTGCGTGAAGATCGGCTCCGTGGCCCGGAACTTCCGGGCCACGGGGTTTATTTTTTGGTTTCGCGATCAGGGATGGCGGTGGGCTCACCTACCGGGAGTTCCCAGAGGGCGTCTTCCAGGCCGAGCTTACCAAGCTCCGAGCGAAAGCGTTGGGTGTTGTGTTCCAGCACCGGGAAGGAGCCCCAATGCATGGGGCACACGCGTTTGGGCCGCAGCATCAGGGTGGCCAGGGCGGCCTGGGCGGGATCCATGGTGAAGACCCCACCGATGGGAAGCAAGGCCACATCGATGGTATAGAGTTTGCCCCACAAGGCCATGCTGGAAAAGATCGCGGTGTCGCCGGCGTGGTACACGGTGGTGCCGTCTTCGAGCTCGATGATGAATCCCACCGGGTGGCCGACGCTGCAGGAATGAAATGCCTGGGTCATGGTGATGCGGATGCCGTCGTATTCCACGGTGCCGCCCATGTTGAAGCCGATGCCGTTGAGCACCTGCTCTTGGGGGACCCCTTGCTGCACAAGACTCCCCGCCAATTCCACGATGGCCCCGAGCTTTGCCCCGGTGTGGCGGCAGAGCTCCACGGCTTGTCCCACGTGGTCTGCGTGATCGTGGGTGACCAGCACAAGGTCCGGCCGTACTTCCAGAGAGGTCTTGGGGGCGGATGGATTTTCCAGCCAGGGGTCGATGGCGATGGTATGCTTGGGCGTGGTGATGACAAAGGCCGCGTGGCCGAGCCAGGTGATGTGGTTCATGGCTGCTCCTTGATGGTGGTGTCGTGGCGGAAGATCACGAGGGTGTGGTCTTCACCTGCCAGTTCCCGGTCGATGATGGCGGCGATGCGTTCCCAATCGCCGCCGCCGAAGCCGGCGCCGATCTTCGGGTATCCAATGCGTTTGCCCGAGAAGCGTTTTTTGATCTGCCGAAAAGCGCTGGCCACGGCGTCGTAGTCCACAAGGGGACCGTCGCCGTACCAATGGTATTGGGTATAGGCGTTGACGATGGTCAGTTCTCCATGGCGGGTGTGCACTGTAGCCGTGGAAATGGAGCCGAGCTTTTTGCGGTCTCCGCTGATGGTGCGGCTGTCAGCGAGATAGGCCTCAGGGAACGTGTCGCGGATGGCCTTGGCGATGCCTGCTTCCATCATGCACATGCAATTGCAGCCGTGGACGATGACGTCAAAGGCCCCTTGCAGGGCCAAGGCGATGAGGTCTCCGAAGACGATCTGCATGGCCGCCCTCCCTTGGGTCATGTTTTTTGCGTCCCTTATGCCAAACGGAGCGGCTCCACAAGGCCAAAGCCGAAGAAATCATCCTTGGGTATCCAGGCGTTCCGGGCCGGCCAAGGGATGGCGCAGCGGCAGGCGCACGGTGAAGGTGGTGCCTTCCGTGGGTGTGGAGGTGAAGTGCACGCTGCCAGCCAGGTAGTTTTCCACGAAAAGGCGTATGCCATAGGTGCCGAAGCCGCGGCCGGTGCCTTTGGTGGAATGGCCGCGCTGAAAGATGCGGGCTTGCACCTCGGCGGGGATGACTCCAGGATTGTGGACCGCGATGCGGGCGAACGCCCCTTCTGGAGCGACGGTGATGGTGACGGTTGTCCCTTCGCTGCTGGCCTCCAAGGCGTTTTTGAGCAGGTTTTCCACGATGCGGGTGATGAGCTGCGGGTCCGAGACCATGGGCAGGGCTGCTGGGGCCTGGATGGCGAGGTGTTTGTCTTTCGCCAGGGGATGGGGACGGTGGATGGCCACCAGTTGCCGACACAAGGCCGCCAGATCCACGGGATCGAGAGCAACGGAAAACGTGCCGCGCTCTGCAGCGTGCAGGGTCTTGTAGGCCTGGATTTCCCGCACCATGCTCCAGGCGCGCTCCAGGACCATGGAGAGAAATTCGTCCATTTCTCCGGTGTGCTGCTCGGTGAGCAGGGTGAGCGCGCCCACCAAGGCGTTCATGCCGTTGAGCAGGTCGTGGAAAAAGACCCGCTCGAGGACTTGATGCTCGGTGGCCTCGTTGGTGGGCAGCAGGGAGAAGAGGGCAAAGGAGGTAAAGCCCACGTGAAAGGGGGCCACGGTGACTTGCGCGTTGATGGCCTGGATGCGCCCTTCGGCGCGGCGGAGAAAGGCCGTCGTGATGTGCGCAGGCGTGCCTTGGTGCAAGGCCTGGGCCAGGGCCTGGGCCGCGCCACATTGGCGGCAGGCTTCGGTGGTGCCGCAGCCTAAGGGGCCGGCGGAATGGACACAGGCCAGGAATTCTCCTGGGCGTTTGCCCACGATGGCGTCTTCGGCGTTGGCAGCGCCAAAAGCGAGAAAGCTTGGGCTCGCCCGGAGAATTTGCCGGGTGTGGGTGACGATGGCCCACGGTGTTTCGAGGAGATAGAGGAGCCGGAGGTCCCGGTAGCGCGGCAGGATCTCCCGCCACAAAAGCAGGAGATCCGGCCGCATGCGCTCTGCTGGAAGGAAGTGGGTCCGTGGGCGCATGGGAATCGGTTACGCGGATTCGGGGCAGATAGGGTCGTGCGCCGCCAGACCCGCATCGTCGGTGAGTTCCATGGCCCGGGCGGCCCGCACCTCATCAAGACGCGTGATGGGAAGCCGCGTGGGCGCCGCGTGGAGGGCGTCCGGGTTTTCCCGGGCTTGGCGCAGGATGTCCACCAGGTCGTCCACGAAGCGGTCCAGGGTTTCCTTGCTCTCGGTCTCGGTGGGCTCGATCATGAGGCATTCTTTGACGATGAGCGGGAAGTAGATGGTAGGCGCGTAGTGGCCGCGGTCGAGCAGCGCCTTGGCGATGTCCAGGGCTCGCACCCCACAGGAGGCGGCCAGCTCCGCCGCCGAGGCCACGAATTCGTGCATACAGGTGCGGTCATAAGGAATTTCCAGGTGCCCCCGCAACCGGGCGCGGAGATAGTTGGCCGCCAGCACCGCATTTTCCGATACCCGAACGATTCCCTCGCGGCCCAGACGCAGCATGTAGGCGTAGGCTTTGAGGATGACCCCGAAGTTGCCGTAGAAGGGCGCGATGTAGCCAATGGATTTGGGGTAGTCGTAGTTGAGGGAGTATTGGCCGTCGTCGAGCTTCACCACCCGCGAGATGGGCAGATACGGCTCGAGACGCTGGCTGACCCCCACCGGGCCGGCCCCCGGACCGCCGCCGCCGTGGGGAGTGGCGAAGGTCTTGTGGAGGTTCACGTGCACCACGTCGAAACCGGCATCGCCCACCCGCATCTTGCCCATGATGGCGTTGAGGTTGGCGCCGTCGTAGTAGAGGAGGCCATCCACGCTGTGGACGAGCTCCACGATGCGCGGCAAATTGCGCTCGAAAAGCCCCAGGGTATTGGGGCAGGTCATCATGAGCCCCGCCACTTCGTCGTCCAGGACCTTCTCCAGCTCCGCAGGGTCGATGATGCCGTCATGGGAAGGGATGGACACCACCTGATAGCCGGCAATGGCCGCGGAAGCGGGGTTGGTGCCGTGGGCCGAGTCCGGGACGATGATCTTGGTCTTGGTGTTGCCTTTGTCGCGGTGGTAGGCGGCCATGAGCATGACGCCGGTGAGTTCCCCGTGGGCCCCGGCCAGGGGCTGCAGGGTGAAGGCGTGCATGCCGGTGATGGCGCAGAGGAAGCGTTCCGTCTCGTAGAGGACCTCCAGCGCCCCCTGGGTGAGGTGCCCGGCCCCGCGCAGCTGCGGCACCAGGGGATGCAAGGAGGTAAACCCCGGATGACTGGCGGCCACTTCGGTGAACTTGGGGTTGTACTTCATGGTGCACGACCCCAAGGGGTAGAAATTGCCATCCACACTGAAATTCAGCCGGGAGAGCTCCGTGAAATGGCGGACCGTGTCCAGTTCCGAGAGTTCCGGCAGCGCTGGGGCGCTGTCGCGCAGCAGGGAAGGATCCAGCAGGGCCGCAGGCTCGGTCTTGGGAGCCGGCGGCCAGACCCCAGTGCGGCCGGGACGGGATTTGGCGAAAACGGTCTTCACAAGGCACCTCCGATGTATTCGGCCAGGATACCGATGTCCTGACGCGAAGTCTTTTCCGTACACGCCACCAGCAGATGGTTCTCCAGGCCCGGGTAGTAGCGGCCCAGGGGAAATCCCGGAACGATGTTCTTGGCGAGGAGGGTATCGATGATGGCGTAGGCCCGCACCGGCAGCTCGACGGTGAATTCGTTGCCAAAGGGACCTTGGTTGTAGATGCGCACTCCAGGCAGGGCCTCCAGGCGCCGGGATGCGTAATGGGCGCGCTCCATGGAGATTTGGGCGGTACGCCGCAGCCCTTCCGGCCCCAGAAGGCAGACGTAGATCAGGGCGCGCAGGGCGCACAGGGCCTGGTTGGAACAGATGTTGGAGGTGGCCTTGTCGCGGCGGATGTGCTGCTCGCGCGCTTGCAAGGTGAGCACGAACCCGCTCTTGCCGTTGGCATCCACCGTGCGGCCCACCACCCGGCCGGGCATCTGGCGCACCAATGCCTTGCGGCAGGTCATGATCCCCAAATACGGCCCGCCGAAGGAAAGCGGCAGCCCCAGGCTCTGACCCTCGGCCACGGCCACGTCCGCCCCCATGGCCCCGGGGGTGCGCAGCACGCTTTGGAGAATGGGATAGACGGAGAGTATGGACACCGCGCCGTGCTTGCGGGCAGTGGCGCAGAGGTCGGTATAGTCGTGGACGGTGCCGAAGAAGTTGGGGTTTTGGACGATGACCGCGGCGGTGGCGTCGTTGATGGCTGCGCTCAGGGCCCCCAAGTCCGCCACCCCTTCCTGCTGCGGGATCGTGACGAGCTCCAGATGCAGGTTGGTGGTGTAGCTTTTGAGCATCACCCGGTAGATGGGGTTGACGCACTCGGAGATGACGATGCGGGTGCGCTTGGTGTGGCGCACGGCCATCATGATGGCCTCGTAGAGGGCGGTGCCGCCGTCGTAGAGGGAGGCATTGGCCACTTCCATGTCCATGAGCCGGGCCATGGCGGTCTGGTATTCGAAGATGGCCTGGAGGATGCCCTGGGATGCCTCGGCCTGGTAGGGGGTGTAGGCGGTGACGAACTCGCTCCTGCCCGCCAGGGCGTCCACTGCCGCTGGGATGGCGTGATCGTAGAAACCTGCTCCCAAGAAGGAGATCAGGTCGGTGCTGTTTTTAGCCGCCAGCTGGGCCAGGTGGCGCAGGACATGGTCTTCACTTTTTCCTGCGGGCAAATCCAGTTCCGGGGACCGCAGGGACGCGGGGATATCGGCGAAGAGCGCTTCGATGGAAGCGGCGCCGATAGCCGCCAGCATGGCCTGCTGATCTTCCGGCGTGTGCGCAATGTATGGCATGAGGCGCGCCTCCTAATGGGCTTGGGCAGCGATGTGCTCCGCGTAGGCGCTGGCGGACAGGAGATCCTGAGGCGGTTGGGTAAGACGCACCCGGAAAAGCCAGCCTTCGCCGTAGGGGTCGCGATTGACGAGCTCTGGGGCGCTTTCCAGGGCGGCGTTGACGGCCACGACTTCGCCGGCCACGGGGCAGTAGATTTCACTGGCCGCCTTGACGGATTCCACGGTGCCGGCTTCGCCTCCCGGGGTAAGGCGTGCGCCCACGGCCGGGGTTTCCACGAAGGTCAGGTCGCCGAGCTGCTCTTGGGCAAAATGGGTGATGCCGATGATGGCCTCGTCACCGTCCAGACGGACCCATTCGTGGGAGGAACTGTAGAGGAGGTCTTGGGGAATCATGCAACACTCCTTAAGAAGGAAGATGGTTTTTGCCTTGAACTTGGCCGAGTATAGCGGTAACTCCCGCAAAGGGCAATGTGCCAATAACCGAAAGGAAATAGGGAAAGAGCATGCGAGCAAAACTGCTGGGGATTGGATTGGGGATGGCGGTGGTGCTGTGGAGTGCGGCTTGGGCGCAAGGTCCGTTGACGTCAAGCCAGGTGGAGCGCTTCGTGCGATCCTACGAGGAACTCAAGCCGGTCTTCGATGCCATGGAAGGAGAAGGCAGCCCGGAGGAAGAGAGCCCGGCGGCATTGGCGGCGCAGTGGGGCAAAGCGGTGATGCGCGACGCCAAGGCGCAGGCCGTGCTCGCCAAAAACGGCCTGGACGCCGCGTCCTGGGCGGACCTCGCCTCGCGGGTGATGAGCACTTACATGGTGCTCAAGATGAGCGAGGGCGGGGATTCTCCGCTTGTCCAGCTTCGGCAAAGCCTGGCGGAATTGGAAAAGGACACGTCGATCCCGGCATCCATGAAGCCGGAGATGGTCGCCAATCTTCGCCAGAGCATCGCCCAGTACGAGACCATGGAAAAGAACGTCTCCGACCAAGACAAGGCTGCGGTGCGGCCGTTGCTTCCTCGTTTGGATGCCGTCTTGGAGTGGACGGATCAGTAGTGGTAGGCCACCCCTGCCAAAATGGTGCTTGCCCGGTAGAGTTGCTCCAGAAGCACCACCAGGGCCAGCTCGTGCGGCAGGGTCATGGGGCCAAGGCTCACCTGGTCCCAGGCAGCGTCAAGCAGCTGCGGCGTCAGGCCGAAAGGTCCGCCCACGGCAAAGCACGGGACAAGGCCTTTGTCCCAGAGTCCGCCCAAAAGGCGGGCGAATTCCGCCGAGGTGCGCGCTGGCCCGGCATCGTGCAGGACAAGGAGCCGGTGGCGGGGCGTGATTTGGCTCAGGATACGGCGTGCTTCTTCTTCGCGGCAGCGGTCCCGCGGGCCGCGTCCCGGGGAAAGGGCGGTGAGGGTGAGGCGCAGGCGGGAGCGCAGACAGCGTTGGTAGTGATCTACCGCCTGCTGCCAGAAGGGTTTTTTGACCGAGCCAATGGTGAGGACCGTGACGGGATGCATGGTTCGGTGCTAGGCGGGAGGGCGGTCCATTGGCAAGGCTTGAGGAGGAGGTATGCACGAGCAGGATGTGGTGGAATCCTTGGTGAGGGTGGACGGAACCGAAGGCGACGAGCTGCTTTTTTGGGCTGAAGAGGAGCCGGTGGATGCCGTGCGCAGCACCTACCGCGTCCCTCTCGATGCGCAGGAGGCATGGCTGCGGTTGGGCGAGCAGTCCTGGCCGGTGCTCGATATTTCTCGCTGGGGGCTCGGGATTGCTCTCGAGGATGGGGCTCTCTTGGAGCCGGGCATGGTGCTCGAAGGGGCGCGGCTTGAAGTGGATGGGCGCACCCTGGCTGTGGATGTGGAGGTGGTGCACGTATCCGCGGACGTTGGGGAGCATTTGCGCTGCGGTCTTGCCGTGGTCCGGGCGGCCGAGGAGTTCGGGTCCTTTGTGGAGGAGTTCGTCACTCGGCGCAAGGCCCGGATCGTGGGGGAGGCGCACGCATGAATGCCGTCCGTCGAGATGTCCTGGGAGAGCTTTTCTCTGGAGAGGCGCATGAGACGGTGCAGGGTTTGGAAGAACTCAATGCCCTGATCCAGCAATGCGCTGCCCCCCAGAAAGCGTCCATCGTAGCGCCGAAAAAGCGGTCTCAAAGCCGCTGCCGCGTCCGCAAGGCGACGCATTACCTGCGTCCAGAGGTGTACGACCGGCTGGAGGCCGCAAGCCAGCGGTTGCGCGACGAGCTCGCCCCGGATGTGCGCGTTTCCAAATCGCGCCTCGTCAATCTGGCTTTGGCGCAGCTTTTGGAAGAAATCCGGCGCAAGGACGATCCGCGCGCCGTGGCCCGTCTTTTGGAGGAAAAATCATGACAACCGAACCCCTGCGCGTGGTGTGTCCGCGGTGTGGCAAGGAACACCGGGTGGATGTGTCCAAGATTCCTGCTGGCGCCACCAAGGCCCAATGCCGTGCCTGCGGCCATCGGTTTGCGCTTGCCGACAGTGCGCGGCCGTCGGATGCCCCCAAGGGACCGGGTCCGCGGCGTATCGGTGTGTGTTTGAGCAAAGGCGGAGTGGGCAAGACCACCACGGCCGTACACCTGGCCGCAGGACTTGCCTTGGCAGGCAATCGGGTCCTTTTGGTGGATACGGACACCCAGGGGCAGGATGCCTATTCGTTGGGGGTCAAGCCCAAGGCTGGGCTCACGGAGCTCGTGACCGGAGAGCTTTCGGCGGACGAGGCGGTGGTCAAGGCGCGGGAGAATCTGTGGCTCCTTGCGGGCGGCCGCTCTCTGGCTGGGGTGAAGCGCCTCATCGACCGCAAGGATTTTGGTGGTGAGCTCACGTTGGCGGAGGCCCTGGAGCCGGTGGAGACGAGCTACGACTACGTGGTGGTAGATACCTCTCCGGGATGGGACCCCTTGACGGTCAATGTGCTCTTTTATGTCTATGAAGTGCTCACCCCGGTGAGCCTGGAAGTCATGACCCTGCAGGGCTTGGTGGAATTCTTGAAGAGCATGAGCGCTATCCAGAAGTACCGCAGCGAAGTGGCGCTCAAGTATATCCTACCCACGTTCTACGATAAGCGCGTCAAGAATCCCGATGTGATCCTCAAGCGTTTGCAAGAGCTCTACGGCGACCTTGTGTGCGAGCCCGTCCGGTACAACGTGCGCCTTTCGGAGTGTCCGGCGTATGGCAAGACCGTGTACGAATACGCGCCGGGTTCCCATGGGGCGCAGGACTACCGGGCCTTGGTGCGCAAGGTGACCGGCAATCCCAAGCTGTTTACCATGGGCGGGTGAGGGTGGCGCAGCCCTCGGTGGTCTTCCAGCTCGCCCGGTTCGGCGATATCCTGCAAACCGGGCGCTTGATGGCGAGCCTGCCGCCGGGAGCGGTGCTCGTGGTGGATCGTGACTTGGCAGAGCTCGCCCGCCTTGCGTACCCTCAAGCCCAGGTGCTGGAGCTGCCGGTGCACGGCAAACGCCCCGGAGCATGGTCGTTGGTGCGCCGTGCGGTGGCCACGATGCAGTCTCTCGATCCTGCTGAAGTTTATCTACTCAATTATTCTGGACTTTCTGCGGCCTTGGCCGCGGCCTTTGCTGCGGAGCGCCTGCGCGGTTACGGCGGTGTGGGGGGGAGTCTGCGCGTGCCCCCATGGTTTTCGCTCCTCATTCGCTGGTCCCAGGAGCGCCGAAGCGCTGGCCTCAATCTGGTGGACGCCTGGGGGCTTCTTGCCCGGGAGCCGGCCGCGCCCGCTACGGTCCATCCTCCGGCGCAGCCGCGGGGGCGCACGCTGGGGGTGGTGCTTGCCGGGCAGCATCCACGGCGCTCGCTGCCGGCCTCGGTACTCGCCGCCTGGATCGGCGCGGCCCTGAGCCGCCTTGGCGGGGCGGACGTGGTGCTGCTCGGCGCTCCGGGCCAGGAGCGTTTGGCGGCGGAACTCATGGCCGCGCTGCCTGCGGCCCTTGGCCGCTCCACCCGCAACCTCGTGGGGCAGACCGGTTGGCGGCAGTTGTGGGCGACTGTGGCAGAATGCGGCCTGGTGCTTTCACCGGACACGGGTGTGGCCCATATGGCGGCCCGGTTGGGGGTGCCGGTCTTGGGGGCGTATTTGGCCTCGGCGTGGGTGCATGAGACCGGCCCCTACGGGGAAGGACACGTGGTGCTGCAATCGGTGCTTCCCTGTGCACCGTGCCTGGAGACCGCGGCCTGTCCCACGCCGGGGGCGTGCCTGGCGCCGCTTGCACAGCGGGAGACGATCCGCTGGATTGCCCGGGGCGAGGGGGCGCTGCCTGCGGGTGTCGTGGCCCTGCAAAGCGGCATGGATGCCTTGGGCGTGTGCTACCAGCCGGTGGCTGGAGAAGACCCCACTGCGGCCGGACGTCAGGCATTTCGCGCCCAGGTGGCGGCCGTATGGGGCCTGGGGGCGCCTGGATCAGGAGGCCATGCGTGGATGACGGAAAAAGACTGGATGCTGCCTGGGGTGGTGGGAGGTCTGTATGACTGATTGGGGGGTGCGCCGGATCCTGGTGGTGCTGCCGCTTTACGGCGGCTCGCTTCCCGTGGGCCGCGCTGTGGCCCGGGCCTTGGCGGGGCTGGGGCACGTGGTGGAGACCTTTGAGGCGCCGCTTTTCTATCCCACTTTTCAAAATCTGCGGGCGCTGCGTGTGGGCCCGGAGGCGGTGGACGCCCTGGAGAACGGATTTTTGCAGCTCGTCTCCCAGGCGGTGCTTGCCCAGGTGGAGCGCTTTTCGCCGGACCTGGTGCTGGCCATGGCGCAGGCACCGCTTTCCCGGCAGGCCTTGCGGCGCCTTGCCCGAGACGGGGTCCCGACGGCCATGTGGTTCGTGGAGGACTATGCCGTCTTTACCTATTGGCAGGCCTTTGCCCCGCTCTATGACTTTTTTTTCACCATCCAGAAGGAGCCGTTTCTGGAACGGCTGGCCGAAGTCGGCCAGAAGCGGGCCTCCTATCTCCCCTTGGCCGCGGATCCCGAAATCCATCGGCCAGTGCCACTCACCCCGGTGGAGCGGCGTACCTACGGCAGTGATGTCTCCTTCGTCGGCGCGGGGTATCCCAACCGGCGGCTGGCCTTTCGGGCCTTTGCGGACATGGATTTTCGCATTTGGGGCAGCGACTGGGACGGTGAGGAGATCCTGGCCCCGTACGTGCAGCGCGGTGGAGCGCGCATCGAGACCGAAGAGGCGGTGAAGATCTTCTGCGCTACCCGCGTCAATCTCAACCTGCACTCCAGCGTGCGGCCTGCGGTGACCGTGGGGGATGGCGATTTCGTCAATCCGCGCACCTTTGAGATCGCCGCCTGTGGGGCCTTTCAGGTGGTGGACCGACGAGCGCTCTTGGCCGAGCTTTTTGCCGATCAGGAGCTGGCGGTGGTGGACCATCTGGATGCCATGGTGGAGGCAACCCGGTATTTTCTCGCCCACGAAGAGGAGCGCACCGCCATGGCGGCGCGGGCCAGGGCGCGCGTGCTTGCCGAACACACCTACCCACAGCGCATGGAAACGCTCCTTGCTGTGGTGGGCGCGGCCTTGGGGTGGCGCAAGGCGGAGGCACACCCTTCCTTTGTGGAGCCGGATTTGGCGGCCGAGGTGACTGCCCTTGCCAGAAACCTAGGTTTGCGGGATGATGCCTCTTTCGAGGACGTGGTGGCCGCGGTTCGGGCCCGCGAGGGGACCCTCTCGGCCGTGGAGACCGCGGTGCTTTTTTTGGATGAATGGCGCAAACAGTATCGCCGCAAGGGCGCGGCGTAAGGAGCATGTATGCGCAAACCTTGGTGTGGCCTTGCCCCGGAAGGGATGCCGTTTCTTTTTCTCGCCACCCTTGCCACCATGGTCTTTGCCCTGGCGGAGTGGGTGGTCCTCAGCCTCGTGGGATTGGGAGTGGTGGCCTTTATCCTCAATTTTTTTCGCGATCCGGAACGGGTGGTGCCCCAGGAAAAGGGCGTCGTCGTGGCGCCGGCCGATGGCCGGGTGGTGCGCGTGGCCCCCATGCCGGACCCGGTGCACGGCACGCCGCGTATGGCGGTGTGCATTTTCATGAACGTCTTCAACGTGCATGTGAACCGGACGCCGGTGGCAGGCGTGGTGCGGCAGATGCGCTACATTCCGGGAAAGTTCTTCAATGCCTCCCTGGATAAGGCCTCCACGGACAACGAGCGCTGCATCATGGATTTGGAAGCTGAGGATGGCAGCCGCTTTACGGTCGTCCAGATCGCAGGCCTCATCGCCCGGCGCATCGTCGATTGGGTGCGGCCTGGGGACGCACTGCCGCGCGGGGTGCGGTTCGGCATGATCCGCTTTGGATCCAGGGTTGACCTTTACCTGCCGCTGGATTATGAGCCCAGCATCCAGGAGGGAGAGCGCACCGTGGCCGGCCAAACGGTGGTTGCCCGCAAGCGCGAACCCCTGGCATGAGTACGATTTTTTTATGGAACATCCCAAGCCCAAGCACCGCGGTTACTATCTGTTGCCCAACATGATGACCATGGCGAGCCTGTTTGTGGGTTTCGTGGGCATGCTGTGGTCCTTGGAAGGGCGTTTCGAGATGGCTGCGGTGGCTATTTTGGGCAGCTGTCTTTTCGATGGGCTGGACGGCAAGCTGGCCCGGCTGACCAATTCCGCCTCGGACTTTGGCGTCCAGTTGGATTCCTTGGCCGATCTGGTGGCCTTCGGCGTGGCCCCGGCCCTTTTGGTGTATCAGTGGCATCTGCATGCCTTTGAGCGTCTGGGCATGATGGCGGCGTTTTTGATCATTGCCTGCGGCGCCCTGCGTCTAGCCCGGTTCAACATCCAGACCGGCAAGATCAGCAAAAAGTTCTTCATTGGCCTGCCCATTCCCGCTGCCGCCTGCATCCTGGCCGCCTTCGTGCTCTTTGCCCATCACTTGGGCTTTGCGGCTACGTCGCTGGCCGCCCAGGTCCTCTTGGCCCTGTCCTTTGTGGTTTCCTTGCTCATGGTGAGCGCCGTCCGCTATTTTTCCTTCAAGGAGATGGACGGTCTGCGCACCCATCGCTTCAGCGCCACGGTGACCGCGCTCTTCCTGTTCGTGCTGATCGCTTCCGAGCCCAAGCTGCTGCTTTTTGTGTGTGGTTTGGGCTACCTGCTGTCCGGTCTCATCTATTCCTTTGTGCTGCTGCCCCTCCGGCGGCACTCGCTACGGCTACGAGACGCTCAGCGACTCTCGTAACCACCCATCCTCTTTTCTCGTTTTCGGTTGCTGGAACCACCCCGGAAATGGCCCTGCCAGAGGCTTCCAGCTGTTTTTTTATCCCCCATAACCTCAAAGGAGAAACGTATGTCTCAGCGAGTGTACATCTTTGACACCACCTTGCGCGACGGGGAACAATCTCCAGGCGCCACCATGAACCGCGAGGAGAAGATCCGCCTGGCCCGCCAGTTGGAGGCCTTGGGCGTGGACATCATCGAGGCGGGATTCCCGGCCGCAAGCCAAGGGGACTTCGAGGCCGTGCGCGATATCGCCCGTACGGTGCGCGGTTGCCAGATCGCAGGTCTGTGCCGGGCGATTCCCACAGACATCGACCGGGCCTGGGAGGCCGTGCGGGAAGGGGAACACGGCCGCATCCACACCTTCCTCGCCACCTCGGACATTCACATGCAGTACAAGTTGCGCAAAACCCGGGAGCAGGTGCTGGAGATGGTGGACGCCGCGGTGCGCTATGCTGCCTCCAAGACCTCCAATGTGGAGTTTTCCGCCGAGGACGCCTCCCGCTCGGACCCGGATTTTCTGGTCCAGGTCTTTACCCGCGCCATCGATGCCGGCGCCACCACCATCAATGTGCCCGACACCGTGGGCTACATCCAGCCGCAGGAGTTTGCCGACCTCATCGGCTACCTCTTGGAGCATATCCCCAACGCCCATAAGGCCGTGTTTTCCGTGCATTGCCATAACGACCTGGGCCTTGCCACGGCCAATACCCTGGCGGCCTTGCGCGCCGGCGCCCGGCAGGCGGAAGTGACTTTGGCGGGCATCGGGGAGCGTGCCGGCAACGCCGCCCTGGAAGAAGTGGTCATGGCCATGGAAGTGCGCAAGGACTACTACGGTCTGGAAACCGGTATCGTGAAGGAGCAGATTTATCCCTCGACACGACTGCTTTCCCTCATTATTGGCCAGCCCATTCCGCCGTACAAATCGATTATCGGTTCTAATGCCTTTGCCCACGAATCCGGCATCCACCAGGATGGGGTGCTCAAGCACCGGCAGACGTATGAAATCATGACTCCGGAATCGGTGGGACGCGCTGCGGAGGACATGGTCTTGGGCAAGCATTCGGGGCGGGCGGCCCTCAAGGCCCGTCTGGAGGGTTTGGGCTACGCCTTAAGCGAAGAGCAGGTCGATATCGTGTTTGCGGCTATGAAAAAATTGGCGGATCGGAAGAAAGAGATCTTCATCGAAGACTTGGAAGCCGTGGTGCTTGATGAGATCTTCCGCATCCCTGACAAGTACCGGTTGGAATATTTGAGCGCCATCAGCGGCAACATGGCCATCCCCAACGCGGTGGTGAAGATGTACGTGGATGGCGAGGAGCGCACGGTGTCCGATTTTGGCACAGGTCCTATTGATGCGGTGTTCCACACCATCAGCAAGACCGTGGGCCGGACCCCCAAGTTGCTGCGCTACGCCGTCAATGCCATCACCGGCGGCACGGACGCCCAGGGCGAGGTCACGGTGCGCATCGAGGAAAACGGCAAGTCCGCGGTGGGACGCGCTGCGGACGCCGATATCATCGTGGCCAGCGCCAAGGCGTATATCAATGCCTTGAACCGCCTGGCCAAACGTGAGGAGGAAACGGTATGGGCCAGAGTTTAGCCGAAAAGATACTGCAGCGGCACACCAACGATCCGGTGGAGGGGCCCGGGCAGATTGTCCGGTGTCGGGTGTCCTTGGCCTTGGCCAACGACATCACCGCGCCCTTGGCCATCAAATCGCTGCGCGCCATGGGGGTGTCTCGGGTCTTTGATCCCGAGCGGGTGGTCCTGGTGTGTGACCACTTCACCCCCAACAAGGATATCGACTCCGCCGAGCAGGTGAAGGTGGTGCGGGATTTTGCCCGCCAGTTCGGCATCGTCCACTACTACGAAGGCGGCGATGTGGGCGTGGAGCACGCCTTGCTTCCGGAACTGGGCCTGGTGGGGCCTGGCGATGTGGTGGTGGGTGCGGACTCCCACACCTGCACCTACGGGGGCTTGGGTGCCTTTGCCACAGGTCTGGGGAGCACGGACGTGGCTGCGGCCATGGCCTTGGGCGAGACCTGGTTCAAGGTACCGGAGACCATCCGCGTGGACCTGGTGGGGACGGTGGCGCCGTACGTGAGCGCCAAGGATTTCATCCTCGAGGTCATCGGCCGCATCGGCGTGGCTGGGGCCCTGTACAAGGCGCTGGAATTCGGCGGTCCGGTGGTGGACGCCATGAGCGTGGAAGGCCGCATGACCATGGCCAACATGGCCATCGAGGCCGGGGGCAAGGCCGGGCTCTTTGCCGCGGATGCCACGACCCTGGCCTACACCGCTGCCCATGGCCGCACCCAGGACGCCCCCATCGTTCCAGACGCGGACGCAGCGTATGCGCAGCGCCTGCGCGTGGACGTCACGGGCATGAGCCCGCGGGTGGCCTGTCCGCACCTGCCGGAAAACGTCAAACCCGTGGAAGAGGTTTCCGGCATCCCAGTGGACCAGGTGGTCATCGGTTCGTGCACCAATGGCCGCATCGAGGATTTGCGCGTGGCTGCGGCGGTGCTGCGCGGCCGCAAGGTGGCGCGCGGCGTGCGTCTTATTGTGCTGCCTGCCTCGCCCAAGGCCTACCGTTTGGCCTTGAACGAAGGTCTTTTGGAGGTGTTTTTGGACGCTGGCGCCGTGGTGGGGCCGCCCACCTGCGGTCCGTGTCTGGGCGGGCACATGGGGATCCTGGCCGGCGGCGAGCGCTGCTTGGCCACCACCAACCGCAATTTCCGTGGCCGCATGGGGAGCCTCGAATCCGAAGTCTATTTGGCCAGCCCTGCAGTGGCTGCGGCCACTGCCGTGGCAGGCACCATCATCCATCCGGCCCAGGTGGCTGGGTAAGGAGCATATCGATGCGTTTTGAAGGAAAAGCCCATGTGGTGGGTGATCATATCGATACGGATGCCATCATCCCGGCGCGGTTTCTCGTGACCGCAGACCCTGGAGAACTCGGGAAAAACTGCATGGAAGGCCTGACTCCAGGCTGGGTGCGGCGGGTGTCCCCCGGCGACGTCCTGGTGGCAGGGGAGAACTTTGGCTGTGGCTCTTCCCGGGAGCACGCGCCCCTGGCCATCCTTGGGGCGGGCATCCCGGTGGTGTTGGCCAAGAGTTTTGCCCGCATCTTTTATCGCAACGGCTTCAACATGGGGCTGGTGCTCTTGGAGATGGGCGACGCCATCGACCGCTTGGGCGATGGGAATGCGCTGGTGGTGGATGTCGCCCAGGGCGTGGTGGAAAACCGCACCACGGGCGAGACCTTTCAGGTGCGTCCGGTGCCAGGGTTCATGATGGAGATGCTTGAGGCCGGCGGCCTCGTCCAGTACGTGCGCCGGCGCCTGGGAGGTGCAGCATGAAGATCTCGGTGTGCGTGCTCCCTGGTGACGGCATCGGCCCGGAAATCACCGCCCAGGCGGAGCGGGTCCTTGCGGCGGTGGCTGAGCGTTTCGGCCACGCCGTGGAGATTCGGCGTGCGCTCATTGGCGGGGCGGCCATCGACGCCGTCGGTGTTCCGCTCCCTGAAGACACCGTGGCCGCGTGCCAGGCGAGTTCCGCCGTGTTGCTCGGTGCCGTGGGTGGGCCCAAGTGGGACGACTTGGAGCCTGCCCTGCGTCCGGAAAAGGGGCTTTTGGGGATCCGCAAGGCCCTGGGGCTCTTTGCCAATCTACGCCCCGCGGTGCTCTATTCCGAGCTTGCTGCATCTTCCCTGTTGCGTGCCGACATCGCCGCTCAGGGTGTGGATGTCTTGGTGGTGCGCGAGCTCACTGGTGGCCTTTACTTTGGCGAGCCCAGGGGCGAAGCAGTGGTGGACGGCGAACGTGCGGCGTTCAATACCATGATCTACCGCGAGTCGGAGATTGAGCGCATCCTGCGCGTGGCCTTTGAGGCTGCCCGTAGACGCCGTCGTCAGGTGTGCTCCGTGGACAAGGCCAATGTCCTCGAGGTCTCGCGCCTGTGGCGGGAGGTGGCGGCGCGGGTGTCCCAAGACTATCCGGACGTGGAGTTGACGCACATGTACGTGGATAATGCCGCCATGCAGCTCGTGCGCGCCCCTCATGCCTTTGACGTCGTGGTTACGGAGAACCTTTTTGGGGATATCCTCTCCGACGAGGCCGCGGCCATCACGGGAAGTCTCGGCATGCTGCCTTCAGCCTCCCTGGGTGCATCCGGCCCTGGCCTTTTCGAGCCCATTCATGGCTCTGCACCGGATATTGCAGGCCAGGACGTGGCCAATCCTTTGGCGACCATCTTGTCCGTGGCCATGCTGCTGCGCCATGGGCTTGGCCTGGAGGCCGAAGCCCAGGCCGTGGAGCAGGCAGTGCGCACGGTACTTGGGCGTGGGCTGCGCACTCGAGATATCGCCACCCACGGCGCCACTGTGGTGGGGTGCGCGCAGATGGGCGAGGCGGTACTCGCCGCCCTGTAGCCTTGCCGAGTAGGGCGGATTGTGGAAGGATTCTCCCGACTATGTACGGGAGGCGAGTATGGATGCACAACTAGAGCGCCTGGGCCTTGCCCCGCATGTTACGGACGCGGACCTTGCCCAGGCGTATGAAGACACTCCGGCCCCGGAAAAAGGGGTGATCAAGAATGCCGTAGCAATGGCCCACGCCCTGACCCGGGGCTGGGCCATGACCAGCGAGCGCGCCGTGCATTTGGGAAGCGCGGCGCTCAAGGAAAGCGCCCGGCCTGCGGCCTTTGCCGTGTTCCTCTATCACTCGGGGTGTTTTCCGTTGTCCGCTTTGGCTTCGGCCATCACCTTGGCCCTTGTGGCCCGCGTTCCCCAGGTGGCGGTGGTGGCTCCGGCGCCTTGGGACCGGGCGTTGCTTTTTGCCTGTGATTTCCTTTCCGTGCCATGGGTGTACTCCACCGATGTCGATGTTTCCGCCCTGGTGGCGGCCTTGGGTGTGGCCGGGGATGGGGTGGTGGTGGACCTAGGTTTGGGGGGCTTTCCCACGCCCCTTGCCTTTACTCCGGAAGACTACGGGGTGGTGGATACTCTTGGCCCTTCGCCCCAGGCCGAGGCGTACGCCCGCATCCTGGGGAGCCTGCGGCGTACCGACCCCAGTCAGCGGTCCCGCTGGTACCTGGCCTATAGCGAAGAAGAGGTGTGCGCCCGCTTTGTGCTGCCACCACGGCTCCTTGGCGGCTGGCCATGGGATCGGCTCGGGCCTGAGGATTTCTTGGTACGCACCACGATCTTTTCGTGAGGAAAGCCATGGCTGCCCCCAAAGAATCCCGCATCGTTGGCATCGTGGCCCATATCGACGCCGGCAAGACCACCCTTACGGAGCGCATCCTCTATTACACCCGCAAGATCCATCGCATGGGAGAAGTCCATGACGGCAACGCCACCATGGACTATCTGGAAGAAGAGCAGAAGCGCGGTATCACCATCACTGCAGCGAGCACCACGGTTACGTGGCAGGACTGCCGCATCCACATCATCGATACCCCGGGCCATGTGGACTTCAATGTGGAGGTGGAGCGCTCGCTGCGGGTGTGTGACGGCGCGGTGGTGGTGTTCTGTGGCGTGGCCGGGGTGGAGCCTCAGAGCGAGACCGTGTGGCGCCAGGCCGAGAAATACCATCTTCCCAAGGTGGTGTTCATCAACAAGATGGACCGTCCCGGTGCGGACTATGGCCGCGTGCTTGCCGAGATCACCGAGCGCTTTGGCGTGGTGCCGGTGCCGGTGACCGTGCCGGACCCCGGGGAGGCGCACGCCGTGCTCGATGTCTGGGCCGGGACCCGTTTGCTTTTCGATGTGGCAAGTCTTGGCCAGGAAGTTGCCGTGGCCCCTGTGGATTTTTCGGAGCTTTCGGCGTGGCGGCGGGTGGCCGTGGAGCGCCTGGCCGAGGTGGATGACACCATCTTGGAGCGTTATTTGGCCGACGAGCCGGTGGAGACGGAGGCGGCGCACGCTGCCTTGGCCCGGGCAACGCGTGCCTGCCGAGCGGTGCCGGTGTTTGCTGGAAGCGCCCTCAAAAATTACGGCGTGCAGCCGCTTTTGGACGGGGTGCGCCGCTATTTGCCTGGGCCCATGGAATCGGCGGGGCACGCTGAGGTGTGTCAGCGCCTTGAAGAAGCGGGCATTTCTCCAGAGGTGACCGTGGCCTACGCTTTCAAGGTGCAGTTCGATGGGGCGCACAAGCGGGTGTTTTTGCGAGTGTATAGCGGCGCGCTGGGAGAAAATGCCACGCTCTTCAATACCCGCACCGGCCGATTCGAAAAGGCCCACAAGGTGTACACTGCCCATGCCCATCACCTGGAGCCCACATCGCTGGCCCAGGCCGGAGACATCGTCCTGGCTACGGGCCTTCGGGATGCGGTCACCGGCGACACCCTGCTTGGCGAGCGGGGGAGCCTGCGGCTCGAAAACATCGATCTCCACGAGCCGGTGATCTCCCAGGCCATTGTCCCGGCCAGCGCCAGCGATACCGACCGGCTGCGCCAGCTCCTCGAACGCTACGCCGTGGAAGACCCGACGCTGCGGGTCACCACGGACCCGGACACGGAGCAATTGGTGCTCTCGGGCCTTGGCGAGCTCCACCTGGAGATCACCTTGGAGCGCTTGCGGCGCGAAAGCCGACTGCAGTTTCGCGCGGGAAACCCCCAGGTCATCTTTCAGGAGACCGTGGCCCAGCAGGCTCAGGCCCAGGCGCAGGTGGCGCGGCTCCTGGGAGACACCCTGCACCGCGCCCAGGTGGCGGTGGCCGTTGCCCCCCGGCCTCGAGGCACGGGCAACCTGGTGCGCTGCGAAGCGGACTGTATGCATCAGGCCGTGGCGGTGCAGGCCGTGGAAGACGCCCTCCATGGCGGGGTGCAGGGCTATGCCGTGACTGATACCGAGGCCGTAATCCTGGCGGTGGCCCCGGTGGATGGCGGCATTACGGAGTTGGGCGTGCGCATGGCTGCCATGGAGGCCATGGAGCGCGCCATGACCGAGGCCGGCAGCGTGCTTTTGGAGCCCATCATGCGCGTGGTGGTGACCGCGCCGGCGGAGTTTGTGGGCGATATGGTGAGTCTTTTGGGGGCAAAGGGCGCGCGCATTGAGTCCATGGATGGTGATGCGCTCCAGACCGTGATCCACGCCTTGGCCCCCTTACGCACGCTGTTCGGCTTTTCCACGGAGTTGCGCTCCGCCACGCGGGGCAAGGCCTTTTTCACCATGACCTTTGCGCGCTACGATACTGCGGCGGCCTAAGGTCCATTGCAAGGAGAAGATCTATGGAAGAATCGTACACGGAAATTGCCTCGCGTTTGCGCGGCTTGCGCGAGGCGTTGGAGTTGAGTGTCGAGGACGTAGCCGCTCGCCTGGAAGTGGATCCCGACGCCGTGCGCCGCTATGAGTCCGGGACCTGTGAAATCCCGGCAGGATACTTGGTGGCAGTGGCCAAACACTTGGGGGTGGATCTTACGGTGCTCGTCTCCGGCGCTGAGGCTCACCTGCACCGGGTAAGTCTGGTGCGCCGCGGCAAAGGCATGAGCGTGGAGCGGCGCAAGGACTATGACTACAAAAGCCTGGCGTACCGCTTCGTGGGCCGCAAAATGGAGCCCTTTTTGGTGACCGTCCCGGCCAAGGAGAAGGACCAGCTCACCTTCAACGAGCACCCAGGGCAGGAATTCATCTACATGCTTTCCGGCACGCTGGAGATCACCATCGGCGATCAGGAGTACGTGCTCGAACCAGGGGACAGTCTCTATTTCACTTCCCGCACCCCCCATGCCCTGCGCGGCATCGGCGGTCCGGCGGAATTCCTCGATGTGGCCATCTAACGTATTTTCTTTTGTGGAGACTGCCATGAGCTCGATGCATCCTTCGTCGTATGAAGAACTGGTGCGCACCTGGCGTGTGGAGGTGCCGCCGCGCTACAATTTCGCCTTTGATTTCGTGGACACTGTCGCCGCCACGGATCCGCAGCGTCTGGCTATGATCCATGTGGATGACGCTGGCGTGCGACGGGAATACACCATGGGCTATTTTGCTGAACAGTCCAGCCGCATGGCCAATGCCTTGGCAGGCATGGGCATTGGCCGTGGGGATACGGTGATGATCATCGTCCACCGCCGGGTGGAGTTTTGGATCCTCATGCTCGCCCTGCACAAGCTGGGGGCCTTGGGCGTGCCCTCGCCGGCGCTGCTGACGGCAAACGATATCATCTATCGCGTCCAGACCGCAGCAATCAAAGGCATCGTGGCCGACGCTTCGGTGCAGGCCACGGTGGAGGCGGCTATGCCGCAGTGTCCTACCTTGTCGGTGTTCGTGCTGACCGGCGCCGAGGCTGCGCCTTCTCCCTGGAAGCGCTGGGAAGACGTGATCGCCGCGGCTTCCGCCCAGTACCTCCGGCCGGCCGATGCCCCGGGGGGCGACGACCCGGCCACGGTGTTCTTTTCTTCCGGCACCACCGGGTACCCGAAAATGGTGCTCCACACCTTTACCTACCCCTTGGGGCACATGGTGACCGGCAAGCTGTGGCATGATCTGCGGCCTGGAGACGTGCATCTCACCGTGGCGGACACGGGCTGGGCCAAATCGGTGTGGGGCAAGTTTTATGGCCAGTGGTTGGCCGGGGCCACGGTCTTCGTGTGGGACTACCGGGGAAAGTTCGACCCCTCGCGCCTGCTTTCGGTCATGGCCAAGCACCGGGTGACCACCTTCTGCGCCCCGCCCACCATCTACCGCTTCTTGGTGCGTGAGAACCTTTCCCGCTACGACCTCTCTGCCTTGCGGCATTGCACGACCGCAGGTGAGCTCCTCAACGACAGCGTGTTCCTCGAGTGGAAGGAAAAGCTGGGGCTCCCCATTTTCGAGGGCTACGGCCAGACCGAGACCACCCTGCAGATCGCCACCTTCCCCTGCATGGAGCCCAAGCCCGGTTCCATCGGCAAGCCTGCGCCGGGATGGGATATCGTGCTCCTCGACGAGACCGGGGAAGTGTGTCCTCCGGGCGTGGAAGGCGAGATTTGCGTGCGTCTTTCCCCTCGACCGGTAGGGCTTTTTCGAGAATACTGGAAGGCCGAAGACAAGACCGCCAATGTCATGGAAGGCGGGGTGTACCATACGGGCGACAAGGCCTGGGTGGATGAAGACGGCTACTTCTGGTTTTTGGGCCGGGTGGACGATCTCATCAAGAGCTCGGGCTACCGCATCGGGCCCTTTGAGGTGGAAAGCGCCCTGGTGTCCCATCCGGCAGTGGTGGAGGCCGCGGTCACCGGTGTGCCGGATCCGGATCGGGGGCAGGCGGTGAAGGCCTCGGTGGTCCTTGCCCCGGGATACACCCCTTCGCCGGAGCTTACCCGTGAGCTGCAAAACCACGTCAAGAAGGTCACTGCCCCGTACAAGTATCCTCGCATCGTCGAATACGTGACGGAACTGCCCAAGACCATCAGCGGCAAGATCAAGCGCGCGGAGATCCGGGCGCGCGACGCGAAAAACTCCTAGCCATTGGCCTTCCCCTGCCGGAGCGGGGGAAGGCTTTTTCTATGGCCCTGGACACCGAGCTGCTGGCTGCTGAGGGCATCGCGTCGGCTGCCGGAGCGGGAGAAGGTTTTTTCTATGGCCCTGCGCATTCTCCATACTTCGGATTGGCACTTAGGGCACCGGCTCTATGGCCGCCGCCGCGATGCCGAGCACGAGGCCGTGCTGCGCTGGCTCCTTGCCATGGTGCGCGCGCACGCAGTGGACGTGCTCATGGTGTGCGGGGACGTCTTCGATACCGGCGCCCCCAGCGCTGCGGCCCAGGAGCAGTACTACGGATTTCTCCAGGAACTGCGGCAAACAGGCTGCCGCCATGCGGTGATCCTCGCAGGCAACCACGACTCGCCGTCTTTTTTGGCCGCACCCAAGGGCCTTTTGCGTGCCTTGGGGGTGCATGTGATCACCGCGCCGCAGCCGCTGGTTTTGATGGATCCTTACGGTCGGCCGGAGTTGGCGGTGGCAGCGGTGCCCCATTTGCGGGAGCGCGATGTGCGCACGGCCATGCCCGGGGCGTGTTTGGAGGACAAGGCCGCTGCCTGGGTGCGTGGAGTGGCGGCGGTATACGCCGAGGTCATGCGCTCGGTCCGGTCCATGGCCCCCCAGACCCCGGCCGTGGCCTTGGGCCACCTGTTCGTGGCAGGCAGCCAGGTGGCCGACGGCCAAGGCATGCGTTTTGCCGTGGGAGGCGTGGACCGGGTACCGGTGGAGGTCTTTCCTGCCTGCACCTATGTGGCCTTGGGGCATGTGCACGGCGCTCAAGAGGTGGCGGGCCGTGCCCACGTGCGCTATAGCGGCGCCCCGCTTGCCTTGGGTTTTGCCGACGCCGGCAAGGCCAAGTCCGCCACCTTGGTGACGGTGGAAGGCGAGGGCAGGATGACGTGCGAGCTCTTGGCCGCGCCTGCGCCGCAGTCCATGGTGCGTCTGTGCGGCCCGTTGGCGCAGGTGGAGGCGGATTTGCGGCGTTTAGTGGAGGTCGGCGGGAGTGTGTGGGTGGAGGTTGAGGTCACAAGTCCAGAGCCTGCCGATACCGTGCGCCGCCGCATCGAGGCGGCGGTTTCTGGAAGCGCGGTGGACGTCTTGTGCGTGCGGGTCCCCCGGTCGCCCTCCTTGGCCTTGGGCGCTGCCGGGGAGCGTTTGGAGGAGCTTTCGCCCGAGGAGGTCTTCCGCCGCCTTTTGGACGCCCATGCGGTGGAGGAGGGCCTGCGTCCGCAGCTGACCGCGGCCTTTGCCGAGCTCATGGATACCGTGCTCCAGTGCGGGGACCAGCATGCGCCTTGAATCGTTAGTTCTCCAAAATATCAATTCCCTTGCCGGTACGTGGGTCGTGGACTGGAGGCGTCCTGAAGTGGCGGGCGAGGGAGTGCTGCTCATTTCCGGCCCCACAGGTGCAGGCAAGACCACCGTGCTCGATGCCCTGACCCTGGCCCTCTATGGCCGCACCCCGCGCATGGGTCGGGTGACGGAGGCGAACAACGAGGTCATGACCCGGGGCGAGGCCGAGATGCGCGCGGAGCTTGCCTTCGCCACCGCCAAGGGACGCTATCAGGCGAGTTTTACCCAGCGCCGGGCGCGGGGAAAAGCCCAGGGTCGCCTGCAGGCGCCGCGCCACGAGTTGGTGGACCTGGACTCTGGCGCGGTCTTGGCCGAAGGGCTGCGGGAAACCGAGCGGGCGGTGACTGAGGTCCTGGGTCTGGGCTTTGAGCAATTCACCCGGGCCGTGCTCCTTGCCCAGAATGGCTTTGCCGCCTTTTTGCTCGCCGCGGCCGATGAGCGGGCGCCGCTTCTGGAGCGCATCACCGGCACCGAGATCTACTCCCAGCTGTCCATCGCCGCTCATGAGCGGGCCAAGGAAGAACGCGCCCGGCTGGACGCCTTGACGGAGCGCTTGGCCGCCTTGGAGCTCCTGCCTGCTCAGGAGTTGTCAGAGGCGACCCAGCGCCTTGCCGCATTGGAGCGTCAGGCGCAGGCCACCGCGGAACATCTTGAAGCGCTGCGCGCCCTGCAGGCCCGTTGGCGCGACTTCCAGGCATTGCAGGAGGAAGCCGCCTCCCTCAAGGAGGCAGAAGCCCAGGTACTGCAGCAATTGCGGGCCCTGGAAGACGACCGGCGGACTGCGGCCGTGGCCCGGCGGGCCGAAGAGGCGGCGCGGGATGTGGCGGAGGTGGAGCGTTTGGAAAAGGAGACGCGCGAGGCCGAAGCCGCCTGCCAGCGTTTGGCCCAGGAAGTGCAGACGCTGGTCGTCGAGTCCCGCACCCTGGGGGCTTCTGTGGAGGCGGCCTGCACCGAAGCGGCCACAGCGCGCAGCGCTTGGGAGACCATGCGTCCGCGCCTGGCCGAGGCCCGGCGTTGGGACGCTGAAATCGCTGCGGCGCTGGCAACCCAACGCCAGGCGCAGAATCTCGTGAACCGGGAAAAGGCCCGCGTGGATGCCGAAACCCAGCGCGTGGCACGGTGCCAGCGGGAGCAGGCGGCCTTGGAAGCGCGGCTTCAGACCTTGGGCGTTCTTCGCAAGAACGAGACGGACGTGGATCTGGGCGCTGTGGTGCAGGCCGCGCTGACAGCGGGGGCAGCCGAGGAAGAGGCAGTGGCGCGGGAGCTTGCCGCTGCCCAGGAAGAACTGCAGCGAAGTCAGGAGGAGTTGGCCTTGGTCAAGGAAATGGAATCCTTGGAGGCCAAGCGGCGGCAACTGCGTCCTGGTTCTCCCTGTCCGCTGTGCG
Organism: Thermodesulfomicrobium sp. WS; assembly: GCF_027925145.1. Lineage (GTDB taxonomy): Bacteria > Desulfobacterota > Desulfovibrionia > Desulfovibrionales > Desulfomicrobiaceae > Thermodesulfomicrobium. Next base: position 1,339,542 of record NZ_AP027130.1, read on the forward strand.
GAAGCCTCGATCACCCCTTTGCCCATGGGACGCCGCTTGTGCAGCCCGTCGCCGAGGCCGTGGTCCGGCATAAGGAGCATTGCCGCCAGTGCGCCCACAAGCTGGAGGCGCTGCGCGCCAGGCGCCAGGCCTTGGGAGAGACTTGGGCGGCCATGGCCCACCATGCCGCCGCGCTCCAAGCCGCGGTGCAGGCCGAAGCGGCCGCGCGCCGCGCCCTTGCCGAGGCGCAGGCCGCCCTTGCCCAGGCCACGCAAGCGATGGAGCGCTGCCGAGAGCAGCGGCGTATTGTCTTGCCGGATTCGGATGTGGAGGCAGTGGAAACCCGGTTGCGTACGCAGGCAGAGCAGGCCGCTGCCCGGCAAGAGGCATTGCAGCGGCAATACGCGGCGTACACTGCGCGTCTGGCCGCGGCTCAAGCCCGCAAGGAAGAATGGGAGCGCCGCGCCCAAGAGCTTTCCCGGGCGGTGGCGTCGTCTTCGCATCGCCTCAATGCGCGCTTGCAGGAGCTGGGGTTTGCAAGCCTTGGGGTGTGGCGCTCTTCCCGGCGGGACGCCGCCTGGGTGGCCCAGGTGGAGGCCGCGGCCAAAGATGCCGAGGCGCGGCTTGCTGCTCTCCAGCTTGGCCAGCAGCGACTAGCCCTGCGGCAGCAGGAGGCGCGGGCACGCCTGCAGGATGCGCCGCCGCGCGCCGAGGTGGATGCTGCTGTGGCGGCCACCGAAGCAAAGTTCCAAGAAATTCAGGAAGAACGTGGGGCGGTGGCGGCCCGCGTGGCCGAGGCCCGGCGCCGTGAAGAACAGGCACGCCAACTGCGTGCGGCCCAGGCGGCGCAGGCGGCTACTGCTGCCACGTGGGAGCGTTTGCGCGAGCTCATGGGGTCGGCGGATGGGAAAAAGCTGCGTAACTTTGCCCAGGGGCTTACCCTGGACCTGCTCCTCTCCGTGGCCAATGCCCGTTTGGCGGCCATGAGCGACCGCTACCAGTTGGTGCGCGACGGCCTTGGATTGGACATCGCGGTCATCGATGGGTATCGCGCCGGAGAGCGCCGCTCGGTGCGCAACCTCTCCGGCGGAGAGACCTTCGTGGTGAGTCTGGCTTTGGCCCTCGCCTTGTCCTCGCTGGTGAGTGGCGGCGGAGAATTGGGATGCCTCTTTGTGGACGAGGGCTTTGGCACCTTGGACGAGGAGAGCCTGGAATTGGTCCTGGACAGCCTCTTTGCATTGGGCGAGGAAAATCGCCTGGTGGGAATCATCTCGCACGTACCTGCCTTGCGCGAGCGGCTCGTGTGCCAGATCGCCGTGCGTCCGGTGATCCCTGGCCGCAGCAGCCTTTGGGTGCACACGCCCCAGGGCTGGGAGTCATTGGCTGCCGGAAACGGGGGGTAACGATGCGACTGGGCAAAACGAGCCTGGTGTTGGGTGTGGGCATCCTATGGTGTGGAAGCACGCTTTGGGGCGCATCTGCGTCCATGGATATGGAAGCGCGGGTGCGCTCGCAATGTTTCCATTGCCATGGGGGCGAGAAGCTCTGCCAGGCCACGGACGATCCAAATTGGTGGCAACGCGCCGTAGATCGTATGGTGCAGTACCAAGACGGCCTGCTGCAGCCAGAAGAAGTCCCGTCCATGGCTGCGTGGCTGGCCGATGCATCGAACCGCAAGCATTGGTGCGCAAAAAATACTCAAGGAGAATGATCCATGCCAAAAGTGGTGTTTTGGGTCCATCCAATACTGCAGTTGCTCGCAACGGCCATGGCGGCCTATGCCCTGTATTTGGCCTGGCCTCGGGTACTGCGCAACCATTTTGGAAAGCGTACTTCTTTTGCCTGGACGGAGCATGTCAAGTGGGGCAAATACGCCCATATCTTATGGATGCTCGGCTTGGTGGGCGGGACGGCATTGGTGGCCCGCCATTGGGGAGGAAGCGGCGCCACCGGAGACCACTACTGGATTGCCCAGCTCATCATGCCGTGTATTGCTGGCGGATACATCACAGGCACTATCATGGATCGTGACAAAAAGCCGCGGAAGTATATGCCGCTTGTGCATGCTGTATTCAATATTCTTGCACTCATTATAGCCATTGTGCAGATTTTTACCGGTATTGGAGTGATACGGGAATTTTTGCTTCCGTGACTCTTCTGATATTTCCTGGAGTATTTTGGAGAGGCATGACAAAAGCCGCCTTCGTGGGCGGCTTTTGCGGTCTTTTCTCATCATCGTTTTGGGTTATTGCAAGATGCGGTCGATGAGCTCGCGGTACTTGCGTTCGATGATGTGGCGCTTTTTCTTGAGGGTATTGGTGAGTTCTTCGCCGATGGTGAATTCCCGGTCCAGCAAGTGGATGCTCTGGATCTTCTCGTAGGGCTTGAAGCCGTTTTTGGGCGTGAGCCGGGCATTGAGCTCCGCACGGATACGCTCAAGAACACGGCGGTCCAGGAGATGCTCGGCCCCTTCCTGAAGCTCTTCTTTGGCGTGCTGGAAGCGTTCGCGTACGAATTCTTGAAGTTTTTCCCAGTCTGGGACGATGAGGGCCCCAAGTCCTTTTTTGTCTTGGCCCACGAGCACGGCGTCCTGTACAAAAGGAAAGACCGAAATGGCGGCTTCGATGTTGGTGGGGTCCACGTTCTCCCCGCTGGCGAGCACGATGATCTCTTTGGCCCTGCCGGTGAGGACGAGCTCGCCGGTGAGCGTCATGCGGCCGAGATCCCCGGTGCGGAAGAATCCGTCCGCAGTGAAGGCCGCCGCTGTGGCGTCGTCGTTTTTGTAATAGCCGTGAAAGACTTGTGGCCCGCGGAGCTGGACTTCCCCTTCCTGACCTCGGGGCACTTCCTGGTCGTGCTCGTCGGCCACGCGCAGCTGGGTCTCTGGAAAGGGCGGGCCAAGGGTTCGGAATACCGGGCAGTTGAAGCCCCGGCCGGCGATTCCCGGGGAGCACTCGGTCATGCCGTAGGCATTGATGATGCGAATGCCGATGGCGTCCAGCCATTCCTCCAAATAGGCGGGAAGACTGCCGCCGCCGCTGATGGCGGCCTTGAGCCGCCCCCCGAAGCGCTGGCGTAGGGCGTGGAATTTTTGGTGCGCCAGCGCCGCCACCGGGAAGAGCGCAAGGGCTTGGGCTGCGGCCAGTGTTTTCTGGAGTGCGCGGCGGGGCCACGGCACCGGGGCGAAGACCGGCAGCTCGCCGCGCACCGTGCGCACCGCCCGGCGCCACGTGGTGCTCGCGGCGACGAGTGCGGTAAAGATGCGCGCCTTGGTCGGGCTTTCCTTGGCGATGGCGGCATTGACCTTCTTGTAGAGTGACTCCCAAATGCGGGGCACGGTGGCCACCAACGTGGGGCGATAGGTGATCAGGTCTGCGGCGAAGGTGCGGATGGAGGAGTAGACGAGACACGAGCCGCGCGACAGGGCGATGTACTCGGCGGTGCGCTCGAACACATGCCAGGTGGGCAGGATGGAGACCCAGACGTCGCTCGCCTCAAGGCGAATGAGATCGGGCAGATTGCGAACGTTGTGGAGCACGTTGCCGTGGGTGAGGGGGACTCCTTTGGGCACGCCGGTGGTTCCTGAAGTGTAGATGATGGTGAATACTTGGTCGGCGTGGCGCGAGGCGATGCGGTCGTGGAACCATGCCTGATCGCTGGGAGTGATCTGCCGGTCTCCGAGGATGTGCGTGTAGGAGAGCACGGGTGCTCGTCGGTGGGAGGCATTCCCGGTCATGACGAAAATTTTCTTGAGACGCAGCTTCTGGAAAAGGGATTCGTAGTGTTCTGCCAGGGCGTCGGTTTCCACGATGGCGAAGCGCGCTTCGCTGTGCGAGATGATATATTCGACCTCGGGTTCTGGGGTGTCGGTCCCGCGAGGGATGCTGATGGCGCCAAGCACTTGCAGGGCGAGATCCGTGACGATCCAAGCATAGCGGTTGTCGGAGAGGAAAAAGACTTTTTCTCCCACATGGATGCCGTGCTCATGGAAGGCTTTGGCCAAAATGAGCACATCTTCCGCGAGCTTTTCGTAGCGGACGCGGATTTCTTGGCCGTCTGCGCGGTAGATGCAGGCAGTCCGGCCAGCGTGACGGGTGCAGGCGTCGAGCAGCAGGGTCTGGGGCAGTGATGCCATAGAATGCCTCAATGAAAAAAGTGAAAAACCCTGTTATCCTATGGCGGGATTCTTGACAATGGCGGGGGATCAAGGGGCTCTCGGCAAATTTCGGGCCATTTGACACCCGCCGGTGCCGTCACTAAAAGCGAGCCTTTGCCAGAAAGGCGAGAGTGGCGAAACTGGTAGACGCACTAGACTTAGGATCTAGCGGGCAACCGTGGGGGTTCGAGTCCCCCCTCTCGCACCACGGCCAAATCTCAAGGAGGATCAGGATTCATGGAATACACGCTGGAAGAGCTCTCCCCGATCAAACGTAAAGTCCATGTGAAGGTGGATGCCGAAGAAGTCGATGCCGCTATTTCCGCCACAGTTGCTTTGTATCGTGGCGGAATAGATATCAAGGGTTTCCGCAAGGGTAAGGTCCCGTCCTCCATTGTGGAGGCCAAATACAAGAAGCAAATTTACGGGGAAGCCACCACGGACCTGATCAACTACCATATCAATGAGATCATGAATGAGCTCAACTTGGCGCCGCTGTCGCGTATCGACGTGGACGCCAAAGAGATGGAGCGCGGCACCCCTTTTGCTTATTCGTTCACCTTTGAAGTGGCTCCTCCCATTGAGCTTCCGGAGTACAAGGGTCTGGAGGTGGAAGAGGAAGAGGTGGTGGCCGATGAGACGGCCATCCATCAGGTCATTGATCGCCTGCGGGACCGCATGGGCCAGATGGTGATCGTCAAGGAAGATCGGCAGCCCACGGATGGCGAGGTGGTGGTCATTGACTTCCAGGCCTTCCAGGACGGCGAAAAGCTGGAAGGCGTTGGCGCCAGCAAGTTCGAAATGCCGTTGGGCACGGGCGGGGCGCTGCCGCAGTTTGAAGAACTGGTGCGCTCGCTCACCCCTGGGTCGAGTACCGAGGGCGAAGTGACCTTCCCGGAAGACTTTTTGAATGAAGACCTGGCGGGCAAGACCGTGACCATGCGGGTGGAGCTCCACGCCATCAAGCGCAAGGAGTTGCCGCCACTTGACGACGATTTTGCTGCGCAGTTGGGCTATGAGTCGGTGGACGATCTGCGCTCGAGCATCGAGAAGGCCTACTTGGAGACCCGCAAGGACTTGGTGCGTGGCGACGCCCAGAAGCGGCTGCTTGATCGCATCAAATCCCAGGTGGATTTCCAGCTGCCCGAGAGCCTGGTAGAAGAGGACCTCGATTCGCGTCTGGCGGACTTGCGCCGCAAGCTGGAGGCGCAGGGCAAATCTTTTGCCTCCTTGGGCAAGACCCCGGAAGAGCTGCGGGCAGAACTGCGCCCAGCAGCCGAAGACGCGGTGAAGTCGTCTCTGGTGCTTCTCGCCATCGCCCAGGCCGAGGCATTGACGGTGGAACCTGCAGAAGTGGACGTGGTGCTCCAGAAGATGGCCATCGCCACGGGTCAGGATTTCCATGCCCTCAAAGATTACTACGAGCAGCACAACCTGATGATCCCGCTCAAGGATCGCGTGCTCGCGGACAAGGCCATGGATTTGGTGTATCAGCACGCGGTCATCACCAAGGTGCCGCCCAAGAATGCGGCAGAATAATCGCGGACCAAGGGTCATCCTGGGGCTGGAGGCGCCGGGCTGGCCCTTCAGCCTTTTTTTATGCCCGCTATTGACACCCCTTTGGGCTTGGCTATCTTTCTCATAAGCGTCTTCAGCACGGCAAGGAGTACCTATGGTCCATAGCTCCGTTTTTGTTATTGAAAATACGAGCCGCGGCGAACGGATGTACGATATCTATTCGCGCCTGCTCAAAGATCGCATCATCCTTTTGGGAACCCCCATTGATGATCATGTGGCCAATCTTGTGTGCGCCCAACTGCTCTTTTTGGAGTCGGAGCAGCCAGATAAGCAGATCAATCTCTACATCAATTCTCCTGGTGGATCGGTGACCGCAGGCCTCGCCATCTATGACACCATGCAGTATATCTCTGCGCCCGTGGCCACGCTCTGCATCGGCCAGGCGGCAAGCATGGCGGCGGTGCTGCTTGCCGCAGGTGCCCCGGGGATGCGCTATTGCTTGCCCAATGCTCGGGTGCTCATCCACCAGCCCATGGGCGGGTTTCAAGGCCAGGCAACGGATATTGATATCCAGGCCCGGGAGATCATCCGGCTCCGCGCCCGCTTGAACGCCATTTTGGCCCAGCATACGGGGCAAAATGTGGAGCGGGTGGAGCAGGATACCGAGCGCGATTATTTCATGACCGCAGAAGAGGCCAAAGCTTACGGGGTAGTGGATCAGGTGCTCACCTCACGCAAGCAGACGCCCAAAGAGTGAGGAGAAAGGATTCGTGACGACGAAGAAGATTCGTACCTTTAGTTGTACGTTCTGTGGAAAGACACAAGACGAAGTGGAACGTCTGATCGCAGGACCCAATGTCTTTATTTGCAACGAGTGCATTCGGGCATGTGATGACCTTTTGCGCAAGGAAGTACAGCAAGATCGGATGAAAAATGAGGATATTCCCATTCCTCAGGACATCAAAAAAGCATTGGATGAATATATCATTGGACAGGATGAATCAAAAAAGATTCTTTCTGTTGCTGTTTACAACCATTATAAGCGTATTCGATATCGTTCATCCAAGAACGACGTGGAGCTTGATAAGAGCAATATTTTGCTCATTGGCCCCACAGGCTCAGGCAAGACGCTCATGGCTCGGACGTTGGCGCGCATCCTCAAGGTGCCCTTTGCCATTGCGGATGCAACCACGTTGACGGAAGCGGGTTACGTGGGCGAAGATGTGGAAAATATCTTGGTGCAATTACTGCATAACGCCGACTATGACCTGGAAGCCGCGTCCAAAGGGATCATTTATATCGACGAGATCGACAAGATCAGCCGGAAGTCCGATGGCCCTTCCATTACGCGTGACGTCTCCGGTGAGGGCGTCCAGCAGGCACTGCTCAAGATCATCGAAGGCACGGTTGCCAGCATCCCGCCCAAAGGCGGCCGCAAACACCCGCAGCAAGAATATATCCGCATGGACACCTCCAATATTCTTTTCATCGTTGGCGGTGCCTTTATTGGTCTTGAAGATGTGGTGCGCCGGCGTGTGCAAGGCTCGGGCATGGGATTTGGTGTGAACTTGGGAAGCAAGAAAGAGGAGTCCCTTGCTGAGATTTTGCGGCAGGTGCACCCATCGGATCTGATCCATTTTGGGCTCATCCCAGAATTCGTTGGACGTATTTCGGTTTTTACGACGCTTTCGGAGCTTGGAGAGGAAGATCTCATCCGAGTTTTGCAGGAGCCTAAAAACGCTATCGTCAAACAGTACAAAAAGATGTTTGAAATGGAAGGCGTTGCTTTGGAATTTACCGACAACGCATTACGGGCGGTTGCCGCTAAGGCAATCAAGCTCCAGACTGGAGCGCGTGGGCTGCGCTCGATTTTGGAGTCCATCATGCTGGATATCATGTATCGTTTGCCTTCCATCCGTGATCAGATAGCGAAGTGCATCATCAACCGTGCTGTCATCGAGGACGGTGCGGAGCCCATTTTCGTATCTCGAGAACATGCCCGTTCGGCATAATGCCGAGGAGGATTCATGGTGGAGAACCGTGGTTTAGGCGCTGCTTCTTCCATGACTGTACCGCTGATGCCCTTGCGGGAAGTGGTCATGTTCCCCAAGTCCATCGTGCCGCTGTTTGTGGGGCGGGATGTCTCCATTCGTGCGGTGGAACTCGCCTTGCGCCGTCACGACAAGCATCTTTTCTTGGTAGCGCAGCGGGATCCGGCCGAGGAGCAGCCGCAGCCCGAAGACCTCTTCACGGTGGGCACGGTGTCCAAGGTCCTGCAAATGCTGCGCTTGCCGGATGGGACCATCAAGGTGCTTTTTGAAGGCGTTTTCCGGGCCGCTTGGGACCCTACCCAGCGCCTTGCCATGGAAGACGGCGCGCCTTTGGCTACGGTGTGGGAAGTCGAGGATACGCCGTGCTCGCCCTTGGAGGCCGAGGCCATGGTGCGGGCCGTGCACGAAGCCATGGAGGAGTATGCCCAAGCCAACCGCAAGCTTCCCAAAGAGGCCCAGCTTGCCATTGCCAGCATCCATCAGCCGGGGCGGTTGGCGGATGCCATTGCCCCGCATTTGCGGGTGGATTTTGCCCGCAAGCAGGCGGTGCTGGAGATGCGCAGTCCCATCCAGCGCTTGGAGCGGGTCTACGAATTGATCGAAGAAGAGATCCAGATCCAGAACCTGGAGCGCAAGATCAAGACCCGCGTCAAGAAGCAGATGGAAGAAAACCAGCGGGAGTACTACCTCGGCGAGCAGCTCAAGGCCATCCAAAAGGAAATGGGCCGGGAGGATGATCCCCGCGCCGAGCTGGACGAACTCGAAGAACGCCTGCGTGCCAAAGACATGCCCGAGGCGGCGCGGGAAAAGGGCTTGGCGGAGCTCAAGAAGCTGCGTCAGATGCCGCCCTCGGCGGCAGAATATATCGTGCTGCGCAATTATGTGGACTGGATTTTGGATTTGCCGTGGAACGCACGGCGGGAAGTGCGGGTAGACTTGGCGGAGGCGCGGCGTGTCTTGGATGCCGACCACTATGGCCTGGAAAAGCCCAAGGAGCGCATCCTGGAGTATTTGGCGGTGCAGTCCTTGGTGGAGCGCCTGCGCGGCCCTATTTTGTGCTTGGTGGGTCCCCCTGGGGTAGGCAAGACCTCGCTTGCCAAGTCCATCGCCAAGGCCACGGGGCGGGAATTTGTGCGGCTTTCCTTAGGCGGAGTGCGTGACGAGGCGGAGATCCGTGGGCATCGCCGCACCTACGTGGGCGCGCTTCCGGGAAAGATTATTCAGTCCTTGAAGAAGGTGCAATCGGGTAACCCGGTGTTCTGTTTGGATGAAGTGGATAAGATGAGCATGGACTTTCGCGGGGACCCGTCGGCCGCTTTGTTGGAAGTGCTTGATCCCGAGCAGAATGCCACGTTCAACGACCATTACTTGGATTTGGACTACGATCTCTCTTCCGTCTTTTTTATTACCACTGCCAACTCCATGCAGGGTATCCCCTTGCCTCTGCAAGACCGTATGGAGATCATCTCCATTGCTGGATACCTGGAGACGGAAAAAGAGCGTATCGCCATGGATTATCTTCTGCCCAAGCAGCGAAGCCAGCACGGACTGCAGGAGACCAACGTGATCTTGGGCGAAGACGCGGTGCGGGAGATCATCCGTCACTATACCCGCGAGGCTGGGGTGCGCAACTTGGAGCGCGAGATTGCGGCCATCTGCCGGAAGGTAGCGCGGCGGGTGGTGGAGGAAGGCAACCGCGAGCTCTGCGTGCAGGTGGGGCCCAAGGAAGTGGGCGAGCTTCTGGGCGTGCCCAAGGTGCGTCACGAGCGGCGCGAGGACCGTTCCTTGGTGGGAGTGGCCAATGGGCTCGCCTGGACGCAAGTGGGCGGGGAGCTTTTGTTGGTGGAAGTGGCCCTCATGCCCGGGACAGGCAAGATCGTCATCACCGGCAAGCTGGGGGATGTGATGCAGGAGTCCGCCAAGGCCGCGCTCAGCTATATCCGTTCGCGCGGGGAGCTTTTGGGCCTGCGTCGGGATTTTTATCAGGAAATCGACATCCACGTGCACGTGCCGGAAGGTGCCACGCCCAAGGACGGGCCGTCGGCAGGCATTACCTTGGCCACGTGTTTGGCTTCAGCCCTGCTGGATATCCCGGTGCGCCATGACGTGGCCATGACGGGCGAGATCACCTTGCGGGGGCGGGTGCTGCCCATCGGTGGCGTGCGCGAAAAGCTCCTTGCCGCACATCGGGCACTCATGCGCACCGTGCTCTTGCCGCGGGAAAATGCTCGGGACCTGGAGGAAGTGCCACGCCAAATCCGCGAGGAGCTGGAGATTGTGCTCGTGGAAAGCATGGACGAAGTGCTCTGCCACGCCCTTGACGGCGCTCCGGCCACGTTGCTTTCCAGACCGGAAGATTTCGTTCCTTTGTGCCGGGGGCTGCACCGGGTGGCAGACCGGCCAGGAGCGCAATAAAACAATCCGTTGATGGGAAACCGTTCAGGAGGACTGTATGGAAAAGCGTACCGGTGTCGTGACCTTTCATGGGAAGCCGTTGACCCTCATTGGCCCAGAGCTGCGGGTCGGGGACAAGGCCCCGGACTTTCGGGCCGTGGATAACGATCTCAAGCCGACGACGCTCGCTGATTTCGCGGGCAAAGTCGTTGTCCTGTCGGCAGTACCGTCTCTGGATACGCCGGTGTGCGACATGGAAACCCGGCGCTTCAACATGGAAGCCCAGAAGCTGGGCGACGGGGTGCAGATCCTCACCGTGAGCATGGATCTGCCTTTTGCCCAGAAACGGTGGTGCGGTCAGGCAGGGGTGCAGAACGTGCGCACCCTGTCGGACTATCAGGAGGCTTCTTTTGGCTCGGCCTATGGCGTGCTGATCGACGGGCTGCGTCTTTTGGCGCGGGCAGTGTTTGTGGTGGATCAAGAAGGCGTGATCCGCTTTGTGCACATTGTGCCGGAGCTTACGCATGAACCAGACTACGGCGCGGTGCTGGATGCGGTTCGTGCATTGTTGTAGCTATTCACAGTGAGGAGTCAATCTATGCTTTCCGCAAAAATACAAAAGGCACTCAATGAGCAGATCAATGCCGAGCTGTATTCGAGCTATCTCTACTTGGCCATGGCAGCCTATCTTCATGAAGCCAATCTTCCGGGGTTTGCCCATTGGATGAACATTCAAGCCCAGGAAGAGCTCTTTCATGCCATGAAGTTCTATAACTATGTGGTGGAGCGCGGTGGTCGGGTAGAATTGGAGGCCATTGCCAAGCCGCCGGTATCTTGGGATGGGCCTTTGGACGTGCTTTTGGCCACGCAGAAGCACGAAGCCATGGTGACCGCACGCATCAACGACCTCATGGATCTGGTCATTGCAGAAAAGGACCATGCCTCGGTGAGCTTCCTGCAGTGGTTTGTGGACGAGCAGGTGGAAGAGGAAGACAGCGTGCAGACCTTGGTGCAACGCCTCAAGCTTATTGGCTCCGACGGCGGCGCTTTGTATCTCATGGACCGCGACCTCGCCACCCGGGTCTTTACTCCTCCGGCGCAGTAACTTTGTGATTCTTGTTGATGACGAAAGGGGCGGACGCAACCGCTCCTTTCTTTGTGTCGCAAGGAGTATTGTCCGGCATGGGCCTTGGTGAGCGAATCCGTCGATCTCTTCGCTATTATTATCTGCGTATCGTGCGCATCAAAGCCCCGGCAGAGTCCATCGCCCTGGGTGTTGCCGTGGGAGTATTTTGTTCCGCCATTCCGGTGGGGCAGATGCCTGTGGCTGTGACGCTTGCGTTCTTGCTGCGCTGCAGCAAGGTGGCTGCGGCGTTGGGGACGTGGGTCACCAATCCGCTCAATTTCCCCATCGTGTTTCCGATTTTTTTCTTCGTCGGCAAAACGGTGCTGCCCGTGGATGTGCCCGCGGTATCGTGGGAGCAGATGATGGCATTGAGCACCGTGGACATGTTTCGTGTAGGTTGGGATTGGTTTCTGGTCACGGCATTGGGTGGCTTTTGCATCACCCTGCCTGGGGCAATCGTCGTATACCACGTGGTGCTGCGTCTGGTGCGGGCCTACCACACCATGCGTGCAGCACGCATGGCAGAGCGCCGCAGGAGAAAGCTTCATCATGGATAGCTGGGGGCATCCCAAAAGAAGCTTAGGGCAGAATTTCCTCTGCGATGCTGGGGTAGTACGCTGTATTGCCGATGCCATTGGCGCTACGTACGGGAATACTGTGGTGGAGATCGGCCCTGGACGTGGGGCATTGACCCGGGAATTGGCTGTCCGGGGCGCGCGGGTATTGGCGGTGGAGAAGGACCGCGAGCTGGCTTGGCGTCTGCATGCCGACCTGCCAGACATCGGCATGGTGTACGCGGATGCCTTGCGGCTGGCATGGGAAGGGGTGTCGCGGCTGCCGGGGGTGCGGGTGGTTGGCAACCTGCCGTACAATATTGCTTCGCCGCTCATGTGGGAACTTGTGGCCCGCGTGCGGGGATGGGAGCGGATGGTCTTTTTGGTGCAAAAAGAAGTGGGGGAGCGTCTCGTGGCCGACCCGCGTACTCCCCACTACGGCGCTCTGGGGGTTTGGGTGCAAAGTTGGTGTCAGCCGGAGCTGGTACGCATCGTCCCCCCGCATGTGTTTCGTCCCCGTCCCAAGGTAGACTCCGCCATCGTGCGGTTTTGGCCTCGGGATGATATCCCGCGGGCCGCGGCGAGTTTGGCCCGTCTTCTTCACGTGACGTTTCAAAAGCGGCGCAAGCAGCTGGGGACGATTTTACGGCCGTGGTGGGGGCAAGAACTGGATGCGTGGTGCGCACAGCACGGGGTGGAGCGGACGGCGCGGCCAGAAGAGCTTTCTCCTGGGCAGTTTGTAAGTCTGGCGGAAATCATGCTTTCGCTGTGGAATACAGGAAAATCTGCTTGACTTCGACCTTGAATTTCGGTTTGCCTGCGGCCTGGGAAGCGGCATTATGGCTTGCTTTCTGAAAATTTCTGTCGCTTTCGCACTAGCTCAGTGCGCTACTTGGAAATTTTGACGAGGAAGGGTCCTTGCCCGTCTGTGTGGTGTAACCGCAAAGGAGGAAGACTGATGACAAAGGCTGAATTGATCGCCAAGATGGCGGAAAAGGCTGAACTCAGCAAAGCGCAGGCCGAGCGCGCCCTGAAGGGCTTTTTGGAGGCAACTCAGGAGACGCTGGCTGCCGAAGGCAAGCTCACGCTGACGGGCTTTGGCACTTTTGCTGTGGAAGAGCGTCAGGCGCGTACGGGGCGCAATCCCCGCACGGGCGAGGAAATTCAGATTCCTGCCTGCAAGGTGGTCAAATTCCGTCCGGGCAAGGAACTCAAAGACGCCATTCAGTAAGGAGCAAAGGTCATGCTGCACGGAGAGACCGTACACAGCCCCCTGCCTCAGGATCTGCCCTGGTGGATGCCGGACCACGCGGTATTTTTTGGTGTTTTGTATGCAGTACTGCTGATTATCGGCTCGGGCCTCGGGGTGGTGTTTCTGAAGTCCATCGCCGAGACCCTGAAGGAAAAATAGCCATATCGGCGACGAGACCGGAGAGAGGGTGCCTGGGGCGCCCTCTTTTTTTGCTTGCGCTGTACGCGATGGTTGGATAATAGGCATCTTTCCGTTGACGGCGGAAAGGTTTGCGGTGGGGAGGTGATTGGTTTGCCTGGAGTTTTTGTTACGGACAATGATTCCTTCGACTATGCCCTGCGGAAGTTCAAGAAGCAGGTAGAGAAGGCTGGGGTGCTTTCGGAGCTCAAAAAGCGCCAGCACTATGAAAAGCCCAGCATTGAGAAGAAGAAGAAAGAAGCGGCCGCCCGCAAACGTTTGCTCAAGAAACTGCGCAAAATGCAGGGGATGTAATGGGCCTTTTCCAACAGATTGAAAAGGACTTCGTTGCCGCGTTCAAGGCCAAAAGGTCGGAAGAGGTGGCTGTCTTGAGAATGCTCAAGGCAGCCATCAAAAATAAGGAAGTGGACGTGCGCCGCTCCCTTTCCGATGCGGAGATCCTGGAGGTCGTGGCCAAACAGGTCAAGCAGCGTCAGGAATCCATCGAGCAATTTCGGGCAGCAGGGCGCACCGATCTGGCGGACGCGGAAGAACGTGAGCTTCACATCCTTCAGGCCTATTTGCCCCAACCCTTGACGGAAGCAGAGTTGGCGGCCGTGGTGGAGGAGACGATCCAGGCCACAGGTGCAACCGGTATGAAGGACATGGGGCGGGTCATGCAGGCGATCCTCTCGGCGTATGCCGGCCGGGTGGATGGGAAGATCGCCAGCGCATTGGTGCGCGCTCGTCTCTCCGCATAATTCTCATGGATCAGCGAACCTTAGAGTTGCTGGAGTTCCCGCGGGTACTCCAGCTCATTGCCGCTTTTGCCGTAAGCCAGTCCGGGGGTGCGGCCTGCTTGCGCCTTGCGCCTCAGGAAGGTCGCGGGCTTGTTGACGCCATGACGCTCGTGCGGGAAGCCTTGGAGGCGACCCAGCAGCACTCCCTTGCCTTGGAGCCGTTTCCGGAGTTGGAAGCAGTGTTTGCGGCATTGGAGGCGCCCCATGCGGTCCTTGACGGGGACGCGCTCCTCGCCGTGCTCGATGTGCTGTGCGCCGGGCAAGGGGTGAGTGCGGCGGTGGCCGAGATGGAGACCACGCACTATCCAGCGCTGCGTGCCTTGGCAGCGCACTTGGCCCTCCCTGCCAAGACCTGGTCGGCGCTGCGGCGGTGTTTGGCTTCCGATGGCCGTGTGCGCGATGAAGCCTCGCCGGAGCTCTTTTCCGTGCGCCAGGAGATTCGGCGCATCCAGCAGCAGTGTACCCGCAAGGTCCAAGATACACTGCTTGATCCGAGCATCGCTTACGTCCTGCAAAACGAGTATCTGACTCTTTCTTCCGACCGCTATGTGCTTGCGGTCAAGACAAATTTCAAAGGGCAGATTCGCGGCATTGTGCACCACTACTCGCAGACCGGGGAAACCTGCTATATCGAACCGTTCTTCTTGGTGGACCTCAATAATACCCTCCAGGAACTCTTCCAGGAAGAACGGCAACAGGTGCGGCAGGTGCTCGAGTTTTTGACCGGGCTCGTTCGCCAGGAGCACGATGCTCTGCGCCGGTTTTTCCAAGCATTGGTGCGGTGGGACGTCCTCTTGGCGCTGTGCGCCTTTGCCCGGCAGTATGATGCCCATTTGGTGCACGTGGAGCCGAATGCGCCCCTGTGTTTGCGCCAAGCGCGGCACCCGCTTTTGGTCGCGCAGCACGGGAATAGAGTCGTTCCCGTGGATATCGAGCTGCGTCCGAACGAGCGGGTGCTCATCCTTTCTGGCGGCAATGCGGGGGGCAAGACCGTGGCCCTCAAGACCTTGGGACTTGCGGCCATCTTGGCGCATGCAGGCATTCCCGTGCCTGCAGCGGCGGGGAGTACTTTGCCATTGTGGGAGCGTGTCGTCGTGTCCATGGGCGATGAACAGTCCCTGGAACGCAGCCTGTCCACGTTTACCTCCCAGATTCACGCCCTGGCCCTTGCATGGCCGCACATCGATACCCAGACTCTCGTGCTGCTGGATGAGTTTGGCATGGGCACGGACCCCAGTCAGGGGGCGGCCCTGGCCCAGGCCCTGGTGGATGAGCTCATGGAGCGGGGGGCGTGGGTGGGGGTGGCGACGCATTTCCCTGCGCTCAAGGCTTACGGGCTCTCGCGGCCCGGGGTTCGGGCGGCGTCGGTACTCTTTTGTCCGGAAACGGGGCGGCCGCTCTATCGCCTGGCATACGATCAGGTGGGCGCGAGCCGTGCCTTGGATGTGGCCCGGGAGCATGGCCTGCCGGAGGCGGTGCTGGCGCGTGCCCGGGACTATCTCTACCTTGATGCCGGCGATGTGGAGGAGATCTTTCAGCGTCTCAACGCCCTCGCGGCCCAGAAAGAGGCCGAGATTTCGGCATGGCGGCAGGAAGAGGCGCGTTTGCGGCAGGAGTTGGTCCGGGAGCGCGAGCGCCTTGCCAAGGAGCGGGAGCGTGTGGCCCGCGAGGTGCGCGCTCAGGCCCAAGAGATCGTACGCGCATGGCGGCAGGAGAAGCTCGGGCGCAAAGAAGCGTTGCGAAAGCTCGCTGCCTTGCGGGAAGCCGGTACGTCCCCCCAGGGTCCGACAGAGGCCTCTCGTGGCGTGGACTCCATTGCCCGGGGCCAAAAGCTGCTTTATGTGGCTTGGAATCGCGTGGGTGAAGTGCAGGATGTGGACGCACGCAAAGGCCGCGTCCAACTGGCCGTGGACGGGGTCACGGTGTGGGTGCCTCTTGACCAGGTCGCTCTTGCAGACGCTGCGCCGAAGCCGTTGCCAAGCCCCGGCGGCGTCACGGTGCGCACTGCGCCGCGGCAAGGCTCTGCCTTGCGTCTTGATGTGCGGGGATTTCGGGCAGATGAGGCGGTGCTGGAGGTGGAGCGTTTTCTCGACCGCGCCCTGCTGGGCGGCTA
Organism: Thermodesulfomicrobium sp. WS; assembly: GCF_027925145.1. Classification (GTDB taxonomy): domain Bacteria; phylum Desulfobacterota; class Desulfovibrionia; order Desulfovibrionales; family Desulfomicrobiaceae; genus Thermodesulfomicrobium. The sequence goes on from NZ_AP027130.1 coordinate 1,355,662, forward strand.
CGGCGAGGTGGATATTCTCCACGGCACGGGCACCGGGGCATTGCGCCGCGCCATTCATGACCTCTTGCGCCGTAATCCTGCGGTGCGGACTTTTGCCGTGGCTCCGGCGGATCAAGGTGGCGAAGGCGTGACCACGGTGACCTTGGGGGCCTGATCGTTTCGGGTGGCCGGAGGGGGAAATGGCCCGTTTGGATCCATCGGTGGTGGCCGAGATCAAGGCCCGGCTGCGCATTGAGGACGTGGTGGGCCGGCATGTGCGCTTGCGCCGTGTGGGGCATCGTTTGGTCGGCCCGTGCCCGTTCCACCAGGAAACCAAACCTTCCTTCTCCGTCAACCCGGAGGAGGGGTTGTATTATTGTTTTGGCTGTCAGGCCGCAGGTGACGTCATTGAGTTCTACCGCGCCATCCATGGGGTGGATTTTTGGGATGCGGTGGTGGCCTTGGCGGAAGAGGCCGGGGTAGAGCTGCGCCTTGGGAAGGAAGGGGACAGGCCTGGATCATCGCGCAAGCGACTGATGGAGATGCAAGCCCTGGCCACCAAGGCCTTTCGGGAGGCCCTGACGGCGCCCTTGGGCAAGACGGCCCGCGACTATATCGCACGCCGGGGTATTGATGCCGCTGTGGTGGAGGCTTTTTCCCTGGGATTTGCTCCGGCGGCGTGGGACTTTTTGTGGCGCAAACTGCGGGCTGCGGGGTTTTCGGCTGAAGAAGCGGCCTTGGGGGGCTTGGTCACCCAAAAAGAGTCGGGAGGGGCCTATGATCGCTTCCGGGGGCGCATCATGTTTCCCATCTGGAACCTTTCGGGGCAGGTGATCGCTTTTGGCGGCCGCGCCCTTCAGGACGACGATGGCCCCAAGTATCTCAATTCACCAGAGACCCCGCTGTTTACCAAGGGAGACCACCTCTACGGCCTCTATCAGGCCCGGCGGGCAGCGAGCGCGCAAGGCCGGGTGCTGCTCACCGAAGGCTACGTGGACGTCCTGACGCTCTCCCAATTTGGGTTTCCTGCCAGCTGCGGGGTCTTGGGCACCGCGCTTACGGCGGAGCAGGTGCACCGGCTGGCGGGTTTTGTTTCCCACGTGGACGTGGTCATGGACGGGGACGGGGCTGGCCGCAAGGCGGCGTTTCGCAGCGCCGAGATGCTCCTCTCCCAGGGGCTTTCCTGTGCGGTGGTGGAGCTTCCAGAGGGCGAGGACGTGGATTCGTTTTTGCGGGCCTATGGGCGGGAGGCGCTGGAAGAGCTGCGCCGCCGCGCCGTGGATGGTGTGGAGTACTGCGTTGCCTGGGTGCGGGCGCACCACAACCCTGCCGAGATAGTGGCATGGGCGGTGAATTTTTTGCGGGCAATGAAACGGCTGGATCTTCAGGCCTATTTTTTGCCCCGCATCGCTGGCGCCCTTGGGCTCTCGGAGCAGGAGTTGCGTCGGGCTCTTGCCCCGGCGCAGGCCGCCATGCCTGCTGCGGCTTGGGAGAAGCAGCGGGGTGCTTCTGCCTCCCAGCGCGACCGCGAGCTTCTGGCCGTGGCCATCTGGTTTCCGCACCGCCATGGGGAGCTGGATGCCTTGGGCATGGAATCGGCGCTCTCCACACCGCGGGGCAAAGATTTGTGGCGGAAAATCCGCGCCCAATCGGCGGACGCCGTGCTTCCCCTGCTCGATGCTGGGGAAAAGGCCTTTTATGTCCAAACGCAGATGCAGGCGCGCCAGGTGGACATCGAGGCCGCATGGGAGAGCGTGTGCGCCTGGTTGCGCCGCCATCATCAGCAAAAAGCCGTGGAGCAGATCCACCATGCCTTGGCCGTGGCCAAGCGTGACGGGGATCTGGCCGAAGAGTTGCGTTTACTTGCCGTGTTGAGTGCTTTGAAAACACAGGCGGTGTAATATCCTTCAGCAAAGGGGCGAACCCATGAGCACCATCAAAGACGTGCAGCAAATTCAAGCGTTGATTGCCGAGGGGAAGAAGAAGGGATTTTTGACGTTTCAGGAGCTCAGCAAGGCATTGCCCGCGGATGTGAACTCCCCAGAGCAGCTTGATGAGATAATCAGTATTTTTGGGCAGCTGGATATTGATGTCGTTGATGAAAAGCTTGCGGGCGTGGAGCTCGACGACGACCTCGACGATGAGGTCAAGATCGACAAGATTGAGCTCGTGGAAGACGAGGAGTCTGCGGATTATCCTACCCGCAGCAGTGACCCGGTGCGTATGTATTTGCGGGAGATGGGCGCTGTTGGGCTGCTTGACCGCGAAGGCGAAGTGTACATCGCCAAGAAAATTGAAGCTGGAGAGATGGAAGTCCTCTACGCATTGGTGGAAGTCCCCGTTGCTGTGGAAGAGTTCATCCGTGTTGGAGAAGACCTCAAGAACGGAACCATAAAACTGAAAGATGTCGTCAAAACTATCGAAGAAGATGATCCTTCGGAAGAAGAGATGAACCAGCGCGAACGGGTCATCAAGCTACTCGACGAAGTAAAGAATATTTATAAGAAAAAACAAAATATTTATGAAAAGCTTGATGAATGTGCAACGCTTTCCAAGAGAGTCTATGGTGTTCAGAAGAAGATCATGGAATATAAGGAAAGCGTCGTGCAATGTTTGCGTGACATCAAGCTTGAAAAAACTTTGGTGGATCGTATTATTGAGACGGTCAATGATTATGTCCGTCAGATGAATAACTGCAAGCGGGATATTTCCGCATACATTCTTTCGCTGGGCAAATCCCAAGAGGAAATATTCTCGATATTCCGTCAGCTGGAAGAGCGCACCATCAACCCCGTGGTGGCGGCGCAAGAGCTCAATATGACCGTTGAAGAACTCTTTTCCTTCAAAGAAATGGTCAACGGCAAGATCGAGATTTTGCAGAAACTTCGGGAAAACGCCATGCACGACGTCGATAGTCTCGAGGAGATCCTCTGGCGTATTCGTAAAGGCAATGCGGATGCTTTGGATGCCAAGCAGGAGCTCATTCGTGCAAACCTCCGTCTTGTAGTTTCCATTGCCAAAAAATATACCAATCGTGGTTTGCAATTTCTTGACCTCATTCAGGAAGGCAATATCGGTCTGATGAAGGCCGTGGATAAGTTTGAATATCAGCGGGGATACAAGTTTTCCACTTATGCCACCTGGTGGATCCGGCAGGCCATTACCCGCGCCATTGCCGATCAGGCTCGTACCATTCGGATCCCAGTGCACATGATTGAAACCATCAACAAACTGGTGCGTACCTCCCGCTATTTGGTACAGGAGTTGGGACGGGATCCTTCTCCCGAAGAGATCGCTGAGCGCATGGACTATCCGGTGGAAAAGGTGAAAAAGGTCCTGAAGATTGCCAAGGAGCCTATTTCTTTGGAAACTCCCATCGGTGATGAGGAAGACTCTTCCTTGGGGGATTTCATCGAGGACAAAAAGGCCTTGGCCCCAGCGGACGAGGTGGTGAACACCAAATTGGCAGAGCAGATCAATTTGGTGCTTTCGGACCTGACGCCCCGCGAAGAACAGGTGCTGCGCAAACGCTTTGGCATTGGGGAAAAGAGCGATCACACCTTGGAAGAGGTGGGCAAGCTCTTCAATGTGACGCGTGAGCGTATCCGCCAGATCGAGGCCAAGGCCTTGCGTAAACTCCGGCATCCGGTGCGCAGCCAGCTCTTGCGGACCTTTTATGAATCCTAAGGCGTGGCGCTTTTCGGCCCTGTTGTGGTTGGGCGCATTCTTATGCTTGCTTGCCACCAGGGCATGGGCGGCCGACTGGGTGCAGGTGCGTGCGGCGGTGGACGGCGATACCCTGGTATTGGCCAGCGGGCAGACGGTGCGTCTTGCGGGCATTGACGCCCCGGAACTTGGTCACGACGGCCAGCCTGCGCAGTATTATGCCGCCCAATCCCGAGCAGAGCTGCAGCGGTTGGTGGATGGACAAATGGTGCGGCTTCAGGTCTTGGGGCGGGATCGCTATGGCCGAATGCTCGCAGTAGTTTTTGGTCGCGACGGAGCGATGCTCAACGAGCGTATGGTTGCCCTGGGCGCTGTCTTTGTCTTCCCGCATAAAGACGACGAGGCGTTGTTCGATCGGCTCCTTTCGGCACAGCGTCTGGCCATGGATCGGGAGCTTGGATTTTGGCCGCGGATTTTACGCCTTCCCGCAGCCAGCGAGCGTTACGTGGGGACGCGAAGTTCGCGGCGCTTTCACCGCCTCTCGTGTCCTTACGCTTCGCGCATCAGCGCGCGCAACCGGCAGTATTTCGCCTCGTTGCGCAGCGCTTTTGCCGCAGGCTATTCCCCCTGCCGAACGTGCACTCCTTGGCCGCACTCATCGAGGTAAAGGACACTATGTCTACCATTTCCGTGCGTGCCCCACGCCTCAAATCCGTTCTTCGCGCCTTTGTGGCCGAGGCCGAGGCAAGCGCTCTGCGGGTGAGGGATGCCCGGCATCTGGTGGACCTCAAGCGCGACCACAGCCTGCGGGTCATGGCCTTGGCCTCGCGTCTCCTCGAGATCCATAAGGTGGAGCCGTACGAAATCGGGATAGTCGCGGCACTCCTCCATGATGTGGGGCGGTTTTCTCAGTTTGAGCAGTATCGCACCTTCCGGGATGCAGTATCCATCGACCACGGCGCTGCAGGCGCTGCATTGCTTGCCGCATCTTCCCTGCTCGATGCCTTCAGCGCATCGGAACAAGACGCTATCCGCTGCATCGTTTCCTTACACAATCGGCGGGTGCTTCCGGTTCTCGATCCGCCTTGGGATTTGCTCCTCCATGCGGTGCGGGATGCCGACAAGCTGGATATTGTACGAGTTGTTTTGAGTGCCTTGGAAAAAGGAGAAGTGGATTCCACCGTGACCCTGGGCCTGCGGACAGAGCCTGGCGTTAGCCCTGGTGTTCTGCAGACACTTTGCCGTGGTGAAGCCCCGGACTATGGACAATTGGTCTTTGTGGACGATTTCAAGCTCTTTCTGGCGGCATGGTCTGCGTGTCTCTCTTTCCAGGAGAGTCGGCGCATTTTCGCTCGGCGTCGGTACTTGCAGCGCATTTGGACCCTGCTTCCCCAAACACCTCCCATTGCGGAGCTCTTTGAGCGTTTTGCCGACGTCTTGCGTTCGTGATTGTTCTCGTGCCGTTTGCGGCCGGGTTTTTCTCAAAATTTCCAGTTATACTTTAAGGTCAGTGGTTTCCAGCAGGATCTTGGCGAGTAATTCGTCAAGGATTTGAAGAATCTGTCCGTATATCCCCCCGTATCCTGGAAAAGGCCCAAAGAGACGCTGGCGCATGCTGGTGAGGGCGCCTCCGCCGTACTCGGGTGAGCTGGGGTTTTGGGTCATGCTTCGGCGTTCCTGCACGAGGTAGCGGGCGGTCTCCTCGCAGAGTTTTTGGCAGAGCTCCAGGCATCGGGGGCTTTGCGTTTGCCACCAGCGGCGGGTGGAGGGAGAGACGGATAGGCTGAGGGCGGTGCTGAGCATGGCGAGTAGCGTGGTGAGGTGCGATGCAGGCACTCCCCGCCGCCAGCCGAGAAGCCATGGGGTGCGCCAGTTCAGGAGAAAATGGCGCTCCCCGAGGGCGATGAGATGGAGCAAGGCGGCGTGCATGGCGCTGAGTGCCGTGTCTTCCCAAGCCGGAGAGATGTGGCGGATATCCCACATGGGAATAGGGGCGGCAGGCAGACCGAGGAGTGTGGCCAACAGGGCGTTGGCCTGGGGAGATGCCGGGGTCTCCAGGTGGGCGTAGCTCAAGATGGCGCTGCCTGCGCCGAAGGGAGCGCGAAGGATGCACGGGTCGCCCTCAAGCCAGCGCGGGTGAAGGTTAATGCCGTAGATGGCTTCCCAGGCGGCCAGCTCGTCGCTGGCGATGTCGGCGAGCGGTAAGTCCGCCACCCAAAAATCAGGTCCTGGCCGTTGGTAGGTGGCGAGGACGTGGATGGCAGCGTCGGTGAGGTCGAACTGGGAGGGCCACCACACCGGGAGCAAGGCCGCGCTGGCAGGGTGCTGGGGGACGTGGAGCCGGCAATACACATGGCCGCTGCAATTGGGCAGACGCTTGGAAGCAGACTTACGGCGCAGCTCACAGAGCCCAAGCAAGGCAGTGGCGTCTGTACGATGCAGGGCAAGCCCAGCTCCACCGCAGAAGCCAAGATACGTGCCGCCTGTTTCCACATAGCGCCGAAGAGCCTCTCGTCCGGCATCTCCAAGGGCTTGGGCCTTGCGTCCTGCCCACCCGCCGGGGACCACGAGCACGGATGGCCGCAGACGATCGAGGGCCCCGGCAGCCACGTCCGCAGCACGCAGCAGGTGCGGACGGGCTCCCAGGGCGCAGAGCCCGCGCCAGGCAAGGAGCCCCCAGAGATGGGATTCGTCCCAAAGCAGAGCGAATGTGGGGAGTGTTGTCGGCATATAAAAGGCCCCCGCGGCGTTTGCCGTGAGGGCCTTGAAGTACCCTGGGATGCTCGCTCCGGCAAGTTGTGGGAATTTCTTCGGTCTACCGCTGATGGCACTGGCCGCAGGCCACCGGTCCCTTGCCTTTGCTCTTGTGGCATCCCACGCAGGCACCGTGGTAGGCTGCCCGCAATCCAGGTTGCCGGCCTTGTCCTTTCAGGCTGTGGCAGTCGCTACACGCACGATCTTCCGAGCTTTCTCCGGCCACGAGCTTGCCGTTTTGATAGACATGGTGGCAGATGGCGCAGTCATCCAGCCCGGATTTTTCATTGTGGGTGTCATGGTCAAAGACCGCCACGGGGCGGCTCAAGGTGCCAAACGCGTTGGTCTTCAATACGGTGTCCGTGCTCCATGCCGGCATGGCGCACAAAGCCAAAACCATTGCCCCAAGCAGGGCCCCAAGCCAGAGAGCGTGGTGACGTCGGGTCATATTATTGGGCCTCCGGTTTTTCCATGCATTCGTAGATGATTTCGCCCAAGAATTTGAGCTCCATGTCCAGTTCGTATTTGTGGATGATGTCATCCAATCCGCCGTGGCAATTGTGGCAGGGCGCGATGCAGAGTTTGACACCGGTTGCCTTGAGCTGTTCCGCCTTGGCCCGGTTGCTCTCCACCCGGGCATTTTTGAACGGCGGACCGCAATTGATGACTCCACCGCCCGCGGCACAGCACAGGTTATGCTCCCGGTTGGGGTGCATCTCCACGAAGTTCTTGCAGAAGGCGCGCACGACTTCCCGCGCCTTTTCGTGCAGACCGCGACCGCGTACCACGTTGCACGGGTCGTGGAAGGTCACCGGCTCTTCAATTTGCTTGGCAACCTTGATACGGCCTGCATTGAGGAGATCCCAATAGAATTCTAGGGCATGGATGACCGGGATCGGCGGCATGCGCCAGCCGAGCACGCGGTTGCCCGTATCGTACACCGAGCGGAAGGCGTGGCCGCATTCGCCCATGACGATTTTTTTCACCCGCAGCCGGGCAGCGGTTTCGAAATGGGCGCGTTTGAGTCGGGCCATGATCTCGCTGTCTCCCGTAAACATGGCCATATCCGAGTTGTCCCAGCCTGGGGTGGTAGGCATCGTCCAGTCGAGGCCGGCAACATTCATAATGGCTGCAGCCTGGTAGATGAGCTGGGTACGGAATTTGGGTTCCGGCCCGATGACTGAATACATGATCTCCGCGCCTTCTTTTTCCAAGGGGATGCGGGCGGTGGGGAACTCGTCCCGAAGCTCGTCTTCTTGCCAGTGCAGGGCGTCGATCCATTCGTCGTCTTTGACCCACATCTGGTTGAGCGTGGCGGAGTGGGAGTGTGCGGTGTCTTGAATATAGAGCGGAGTGAGCTCCAATTTGTGGACAATGCGTCGAACCAGTGTCATCATATAGGCTATATCAATTCCAAATGGACAATATTGGACGCATCTTCTGCATAAATTGCATTCTGTTTGCGCGATCTGTGTCGCTTGTTTCATGAATTCCACAGAAACTTTGCCTTTGTTTTTGAGCATCGGCCAGATGGTTTGTTTGACCTTGCCAACGGGGGAATAGCTCGGGTCCCTGTCACGGGAGAGGTAGAAATGGCAAGCCTCCGAGCACAATCCGCAATGGGCGCAGGTTTCTACATAGGCCATGAGGCGGGCACCGGTTTCATTGCCAAGTACGGCGTTGATGGTGCGCTCGATACGCTCTGGAGTAAGGGCCTCTGCACCGCGTTCGATGCCTTCGTCTTTGATCCATACGCGTTCAGACATGGAGAATCTCCTTATTGGTTACCAATCTTTGACGTGGCGCACCATGCCGAATTCCGATCCAATGTATCCCCGCGTAAAAGGTGCAAAGAGCATATGGGACAGGCGGGTGAAGGGGATGCTCGCGATGAGGAGTTCTGCGGAGAGGATGTGCAGGAGTGTCACGAGCAGGGGGTCCCCCCATTGATGGTAGGCGAGGATGCCGGTGAGGAACGGGGCGGCCACAAGCCCCAACAGGGCAAAGTCGGTCCAGTCGGTGACAAAGGCCACTTCTGGGCGCACTACCCGGCGCACTCCAAAAAATATGCAGGCGCCGAGGACCGCGAAGGCGAGCACGTCGGCAACGAGGCCGGGGAGAGTGGCCCAGCCGATGCCAACTCCTTCTTCCAGCAGGATCACATGGGCGGAAAGGAAGGCAAGGATGAGGAAAAAGCCGATGTGGAACAGAAAGGCCACCCCGACGAAGATGGGATGCAAACGCATGTTCGTGGTGTTCCATGGAATGCTCCAGTTGATGATGGAGCGAATCGCATATTTCAGTGAAATATACGAAAAGAGGACCTGTTCTTTTTCTTTAGCGAGTTTGATGAGATGCCAGATGCGGTAGATGGATCCAACAACGAACACCGTCCAGGCGATCCAGGCAAGTGGTCCAGAGACGAAGACGTAGATTCGTTCCATACTCCCTCCTAGCCGCATATTGTGGAAACGCGTTCCACGATACGGACGTATGTATTATTGATGATTCCACGAATCAGAACAAGACTTCCATCGTCACTGAATATTGGGTCCCAACACTCCGAAAATTCTTTGGAGTATGGCTTTCCATCCACGACGATGGTGTATTTTTTGGAACGTTCTACTTTTGCCGCAACGTGCGCGCCTTCGGGAGAAAATACCGGCTTCCAGCACATGTCGTACATTTCTGGCCACGCTTGGTCATCGACCATGACGGTCCAGCGTTCGTTTTCTTTGCCCAGCGCGGCGATTCTGCGTCCATCGTGGCTTACGGTGAGATCGAAAACCATGTCTCCAAAAGTGGTGCGCCATGCCTGTCCGTCCATAGCCACGGTCCAGCGGCCGTATTCGGGACATACCAAGGCGATCAGATGATCTCCTTTGGGGGTGTAGCGTTGGTGCCAAACCTGGAAGAATTGTGGCTTCCAGATCACCTGGCCATCCACGGCCATGCCCCATTTTCCTCCCAAGCGCACCGGCGCAGCGATGGCGTTGGTCTTCGGGTGAAAGCAGGGTTCCCACACTTGGGAAAAGGTTTCGTTCCATGTGGAGCCGTTGCAGGCAATGGTGTAGTCGAAAAGATTGAGTCGTACTTGGGCGGCGACGTGGGTGCCACTGGGGCTGATAACCGGCGTCCAGACGTTAACGAAATTGCGCTCCCAGGCTTCTCCATCCACGGCGACGGAAAAGACCCCTTGCTTGAATTTGAAGATCTCCGCCTGTCCGAGGGGTTCGGTCTGGACTGCAGCCGCCGTGTGCGCTCCGTCCGCGCTGAGCACGAAGTTATTGGCATTGGCAAAGAGGTTGGGCCAGATCTCTCCGTCTTTGATCATTCCATACTGCATGGAGTCACTGACACAGCATGCGATGACGGATCCATCTTCCGAAAAGAGGGTGTTCCACACAAAGCCATAGCCTTCTTCCCACGCCTCTCCATCTACGGCAAGTTTCCAATCACCGTCGTTGACCAGGGCGGTAAGCCGCCCGTCCGGACTATAGCGGAGGTACCATACGCGGTCGAACTGGTTTTCCCAGAGCGCATCATTCACTTGCACCGTGTACGTCTCGTCCGCTGTTCGCACCACGGCGGCCACCTGTTCTCCATCTGGGCTTGCGTGGCTCTCTTCACGCCATGCGATCTCGTCATTGTTCGTGCCGAGATCCACAACGGTTTTCGAACCAACACTCCAATCCCACTGTGTTTTTGGTGCCATACCCCTCTCCTTGTGTTAAAAAACACATCGTTGTGTGAAGCCGTGTTCCGATTTTCATCACGTTTAAGTCGGAAAATCGGAATGTTTTGAAGTGCGGATAGCGTACAATTTTGACCATGTAAATATCTTTTCAGAATCAGACTGCTTTACTCGATAAAAAAGAGTAGTGTTCTAGTCGTCTTTTAAAGAGTTTTATTCAGATTGTTTGTGTCGGTTTTTTTGTGCTTTTTGTGTCATGCAGAGTGCGTCGGTGGCGGGAAAGTGGGGGCAGGTATTGAGAGTGAGGCGGGATGTAAAAATATTTTTTAAGAAAATTCGATGGTTGTTTCTCTGGGGTCGTTTTGCTTGTGAAGGAATGGATTTGCCCTTGACGGTTTCGGGTGGATTCTATACCTCCGGGGTCGGAAAAAATCATACCTGCAGGATCTAAATACGTATCTGTTGGGTATGTTTTTGTTTTTTGAGGCACGAGGCGGGCCTTGGGGAGTCAGGGCCAAGGTTGCCGGAATGTTCCGGGGAGGATTTTCAACAAAGGATTGTGCACATGGAGAAGGGAAGACCAATGCGATGGGTCGGCATCCTGTGCCTGAGTCTGGGGGTTGCAGGATTTGGACTGAACGCCCTGGGGGGCAAGCAGGAGGGCAAACCCGAGCCGGGAGGGGCAGGGCTTATTCTCATTGATACCCTGGCCGCGTCCGGCAAGCTTTCGTACCCAGTGGTCCGTTTCGACCACGACAAACACACCAAGGCGGTGGAGAACAAGTGCGATTCTTGTCACACCGTGGCAGAGGGCAACAAGGTCACTCCGTTGTTCAAGCGGCAGGCAAGCGAGGACCCGGGCCGCATCAAAGCGATCTATCATGATAACTGCATTGGGTGTCATCAGCGGACTGCCCAGGCGGACAAGAAGAGCGGTCCTCAAAGCGGGGAGTGTCGTTCGTGTCATGCCGGTCCGCGGGATTCGGTGCGAGAGGTGATCCCTTTCGACAAGTCGCTGCACTACCGCCATGCTTCCTCCAAGATGGTGCAGCCGGCTCCCGGCCAGAAGGAAAACTGCTCCAAGTGCCACACCCAGGACACGCCGGAAAAGCGCAATCTCATTTTTGCCAAGAACAAAGAAGAAGCGCACACCAAGTGTGTTTCGTGCCACCTGGAGATTGCCTCGACCAAGCAGCCCACCGGTCCGGTGGAGTGCGCCGGCTGTCATGATGCCGCCAAGCGTTCCACGTACAAAGTGATTGCAGACGTGCCGCGTCTGGAAGCCGGGCAGACGGATGCCATGCTGCTGGTGCCCCCGGCTCCCAAGTCGGCGGCCAAGGATGCCCCTCGGTCGGTGGTGCCGTTTGACCACAAGGCCCATGAAGCCAAAGTGAACCGTTGCTCGGCCTGCCATCACGATGCCCGCTCCAAGGGGGTACCTGCCTGCTCGCAATGCCATACGCCTGGCGGGAAGGAAGAGGGCGCCTTCATTACGATCGAGCAAGCCATGCATCGGCCCATGGCCATGGAGAGTTGCATCGGCTGTCACAATGCCAAAAAGGCCGATCCACAATGTGCGGGATGTCATGAATTTTTGGGCCGTACCACCAAGAGCCAGGAAGGGGCGTGTGCCAAGTGTCATGTGCAGATGCCGCTGCCTGAGGGCGTGGAGCAGAACAAGGCGCTTCGCAATTCTCTGGCGCAGACCATTCTGGAAGGGAAACCCAAGAAAGATGCCGCGCTGCGTCTGGATGAGATTCCTGAGGTGGTGGAGATCGGCGTCCTGTCCAAAGAGTACCAGCCGAGCAAGTTCCCCCACCGCAAGGTGGTGAAGAAGATTGCTGCAGGCATGGAAAACAGCACACTCGCTGCCTACTTCCACAGCTCGCCCAATGCCATGTGTGCGGGTTGCCACCATAACGCTCCGGCTTCGGCCAACCCTCCGGCGTGTGCCACCTGCCATAGCAAGGAGTTCCAGGAGGTCGATGGTCGTAAGCCTTCGCTCAAGACCGCCTACCATCAGCAGTGCATGGGATGCCACAAGCACATGGGCATCCAGAAGCCAGCGGATACGGCCTGCGTGGAATGTCATGCCAAGAAAGAGTAACCCCTAAGGGCGATAGGAGCTGTATCACCATGAAACGGAGAACATTCATCGGTATTCTGGCGGGCGCCGGGGCCTCTTTGGCCACGGGAACTGCTGGAGCCGCTGGAAACCATCATTTTACGGGGTATCCCGATAGTTATGGCGTTCTTTTCGACAGCACCAAATGTATCGGATGCCGCAAGTGCGAGGCTGCGTGCAACGCCGTCAATGAGCTTCCGAAACCGGAGTTGCCTTTTGATGACTTGTCGGTTCTGGAGAAGCGTCGGCGCACGCATCATGATACCTTCACCGTTGTCAATAAATATGAATACAACGGAAAGCCTGTGTTTCGAAAGATCCAGTGCAACCATTGTCAAGAACCGGCGTGTGCATCTGCATGCTTTGTCGGAGCATTCAAGAAGGAGCCTACAGGGGCGGTAAGCTACGATGCTTCGCGCTGCGTGGGCTGCCGCTATTGCATGATCGCCTGTCCTTTTGAAATTCCCACGTACGAGTACCATGACCCCATAACCCCGCGGGTGCGCAAATGCACCATGTGTCAGCCGCGGATTTTGGAAGGGAAGCTTCCGGGGTGTGTGGAAGCCTGCCCCAAGGGCGCGTTGGTGTTTGGTCACCGCGATGAACTCTTGCAGATCGCCCGGGAACGCATCCGCAAACATCCCGAACTCTATGTGAATCATATCTATGGTGAGCAGGAGATGGGCGGCACCAATTGGCTGTACATCTCCGGGGTGCCTTTCGAGATCCTTGGCATGCGTGAGGACCTGGGCATCACCCCTGCGCCGCAGCTGACCACCGGTGCTTTGTCGGTGGTACCGGCGGTGGTGGGCTTGTGGCCCATGTTCCTCACCGGCGCCTACGCCATCACCAAACGCAAGGAAAAGATTGCGGCCGAGGAGCGGGCCCATGCCGTGCAGAAGGCCGTGGCCGAGGCTGAGGCCGAGGCGGCCAAGAAATTGGCCGCCGCCCTGGAGAAGGCCGAGCGGGAAAAACAGGCGGCCATTGACCGTGAAGTAAAGAAAGCACTCAAAGAGGCGGAAGAAGCCCGAAAGAAGGCGGAAGCTGCTTCTGAAGGTGAGGAGTAAGGAGGGCCATATGGCGCATGTTGCAACACCAAGCAAAAAATTTTGGACCCCGGCCAATATCATTACGGCGATCATTCTGGTCATTGGCCTTGTGCTCACGGTGAAACGGTTCTCCATGGGCATTGGCGCGGTGTCCAACCTGTCGGATGACAACCCGTGGGGGATTTGGATCGGCTTTGACCTCTTGTGCGGCGTGGCCTTGGCCGCTGGCGGCTATACCACCACGGCAGCGGTGTATCTCTTTGGCATGAAGAAATATCATTCCGCCGTGCGGCCAGCCATCACCACCGCGTTCTTGGGCTATGCCTTTGTGGTTTTCGCCTTGCTCTACGATCTGGGCCGCTACTACCGGCTCCCCTATCCTTTGACCATTTATCCTGGGCCCACCTCCTTTCTCTTTGAAGTGGGCTTGTGTGTGGCCTTGTATTTGACGGTACTGGCCATCGAATTCTCTCCCTTCCTGTGGGAAGTGCTGGGCTGGGCCAAGATCCGCCATCTGGTGCACAAGCTGACCTTGGCGCTCACCATCTTCGGTGTCATTCTCTCCACGTTGCACCAGTCTTCCTTGGGCGGCTTGTATCTCATTGCCCCGTCCAAGCTGCACCCACTGTGGTATTCCATCTATCTGCCGCTGTTCTTCTTCCTTTCCAGTATCCCGGCCGGACTTTCTATGGTGATTTTGGAAGGAACGCTTTCCCACAAATATCTCAACCACAAGATGGACGAAGAGCATCACCATGGATTTTCTCCGGTGGTTTTGGGCTTCTCCAAGGCGGCATCTGTGGTACTCTTCGCCTACTTCTGCATGAAGTGGATTGGCGTGGCCATGGACAATAATTGGAGCCATCTCGGCACAGGATGGGGGCTGTGGTTCCTGGTGGAAGTTTTGGGGTTTGTCCTGCTTCCCTGCATCCTCTACGCTGTGGCGGCCCGGGAGAAGAATGAACGCGTCGCGTTCTATGCCTCCATCATGACCGTTGCTGGCATTATTTTGAACCGCCTCAATGTCTCCATCATTGCCTTCAATTGGCGACTGCCTGCAGAGGCGCGGTATTTTCCTTCTCTTGAAGAGTTCCTTATTACCGTGTTCATTGTGACCCTGGAGATCACGGTGCTGCGTATCTGCCTCAACAAGCTTCCCATCTTGCATCAGCATCCCCAGTTCCGGGATGCCCACTAGGAGGTTCGCGATGGAGTTCATGACTTATCACGACTTCATGTTCTGGACCAAAGGGATGGCCTATGTGGGCATGGGACTTGCCTTGGTCGGGTTCATCGTGTTCTGGAATTTTCTGACCAGCCGCGAGGATGACCGCTTCGCGGACAAGGAAGAAGAATAGCTGGCGTCGGTCCAAGGAGGATCCGTATGTATGCGTTGTTGACCGGACCACTGTTGTGGTTTTCCTTCGCGGTGTTTTTTATCGGACTGGGGGTGCGGGTGGTCCTGTATTTCCGTGGTCTGGACTGGCGTCTGGACCGGGTGGCCTATACCACGCAGCTGCCCTACGGACTCAAAGGGGCGTGGCGCTCGGTGTATAAATGGCTCATCCCCTTTGGCACCCATAGCTGGCGGGAAAAACCCGTATTCACCCTTGCGTTCTTTGTGTTCCATATCGGCTTGGTGGTGGTGCCGCTCTTCTTGGAGGGGCACGTGGTGATGATCCGAAACGGCATCGGTCTGTCCTGGCCCACCCTGCCGCAGGGGCTGGCCGACTTTCTTGCCATCGCCGCCTTTTTGGCCGGCGTGGGGATTGGTATTCGCCGTTTTGCCTTGCCTGAGGTGCGTATTCTCACGGATTTCAAAGACGTGGCCTTGCTCGTGCTCACGCTGACCCTGCTGGCTTCGGGCATCATGGCCGCCCGGCACACGGAGAGCTACATGACGTGGCTTACCCTGCACGTCCTTTGCGGTCATGTGGTGTTGCTTGCGGCACCTTTTACCAAGCTGGCGCATATTGCCTTGTTCTTCTGCACGCGCATCCAGCTGGGGATGGATTTTGGGATCAAACGCGGTGGAATGAAGACCAATTTTGACTGGTAAGCGAGGAATGGACCATGCCCGAAGGAAAACTTTGTAATAAGAAGCCCGTATCCACCCGCGAAGAGCTCGATGCCTTGCTGGCGGATTCCAACGGGCGGCAATACTATGCGGAAATGGAGCAGTTGGATGTGGACTCCGATGCCTTGTGGGCCACGATCCAAAAGACCATGAAGTCCCGCCTCAAGACTTGGCTAGAAATTTGCGCCCATTGTGGTTTGTGCGCGGACAGTTGCTTTTTGTATACGGTCAATGAAAAGGATCCCACCCAGGTTCCGTCGTATAAGATCCAGTCCACCCTGGGAGAAATCGTCCGGCGCAAGGGCAAGGTGTCCAACGAGTTTATGCGCATGTGCATGGACACGGCGTGGTCCAAGTGTACCTGCTGCAACCGTTGTGGCACCTACTGCCCTTACGGCATCGATATGGGCGTCATGTTCAGCTACTTGCGTGGGCTTTTGCACTCTCAGGGTTTTGTGCCCTGGGAGCTCAAGATCGGCTCGGGCATGCATCGCCTCTTCCGCGCCCAGATGGACGTGACCGTGGAAGACTTTGTGGATACGTGCCAGTGGATGGTGGAAGAGGCCCAGGAGGAATGGCCGTGCCTGGAGATCCCCATCGATAAAGAAGACGCGGACATCGTCTATATGATCAATGCCCGCGAGGCCAAGCACTATCCGGAAGACATCGTGGAGGCTGCCATTCTCTTCCATATCGCTGGTGAGAACTGGACCATGCCCAGCGTGGGCTGGGAGATGACCAGCCTGGCCATGTTTGCGGGGGACTGGGAAGCCTGCAAGATGCAGGTGGAGACCATCTACAGCGCCATGGAGCGGCTGCGTCCCAAACGCATGGTGGCCACTGAATGTGGGCATGCCTATCGCGCCACGGTTATTGAAGGCCCGTATTGGGCAGGCCGTCCGGATGGCAAGCCACCGGTGGAATGTATTCATTACGTAGAGTGGGTGGCCGAGGCCTTGGAAACCGGAAAGCTCAAGATCGATCCTACGAAGAAGATCAAAGAGCCGGTCACGGTCCAGGATTCGTGCAACTATGTGCGTAATGCGGGGCTTCGTGAGTGTACGCGCATCATTATGAAGCACATCGCCGAAGACTTCCGTGAGATGGCTCCGTGTAAGGAGCACAACTATTGCTGTGGCGGCGGTGGTGGCTTCAATGGTATCGGTCGGTACCGCAAGCAACGCAATATCGCCCTCAAGATGAAGCGGGAACAGATCTTGGCTACAGGCGCAAAACTTGTTGTGGCCCCATGCCACAACTGTTGGGACGCCATCCGGGATCTGGAGGAAGAGTACCAGATTGGCATCAAGTGGTCCTTCCTCAAGCCCTTGCTCATCAAGATGGTGGAAGTGCCCCCGCACTTGCGGCCCGAGGAGTAAGAGCCACGGCGCGCGGTACGGCGCGCCGCAACCCAACGGAGTTGACCGATGTTCAAGAAGATTTTGTTCGCCACATCTGGATCTCCCTGCTGTGACGCTGCGGCTCGGGTCGCCTTCGATATGGCGGTGCGCTACGACGCAGAGCTTTTCGTGTTCCACGTACTGGGCGTCCCCAGCCGCGGGTTCAGCCACATCGTTGTGGACGTGCGTACCGGGGAAAAAGTAGAGCTGGACGCCGATTATATCGCTTGGGTTCAGGATGAGCTCAAGAATACCTATGACCGGCAGCTGCGCTCCGGGGCCCGGTGTTCCATCGAGGCCGTGGTGGGGATCCCGCACCGGGAGATCCTGCGCAAGGCTCGCCAGGAAGACGTGGATATCATTGTCATGGGTGCGAGTACCACCGGGTGCGAGGGGGATTCTGACGCCTATCCCAAGCACTTCGCCGGCTCCACCCTGCAGCGGGTGGCCAAGGCCTCCAAGGCGCCGGTCTTGGTGGTGAACCGCCCCGCCGCGTCGTTCTGGGGCGGGTTCACCAATATCGTCTTTGGGGCGGATTTCTCGCGCGCTTCGGAGTACGCCTTCCAGTTTGCGCTGAAGACAGCTCGGGAACTGGGCGCTAAGCTGCACGTGTTTCATGCCGTCGATATCGAATCCCAGCATGGGCTTATGTCGCAGCAGGAGATCGATGACCGTATGCTGGAGGCCCGGGATCGCATCCGTCGGAAATACTTGCTCCAAGCCAAGGGATATCCCCATATCAACGCGGATGTGTGGGAAGGTATTCCCTATGTGGAAATCGTGAAGTATGCGCGAGAGCGCCAGGCGGATCTCATCGTCATGGCGCACCATTCTCGGGAGACGTCCGACGCTTCGTTGGGCCGCACCCTTGAGCAGGTGCTGTTGCGGGCATCGTGTCCGGTGGTTTCGGTCAACCGTCCGGACAAAGTGGTGGACAACGAATAAAGGGGGAACACCATGGCCAAGAAGATCTTGATCATCGACGACGATCCTAACATCGTCACCTATCTGGAAGACATCTTCCAGGACAATGGCTACGCCACCTGCAAGGCCACGGACGGGGCCGACGCCATGGATGTGGTGCGCTCGGAGCGTCCGGATCTCATTACCTTGGACCTGGAAATGCCCAAGGAGTGGGGGCCACGGTTTTATCGGCAGCTGAGCCAGGACGAAGAGTTCGGTGGTATCCCGGTCATTGTGATCAGTGGGCTTGCCGGCAACAAGTATGCCATCCCCAAGGCAGTTGCCTCGTTTACCAAGCCCTTTGACCGTGAGGAACTCCTCAAGGTGGTCAAGGAAACATTGGGCGAGTGATGGACTTCCAGGCCCCCGCCGTTTGGGGCGGGGGCTTCCTTTTTGGGGCGTGGTTATGATTGTTGCGACTGAACCCATTGTCGTGGCCACCGCAGACGTGGAGCATGGGCAGGTGCTCGCTCGGGTGTTGGCGGAGCATGGCTTCCGGCCGGTCTTGTGCCGGTGTGCGGAAGTCGCCCGTACCTTGCATGAGGTACGGCCTCGGTTGTTGATCCTCGGCCATTGCCAGAACGATGGCGAGGCCTTGGTGCGCGATATTGTGCAGCAATTTCCTCGCATACGGGTCATTGCCCTGCTGGAGTCCGGAGAAAGCGATCGTGGGCTGGATCTTTTGGAGGCCGGCGCTTCCGATATCTTATTCAAGCCAGTGGGCGAGCGGGCCCTGTCCATTGCGGTGAAGCGGGCTCTGGATATCTTAGATCTGCAGGAACAATGCGACATCGTGCGGGAGAAGAATAAGATCTTGCGCATGAGTCAGCAGATGTGCCGCCAACTTTTTGATGAAGTACCGTGCTATATTTCGGTGCAGAACAAAGATTGGCGCATTGTTCGTGCCAACCGGCATTTCAAAGAGGACTTTGGCGATTGCTTGGGCGAGCATTGCTACGAAATTTACAAACACCGCACGCATCCCTGCCCCAATTGTCCAGTGGAAGCAACCTTTGCCGATGGGATGATGCACCAAACGGAGGAGGTGGTGACGACCCGCAGCGGCCAGCAGCGCATCGTGCTCACCATGACCGCGCCCATTCGCGATGAAAATGGGAATATCGTGGAAGTCATGGAGCTTTCCACGGACATTTCCCAGATTCGGGAGCTGCAAAGCCGGCTGACCTCTTTGGGCCTTTTCATCGGCTCTATTTCCCATGGCGTGCGCGGCATGCTCACGGCCCTTGATGGCGGGATGTACCGCTTGGAAAAAGGGATCGAGACCGGGGATATGGACCGCATCCGCAGCGGCGTGGAGCTCGTCAAACTCATGGTGGCGCGCATTCGCAATTCCGTCTTGGAAATGCTCTATTATTCCAAAGAGCGGGAACTGAACATCCAAAACATCGATGTTCGCTCCTTTGCCGAAAGTGTCGCGAATTTTGTGGAGCCCAAAGCGGAAAAACACGGTGTCGCCTTTCAGAGGGATTTTTCCCAGGATTTGGGACAGGTATCTTTGGATCCAGAAGTCATCTCCTCTGGCCTCGTCAACATCCTCGAAAACGCCGTGGATGCCTGCATCGAGGACGAAGCCAAACCCCACCATGAGGTCGTGTTCGCCGTGTCGGCCACGGCGCACGAAGTCTGCTTTGTTGTGCGGGACAATGGGATAGGCATGGACCGCCAGACACAAGAGAAGATGTTTTCCTTGTTTTTTTCTTCCAAGGGGAGCCGGGGTACCGGTCTTGGGCTGTATATCGCCAATGACGTTGTCCACCAGCATGGCGGCCGCATTGAAGTGCAGTCCACCCTGGGTGAAGGAACGGAGTTTCGGGTATTTCTCCCTCGGCAGCCCCGCTCGCAGTCGGCACCGGCATCATGAATGGAGATGGACGCATGCGTTTGACCACTCGGAGTCGCTACGGCACCCGGCTGCTTCTCGACATCGCCTTACATCAGGATGCAGGGTGGGTGAGCACGTCCGACATTGCCGCGCGGCAAAATATTTCTCAGAAATATTTGGAAAAACTCGTGACTGGTCTGCGGCAGAGTGGGATTATTCAAAGTAAGCGTGGGCCGTTTGGAGGACATAAGCTGGCCAAATCCGCCGACGAAATCACCGTGGGGGATGTGGTGCGCGCCCTGGAAGAGCGGCTCCTGATCTCCAATTGCTCCGATGGCGAGCGTCTGTGCGGCGAGTGTACCTTGGCCGGGGAATGCGTCACCCAGTTTGTGTGGATCGAGGCGTCCAACGTTTTGATGCAAACCCTTGATTCCTATCGGTTGAGCGATCTCATCCGCCGCAAAGGCTAGGCCGGCGGTTTTTGCAAACTGATTCGTCCAAGTTTTCCGCTGCGAAGGTCGCCTAAGAGCACTTGGGCGGCCTTTTCTGCATCCACCACACCCCCGGCGCGCAGGCAGCCCCGTCGTTTCCCGACGTTCCAGAGAAATTCCTCCGGTGGTCCATCGCCGGCAATCCCGTAGCGGGCCCTGAGGCGTTCCGGGTAGTATTGGTGCAGAAGCGCCGCTGCGCCGACAGCCACGGTCCATAAGTCGAGAGCGGTTTCGCGGATGGCGCCCGAGGCGGCCAAAAGCAGGGCATCGTGCTGGTCTTCCAATTTGGGCCAAAGCACCCCGGGGGTGTCGTAGAGGGTGGTTTCCTCGTCCAAGTGAATACGCTTGGGGGCGCGGGTGATGGCGGCCTTGTCCGCGGCCAAAGAGACCTTGCGGCCGGCCAGGGAGTTGAGAAGCGTCGATTTGCCCACATTGGGGATGCCAGCGATGAGGAGCACGAGGGGGCGCAGGCGGAAATTGCGCGGCGGCACAAGGGCGCGAGCCGCCTGCAGCACCCGGCGGCTGACTTTCGCGTCTGTGGCCACGAGGGGAAGGACCTCCAGGTCGTGCGCCTTCCAATGGGTCACCCATGCCTGGGTCACTTCTGGATCCGCCAAATCGCTTTTATTGAGCACGACCACGCAGGGCTTGGGGCCGCGAAGCTGGTGGAGCAGAGGGTTGCGGCTTGCTTGAGGCAGGCGGGCATCGAGGACTTCGATGACGGCATCCGCCTTGGGGAGCAGTTCCGCCAGCTGCCGGCGGGTGCGGTGCATGTGTCCTGGGAACCATTGAATGGACTGCATAGAACCTCAAAAACAGCGTGCGCCCCAAAGAGGCGCACGTCAGGAGCATTTGGGGAAAAAAACCGGTTAGTGCGCGGCACCTAGGTCCGTTTGCACCTGCTGCACGAGCTCTTTGGCCCGCAGCAATTTTTCCTGCTGATCCGGGGTGAACATCTGCTCGGACATGTACTGGGTTTTCTGCGCCATTTCCTGAAGGATGGAAGAGAGCAAGGCCGCCCGGGTCTTGGTGGGCAGGGTTTCCAGATCCGCCACTTTGGTTTCGAGGATGCCCATCTTGGTGTCCAGGCGGGTTACGTGTCCTTTGATGGCGGCCAGGTCGTGGAGCTCGTCCGTGAGGCGTTGGACGCCGGCATGGAGGTGGAAGTAGGCAGCGGCCAAGAGCACAATGAAGGTCAGGGACGCCAAGAGCGCTGCCTTGCTCCAGGGAAATCCTGTCTCGGGCTGCGGGGCTGGGCCGACCTCGGGCGAAGGCGCTTCCTCTTGGGACACGCGTTCCCTCTGCGGGGCAGATGCGGCCAAGATGGCGTCCACTTCGGGGTCGGAAAGCCGCTTTGGTGATAGGTGCTGCGCGAGCCTGGCGAAGTCTTCTTCCTGCGGGGCATCCGGCCGCGCCACCGCGAGGATCACCCGCCGGGGGCGTTCTTCCCCATCGTCCAGTTGGAGTTTTTCCGCAAGGTTCATTGACTCACCCTCCTTGATATGGCCCGCGTGTAGCAGCTTTTTGCGCGAAAGGCCAGTTTGCGCCTTCGGCTATCCCAAGGCAGAGATGCCTACGGCGCGCTTGATGCGCATAAGAAACGGGGCGCTGATTTCCCGCGCCTTGGCGGCGCCTTTTTGAAGAATTGCTTCAATGTGCTCAGGATGCCGCATCAATTCCTCGTAGCGTTGGCGCGGCTCCCGAAGTTCTGCATCAATGAGCTCAAAGAGTTCCTGTTTGACGGTTCCCCAGGCGATACCTTCGTGGAACCGGCGACGCATGTCTTCGGTCTGTTCTGGGGTGGCAAATGCCCGGTACATTTCAAAGATGGGACAATTGGGATCTTTGGGCTCGTCCGGTCCCTGGGAATTGGTCACCATGCGCATGATCATCTTGCGCAGGGTCTTTTGCGGGACAAAAAGAGGAATGTAATTGTTGTAGCTTTTGCTCATTTTGCGGCCATCGAGGCC
The DNA here is from genome assembly GCF_027925145.1 of Thermodesulfomicrobium sp. WS. GTDB lineage: Bacteria > Desulfobacterota > Desulfovibrionia > Desulfovibrionales > Desulfomicrobiaceae > Thermodesulfomicrobium. The sequence goes on from NZ_AP027130.1 coordinate 1,377,673, forward strand.
CACCAGCACCGCTACCGATTCATCCACGCGCGCTTCCGGAAGTACGAAGTGCTCACCATAGTGGTGGTTGAAGCGCTGGGCGATATCCCGTGTCATTTCCAAATGTTGTACCTGATCCTTGCCCACAGGGACGACATGCGCGTTGAACATCAGGATATCTGCAGCCATGAGGATGGGATAGCAGTAGAGCCCCATGGTGATGCCGGCGTCGGGATCGGCGCTGCGCTCTTCCTCATTGGCCTGGACTGCGGCCTTGTAGGCGTGGGCCCGGTTCATGAGCCCTTTGGCGGTCATGCAGGTGAGGATCCAGGTGAGTTGCGGAATCTCCGGGATGTCGGATTGGCGGTAGAAGGTGGTCACTTCCGGGTCGAGGCCCAGGGCGAGCCAGCTGGCCGCAACCTCGAGGGTGGACTGGTGGATCTGCTTGGGATCATGGCATTTGATGAGGGCGTGCAGGTCCGCCAGGAAGAGAAACGAGCGGGTGTTGGGGTCGCGGCTTTCCGCGATGGCAGGGCGGATGGCGCCCACGTAGTTCCCCAAATGGGGCGTGCCTGTGGTGGTGATGCCGGTGAGTACGGTTTTCATGGAGTGTTTTCCTTATGCCAACAAGAGTGCCTGCGCCAGGCGCAGGGCAGGACGGATGACGAACGAGAGGGCTCCAGTCATGGCGAGGATGAGGATGGCGATGAAGCCGAAGCGCTCCCAACGGAGGTACTGGCTTGCCAGGTGGGGAGGCAACAGCCAGGCGACGATCTTGCTGCCGTCCAGCGGTGGAATGGGCAGGAGGTTGAAGACCGCCAGGGCGACGTTGATGGAGACCCCGGCCATGGCAATGTTGGCAAGGGGCCGGCCCCAAAAGGCGGCCTGTGGGCTGCTCCAATCGACAGGCAGGCTCCCAAGCCCCCAAAAGAAGAGCGCACAAGCAAACGCCACCACGAGGTTGGCCGCAGGACCAGCCAGGGCCACGAGCACCATATCGCGGCGCGGGGAGGCGTAGTGGCGCGGGTCCACGGGCACGGGCTTGGCCCAGCCGATGGTCTGGGTGAGCATAAGGGCGAGCGTGCCCATGGGATCGAGGTGGCGCAGGGGGTTGGCCGTCAGGCGGCCGGCAAGCTTGGGTGTTGGATCGCCTAACAGGTATGAGACCCAGCCATGGGCCACTTCATGGCAGGTGATGCCCACGAGAAACGGCACGGCCATGATGGCCAAGTGCTGGATGTGTGGAGCGATTGTTTCCATGGGGAGGCGGGCTAGCAGGAAGCCTTCGGCGGGGCAAGCTTGGGCTCACCCCAGCGGGGCGCGAGGTCGTGGACCAGGCCCAGTTGATCCAACACCCGCCCCGCAAAGGTGCGGGTGAGATCCTCGATGCTGCGGGGATGGTGGTAGAATCCTGGGCATGGGGGCATGATCACCACTCCCATACGACTCAGCCGCAGGAGGTTGCGCAGATGGATCTCGGTCAGTGGAGTCTCCCGGGGGACGAGGATGAGCAGCCGGCGTTCCTTGAGGGTGACGTCCGCGGCCCGGTGCACCAAGTTGTGGCCCGCGCCGGAGGCAATGGCGCCGAGCGTGGCCATGGAGCAGGGGCAGATGATCATGCCGTGATGCACCCAGGAGCCGCTTGACGGTGGGGCGGCGAGGTCGTGCGGCTCGTGCATGGCGGCAAAGTGCCGGGTGATCGCTTCCTGGGGCGGGCCTTCGTGCTGGAGCACCACCTGCGCCCCAGGGGAGATGATGCCATGGAGCTCCACGTGGGGGTGGGTGCCGAGGGCTTCTGCCAGTGCCTGGGCATACGGCATGGCGCTGGCCCCGGTGATCGCCAGCAGGATGCGTTGGGGCAGGAATGGGCTTGACAAGAGTGGAGTCTCCTTCTTAGAGAGGCTTTCCTCATGCGCAATTAGCTCAGTTGGATAGAGCGTTAGCCTCCGGAGCTAAAGGTCGCAGGTTCGATTCCTGCATTGCGCACCAGATTTTTTCGCGGGTTGCGGCGTGGCCGTGACCCGCATTGTTTTTGGAGCGGTGGACGCCCTCGTCGCTTCCAAGTACGCCAAACGGGTGGTTCTGTAGCGGTGCGCGCACCGTACGTCAAAAGGCGGTGGGGGGCTTTTTTTCCGGGCGCTTTTGCGGCATGACTCCTTCAGGGAGGCGCATATGGGACGGTGGCGGCGGGTGCTCATCGGTATGGGGGTGGTGGCTCTCGGGGTGCTGCTTGCCGTGTGGCGGCCGCAGTCCGTGGAGAGCCTCGACGAATGGCTGGGCGACTATCGCTTGCGCTGGCGCGGACCGATCCCCGCCCCACCGTCGGTAGTCATCGTGGCCATTGACGAAAAGAGCATCCAGCGTCTGGGCCGCTGGCCGTGGTCCAGGTCCACCATGGCCCGGGTGGTGGACGCCCTGACCCACGCCGGCGCCGAGCTTGTGGTGTACGATATCATCTGGAGCGAAGCGGCCCAAGGAGACGACGAACTCGCCGCGGCCTTGGGGCGCGCCGGCAATGCCATCCTCGCGGTGACCTTCGATTTCGAGACCGCGCATCCCGACCAAGACACTTCGCTGGTGGCGCAGATGAGCCCTCTTCGGGTCAGCAACCTGGAGCATCTGCGCCAGTATCCTCCCCTTCAGGCCCGGGGTGTTTTGGCGCCGCGTCCGGAGCTCGTGGATCAGGCCATGGCCGTTGGTCATATCAATATGCTGCCTGACGCCGACGGCGTGCTGCGCCGTGAGCTGGCTGTCATGGCCCATGAGGGTCATTTTCAGCCGTCGGTGGCGGTGCGGGCTGCGGCTGTGTATTGGGGCCTTCCCGAGGAGAGGATCCAGTATGTCGCCGGCCAAGGCTTGGTTTTGGGGGATCGCTTTGTCCCGCTGGATGCGTGGGGTCGTATGCGCATTCCCTATTACGGGCCGGAGGGGACGTTTCGCCAGGTCAGTGTGGTGGACGTGCTCGACGGCAAGGTGGACCTTTCCGGGGCCATTGCCTTGGTAGGGGCTACGGCGGTGGGGGTGTACGACCTGCGGGTGACCCCGACCTCGCCGGCCATGCCGGGGATCGAAAAACATGCCTCGGTCCTTGCCGCCTTGCTCGAAGGGCGACTCTGGCGCGATGCTCCCGCGTGGGTGGAGCCCCTGGTCACGGCGGTGATGGGGCTGATGTCCGTGCTGGTTCTGGTGTGGCTTCCGGCCTCGGTGTTCGCCGTGGTGGTTTTGCTTGGGGCGGTGGGCCTCGTTGGTGGAGGCTATGTGGCCTTGGTGCGTTGGGGCTGGTGGCTGCCTGCGGCTCTGCCTGTGGCCACGACCCTGGCCACTGCGGGCGTGACCACGGCCTATGCCTACGCGGTGGAAGAACGCCAGGCCCGGCAGATTCGGCGCATGTTCGCTTCGTACGTCACGGAAAAGTTGGTGAAGGAGTTGGTGCGCAATCCGGACGCCGCCCGCCTCGGCGGCTCCCGTCGCGAGATCACGGTGCTCTTTTCCGACGTCAAAGGTTTTACGAGCTTTTCGGAGCAGCATCCTCCGGAAGAGGTGGTCGCCATCCTCAATGAATACCTTGGCGCCATGACCGAGGTGGTGTTCCAGCATGATGGCACGTTGGACAAGTTCATCGGCGATGCCATCCTCGCCTTCTGGGGGGCGCCGGTGGACCAGCCGGACCACGCCCTGCGCGCCGTTGCCTGCGGTCTGGGCATGCTCGACCGTCTGGCCGAACTTTCCGTCGCCTGGCAGGCCGCGGGAAAGCCGGTGCTCACGTGCGGCATTGGCATCAATTCCGGGGCAGTGGTCGTGGGCAATATCGGCGCGGAAGGCAAGAAAATGGACTACACCGTCATCGGTGACGAGGTGAATCTCGGCTCCCGGGTGGAGGGCCTTACCCGGATCTATGATGTCCCCCTGCTCATCACGGACAACACCCTGGCGCGCATCCGCGATGCCCTTTTGGCTGAAGTCCTGGGGCCGGTGCGGGTGCGAGGGCTGGAGCGGGTGGCGGTCAAAGGCAAGGAACGGCCGGTGGGCATTTACGCCGTGGAGCGCCTCCCCCAGGGGCCCAGTGTGATCGAGGAAATTGTCGCAACCGAGGTGCGTAAGCTCACCAAGAAGTAGTCCCGGCCCCAGACGGGGCTAGTAGTCCATACTCCATTGCACTCCCGCCCCTTGGCGCGAGTCGCCGCCTATTTCCGTGCGCACCCCAAGATTGGGGGTGATTTGCACCTCGACGCGGGTCGTGTCGCCCCCGCCCAGGCTGCGCTCTGCCCGGATGTGGTAGTCGCCGATCTCGCGATCGATGCCGATGGTGGGATTGTCCTGGGCGTCGGTGCCCACATCGATCCCTGTACTGCGGATTTTGGCCTCGAGCTCCTCGAGACCCTTGAGCGCCCCTGCCGCCCCGCGGGGATTGCCCAAGCTTGCTGCTGCTTGGGCCAGGCGCAAGGCCTGGAAGGCGGAGATCTGTCGCAGGGAGCGGCCAAAAAGCGTGCGCGCCAGGATCTCTTCCGTGGGCAGCGTCGGGGTGGAAGAAAGGTCCAGGTGTAAGGCGTCCGTGGGCCCCATCAGGCGGGCGGTGGTCTCGATGCCTGGGGCGGTGGCGCGGGCCGTGAGATCCACGAAAGGCCGCCCAGGCTCGGGAAAGTGGATGCGGCCTTGGGTAAGGTTGAAGCGGCGCCCCAGGAATTGCCAATCCCCTTGGTGCAGGAGCAGTTCTCCGTCGATTGTCGGCTGCGCGAGATTGCCGACGAGATGCAGCTGCGCATTCCAGGAACTGGTGAGCCCATGACCTTGGACCGTGGCTGGGGCGGTGGTGCGCAGCCGGAGGTCCACACTCAGGGGCGGAGCGGTCTTGGCGGTGGGTTGCGTCCCCGCGGCCGGGGGCTCTTCTTCCACCTCCAGCCGCGGGATGGTCGTCAGGTTGCGCGGCAGGCGGATATGGGCCTTGGGGATCTCCAGATCGGCGGTGATGCGGCCCGCCTGCTGCCACAGAAGCTCGATGGCGCCTGAGGCCGCCACTTGGGCGGCATCGGTGTCCATGAGGGTAAAGGCCGCGAGCTGCCCCTGGATGCGGGCGGTATCTTTGAGATCCCACCTGCCGGTGAAGAGGGCCGTGCCGTTGTGGGCGTCTTGACCGTGGAGTGCCAGGACCATGCCGTCCGCGGTGGTTTCCACGCGGCCGCGGCCATGCTGGAAGAGGAGGCCCCATTGGAGGTGTTCGTAGCGCACCGCTTCGGCCACCGCCTGCACATGCACGCGGGGATCGCTGGATGGCCCGGACACCGTGGCCGTGGCGTTGACCTCTCCGGCAAGGCGTTGGTTCACGAGACCGGCAAGGCCGGGGATGGGGGCGAGGCTTCCGTGGATGCCCACGCGCGCCTCCAGCGTCTGCCCCACACGGCCTTGGGCGGTGAATCGGGTGGAGCCCAGTTGGAGCTGCCAGGGAGTCCAGGAGATTTCCTCTTTTCCCAGTGTGAGGCGCAGCGCGGTTGTCTGGGAGAGGGCAAGCCCGAGAATCCGGCCGGAAAGCGCGCTGACCTCGATCCTTTTGGGGGGAAAGCCCTGATGCGTGCGCACGGTGGCGTGCACCGTGTTGGCCTTGGCCTGGGCGCGGAGTTCTGCCGTCAGCTCGTCCATGGGGCCGACGAGGGTGAGGAGCGTGGTGTCCAGGGATATGGTTCCGATCTGCGGGCCCTTGAGGGCAAGCCGGGCCTCGAGACGGGAGTCTTGGAGCTCGCCGGAAAATTCCATGGCGCCGGTTGTCCAGCCTGCGCCGTCCACCTGGCCGTGGCCGTGCGCAGTGATCCGGCGCGTATCTTTTTGGGTGCGTACTGTGGTTTCTGCGCTGAGGCTCCCCTGCAGACTGGTCCCGAGCCAACGGCTTATGGGGCCAAGGTCCGGGGCGTGGAGCTGGGCTTGGCCCGTAAGACGCATGGCATGGGGATCCCAGGTCCCGGAGCAGGTCAACTGGTTGGGGCCGGCTTCCAGGCGTCCGGTATCGATACGCAATGCCGTGGATGTATACGCCCCCTGCAGGGCGGCTCTAAGCGGCATCCCTTGCGCCGTAGCCGTGGCCTCCAGGGTGATTTGGGGCTGCTGCCAGTGCACCCGGCCGCGAAGGTCGCCAAGCCCCGGTGATTTATCCGTCGGGGCAAGGTCGACGCGCGGCAGGTGGAAGGTGGCGGTGATGTCGTGGGGCCAGGTGCCTTCCAGGCTTGCCTGTCCTCCGTGCGGGGCCAGGTCGAGCACCCGGGGCGCAAGGCGCATATCCCCATGCGTGGTGATGCCCTGGGCCGTTACCTGCATGTCCCCCTGGGCGCTGAGCGGCGCCTCCAGGTGCAGCCCGCGCAGATGGAGTCTGCCTGCGGTCACAGCCCACTGCGCGGACACCGAAGGGGCCGTGCCCAAGAGGCGGGAGAGTACGAGGGGAAGGGGCGGATGCTCCACGAGGAGCAAGCGCACCGTCCCTTGGGGGGCAAGGGCCGGGCCGGCGAGTTCCAACTGCCCGCGCCACGGCCCGGGGGATGCCAGGGTGGCGCTCACGTCCCAGCGGGTCTCCCACGGCCCGTCCCAGGCCACATGGATATCGCCGCTCGCTTCGGCGAAGACGGGATCGCGTCCTTGCGTCCACTGTGCGTGCACCTGCCCAGCGCACGAGACGCCCTGGGCGTCGTGGTGCAGGCTGCCGCTCCAGGCGGCCGTGAATTCGCCTTGCGTTGCGTTCACGGTGGCGTTCCACGCGCCGCGGCTGCCGTCCATCCGTCCTTGGGCGGTGACGGTGACCACCGGGTGCACGAGGGCGAGGTGCGGGACCTCGATCCCGTGCGCATCCCAGGTGAGGGTGGCTTCTGCGTGCAGCGGCTCTCGGGCCCAGGCAGGCAGCGCTTCCCCGGCATGCATTTGCGCATGGACGTGCAGTCGGCGGTCGCCTTCCATCTCCAAGTCGGCGTTGGCTGCGGCGAGGTCGGCGAGGTGGAGCGTGATCTGGCCGCGCCAGGCGTGCAGGGGACCGCTTGCGGCAAGCTGCATCGTTATGGGGCCGGTAGCGCTGGTGAGCAGGCGGTGGAGTGCGCCGCGCTCTTCGTGCACGCGTGCCTGAAGGGAAACTTCCTGCCCGTCTGACTGGCCGTGAAGGCTCAAGGTGCCGTCGCCCTCGAGATCCTCGAGCGCAAGATCCACCTGCCATTGGGGGGCGTTCCACTGGATGCGGGCCTGGAGGGCGGCCCGAAGGGGGCTTCCCAGTACCGGCGCCTCCAGCGCCAACTCCTCGAAGGTCGCGGTGTCCACCATCATGAGAGGGATTGAGAACGCTGACGGCGCCGTCGTGCTTGAAGAAGCCTGTGGCAGGCGCAGCAGCTGCACGCGTGCTGCGTGCATCGTCTCCAGTGCTAGGGCCCCGGAAAGTACCTGACGCCAATGGGGCGTGATGCTGACACGCTGGACGCAGATCCAGGCTCCGCGGGCGTCTTCCACCTGGATTTGCTCAGCGAAGATGGTCCCTCGGCGGTCGATGTCGAGCCCCACGAGGCTCACGCGCTGCTCGGGGGAGCTCACTAGCCACGAGATGCCGCGGGCAAGGAGGTCGCGGCCTGGCTGCGTAGTCAGGCTGAAGGCCGCAACGGTAAGGACGGCCAGAAGGATGCTGCTCGTGATGGCGAGGTATCGGCGGGTCATCAAAAGGCCTGTCCGAAGTTGATATAGATTTGGAATGGGGCGTCGCTGTCGCGTCTTCCTACCACCGGCACGGCGATATCCAAAAGCAGCGGGCCGATGGGGGTTGCGTAGCGCAGACCAAGCCCTGCCCCCCAAAAGAGGTCGCCCAGGCGATCGGGGGTGTGCTGGGCAAAGGCGCCGCCGCCGTCCACAAAGGCGGCGAGCCCCCAGGTGTCGGTGAGGCGCCAGCGCAGTTCCGCAGACCCGTCTACCGCCGCGAGCCCGCCTTCAGGGGTGTCGTCGGCGTCCAAGGGCCCGGCGCTCTGGGAGGCAAACCCCCGAATGGACTGCGGCCCGCCGGCGTAGAGGCGGACATCTTGGGGCACGCGGCTTCTGCCCACACCGGTGATGGCGGCGCTGCGACCGCGCAGGGCCAGGGTCAAGCGCGGGCCCAAGGGAAGGTACATGCGTCCGGATATCGAGGTCAGGAGGAAAGAGCGGCTTGCGTCCTCAAGGGAGGTGAACGGCTCCACTTGGAAGGTGAGGCGCACGCCCTGGCGGGGATCCAGGAGGTCCACGACGCTCGAGAAGGTCACCTGCATGGGCGTGGAGAGGAGATTGTGCGTCTCGCGGGTGGTGCCGTCCACGCGGCTCAAGCGATAGCGCAGCCCGCCTTCCACGTTCAGGCGGTTGTCCAGGTCCATGTTGAGCAGGCTCCCCACGGTGATGCTTCGGGTGCGGTAGGCTTTGGTGGTTTCGTCCAGGGCCTTGCCGGAGAGCACCAAACGTCGGTCCACGCCGGCTGCGTCCGGAAAGACGAGCTGGGTTTCCCATTGGGAGCGGTCTTGGGACAGGGTGAGGTCTGTGGTGAAACGCTCGCCTGCGCCCAAAAAATTGCGGTGCTCCCACCCGCCTTCCACCCCGGGGCCGCCGTCGGTGAAGTACCAGAGTCCGGCGCGGACGGTGCGCGGCGCGGCCAGTTGGCCGCGAATGCGCATGGGCAGCGCCTCTCCTGGAGCGGTATCGTCTTCTTCCACCTGGAGCGCGGAAAAGAGTCCAGTGCGCAGCAGCCGGATGCGGGTGGCGTCCACCGTACGCACGTCATAGGGTTCGCCGGGCCGCCACCTGAGGCGGCGTTCGACGTAGGCAGGGTCAAGGGCTGGAGGCGTGTCAATGGTGGTGTTTCCAAAGACGCGGGGGGCGCCGGGAGCAAGCTGCCAGGTCACGGTGACGGTGCGTGATGCGTGGTGGGCGACCACGCGGCGTTCGGCTAAGGGGCGTGGGTGGCCGTTTTGGCGAAGGATCGCGAGCAGAGCGGCCTCGGTATCGAGAACGGTGCCAGCGAAATAGGGATGGGGCGCAGATACGGGGGCGAGGCGCTCGGTCAATTGGGCGCGAAGCTCTCCAGGAAGTTCCGGGGCCTCAAGGGAAGGTTGGGCAAAGGTGAAACGGGGACCGGGGGTGACCGTGAAGGTGACGTCGGTGGCGTTGAGTCCGCTTGCTACCTCTGCTTGGAAGTATCCGAAGCTTTGAAGGATTTCTTGAAGAGTGGAGGCGTCGCGCCGGAGGCGGAGCTCCTGCTGCAGGGCAGGGACATCCTGGGGGAGGTCTGGATCGAGAAATTGACTCTCCTGGCGGAAGGCAGTCTCTACCTCGGCAGGGGCGCCGTTGAGGTGGATGGTAAGCGCCCAGGCCAGCGCAGGCAGGAGAAAGAAGAGGAGGAAGAAGAGGCAAAGAAGGCCACGCATGCCAAGGCTCTAGTGGGCGCCGTGGGTTGTGGCAAGGGGCCGCAGGGTTTTGTGCGTAGTATGGCGAGATGGGCTACGTCAAAGCCGCACGGAAGGTCTTGCAGCAAAAAAGGCCAGGATGTCGATCCATGGCCTGTTTTTGTCGTGGTCGGGGCGACTGGACTCGAACCAGCGGCCCTCGGTTCCCAAAACCGATGCGCTACCAAACTGCGCTACGCCCCGTTGAGGGGAACGCCCATAGCGACAAGCCTTTGGGGGTGTCAATCATCAGGGATGGCTTGGCGGCAAAAACACCCCACGCCGTGGTTGACCGAGAATCCTGGAGCAAGGCAAGCAAGGTCAGACACAACGTTATGGAGGATCTATGGGACGCATGGAGGAGTGGGCAGAGGGGCTGCGGTATGAAAGCCTCCGTCAGGCAGCGGATACCTTTTTTGGGGCCCGCAAGGCGGTGGAGCGGGACCGTGCACTGCTTATGGACTGGGCGCAGAAGGTGCATCGCATTGCCCAAAAGCTCGAAACATGGACTGCGGCTCTAAGTTGCGTACTGGGAGGGGAAGCCAACACCCGTGCGTTGTTGGAGCGCTTGGGCGTTCGTCTGCCCGAAGCGCGTCTGTACGAGGTCCAGGCGTGCTTGGTGCAATTTCCCCGCCCCCATAGCTTCACCCGCCAGGGGCTCTACTGCAAAATCGTCTGGGCGGTGTACGAACGCTGGGCCGATACCCTTGAGGAATACCATCATGGTCGGCCGTACCCGGACCCAAGCCTCCCGGGCCGCACCCTGCACACCCCGGGATACCAGCAGGTGCTCTCCCTGTGCACCGAGCTCAACGCCCGGATCGAGCATACCAACGCGGCCTACCGCCCCTCGGAGAGCTTGGAGTTTGCGCGGCGTTTGGACCCCGCTGCCCAGGACACGGCTTCCATTTTAGGCTGTGGGGCGGAGTTGTGCTCCCTGGACGCCTCCCTTGCCCTGCCACTGGTGGACCCGGTCTCTCTCGGGCTTGTGCCGTGGCCGGAGCCCCCTGCCGAGGAAGTGGCCCGAGGAGCGGTCAAAGAAATGTGCCAGCGCATTTACCGAGAGCAGCGCGAGGTTGCTGATTCGGTACTGGAATCGGCCTTTCGGGGGACGGACAAGCGTATATGCCACATTGGAAAAACAGCGGGAGCGCCGCAGCACGATTGAAGCGCTCCCGCGTATTCGGTGGAGGATCGAAGAAGCTATTGCTTGGGTCGGAGATCCTGCACCCGTACCGCCTTGCCTTCGCTTTTGGGCAGAGAGTTGCTCTCCACCAGGTCCACCCGTGGGGTGATGAGGATCTCGTCTCGTAATTTGGCGGCGATGCGCTGCTGCAGGGCCTTGAGCGCCCGCATGTCTTCCACGAAGAACTCGTCCTTGACCTCCACCTTGACCCGCATCTGATCGAGGAATCCTTCGCGCTCAAGGACGATGAGATAATTTTGCCCCACCTCAGGGATGTCCATGAGCACGCTTTCCACTTGCATGGGATAGATGTTGACCCCTTTGAGGATGATCATGTCGTCGGACCTGCCGCTGATGCGGTCGATGCGGCGATGGGTCCGGCCGCAGGGGCAATGGCCAGGCAGAAAACGGGTGAGGTCGCGGGTGCGGTAGCGGACAAGCGGCATCCCTTCGCGGGTGAGGGTGGTGAGCACGAGCTCGCCCATCTGGCCTTCCGGTACCGGATCTCCGGTGGTGGGGTCGATGATCTCCGCGATGTAAGCGTCTTCCCACAGGTGCATGCCGTTTTGCTCCGGGCACTCGAAGGCCACTCCCGGGCCATTCATTTCCGAAAGGCCGTAGGAGTTGTAGGCGCGCACCCCGAAAAAGGCTTCGATGCGGCGGCGCATGGCCTCGGTATGGGGTTCTGCGCCGATGAGGGCAATGCGCAGGGAAAGGCGTTTGGGATCAAAGTCCATTTCTTCCATGACCGAGGCCAGGTGCAGGGCGTAGGAAGGAATGATATGGACTGCTGTAACCCGGAAATCTTCCAGGAGTTTGAGCTGACGTTTAGAGTTGCCCGCTCCGGCAGGGATAGTGAGGCAGCCCAGGCGTTCGGCGCCATAGTGGAATCCAAGCCCGCCGGTGAAGAGCCCGTAGCCCGCGATGTTCTGGAAGGTGTCGTCGGCGCGGATGCCGGTCATGTGCATGCAGCGGGCCACCAAGTCGGCCCATGCGGCAAGGTCGTTGTGGGTATAGTACACCACGGTGGCTGCGCCGGTGGTGCCGGAAGAGGCGTGCAGCCGGGCCATCTGGCGAACCGGGAGGGTGAGCATCTTATCCGGATAAGCGGCCCGGAGGTCATCTTTGGTGGTGCAGGGAAGGTTCCGGATGTCGTCGACGCTGCGGATGTCCTCAGGACGAATGCCGAGTTCGGCAAAACGCTGGCCATAGAAGGGAGAACGGGCAGCGGCCTCGATAATCGTTTGTAGGCGAGTGGATTGAACGGCGCGCAGCGTATCCTGGGACCAGAATTCTTCAGGGCAGAAGGCGTGGTGCATGGCGTCCTCGGCAGGTTGAGGTTAGAGGCCGTGCTCCGATGGGATCCCCGCATCGGTGAGATTTTCGAATGCCGTGTACTGACCGAAGTAGGCAAGCCGCAGGCTCCCCACAGGGCCGTTACGCTGCTTGCCAATGATGATTTCGGCGATGTTCTTGTTGGGGTTGTCTTCAGCCTTGTTGTAGGCTGCGTCGCGGTAGATGAAGACGATGACGTCGGCGTCCTGCTCGATGGCGCCGGATTCGCGCAGGTCCGAGAGCACGGGGCGTTTGTCGGAGCGTTCTTCCACTTTGCGGTTGAGCTGGGCCAGGGCCACCACCGGGATGTCCAGTTCCTTGGCCAGGGCCTTGAGGCTGCGGGAGATGTCGGAGATCTCCTGTTCGCGGGAGTCTTGGGAGCGGCTGGAGCGCATCAGTTGCAGGTAGTCCACGATCACCAGACCGATATTTTTTTCCGCCTTGAGTCGGCGGCAGCGGGCGCGGATCTCCATGGTGGACAGCGCAGGGGTGTCATCGATGAACATGGGCGCATGGGAGAGCTCGTCCGCTGCCTGATAGAGGCGGGCCCAGTCTTCGTCGTTGAGGAAACCGGTACGCAGACGCGAAAGGTCGACGCGGGCGTGGCAGCCAAGCATACGCATCATGAGCTGTTCCATGGACATCTCCAGAGAGAAGATGGCCACCGGCACCCCGTGGTGCACCGCAGCGCGCATGCCCATGTTGAGGGCGAGCGCCGTCTTGCCCATGGACGGCCGGGCAGCCACGATGATTAGGTCCGAGCGCTGGAGCCCTGCGGTCATGCGGTCGAAATCCAAGTACCCGGTAGGTACTCCGGTGATGAGCTCCCCCTGGCCGGCGCGTTTTTCGAGCTGCTCGAAGACTCGGGTGACGAGGTCTTTACTGGAGATGAAGCCCGGCCGCGTTTTGGCTTCGGCCACGGCAAAGATGCGCTGCTCGGCGTCGTCGAGGAGGCGTTCGGTGTCTTCGGCGTTTTCGAAACAGGAAGTGAGCACTTCCGCTGCGGTTTGGATGAGTCGTCGCCGTACCGCCTTGTCCCGGACGATGCCTGCATGAAAGACGGCATTGGCTCCGGAGGCCACAGCATTGGTGAGTGAGGCCAAATACACGGACCCGCCCACGGCATCCAATTGGCCATGGGAGGCAAGGTGCTCGGCCACGGTCACCAGGTCCATGGGCTGCCCGCGGCGGTAGAGATCCTCGCAGGCGGCGTAGATGGTGCGATGGGCAGGAGAGTAGAAGTCGTCGGCACAGAGGATGTCGACGAGTTGGTGGAAGAGTTCGTTGTGGAGAAAAACCCCACCCAACACGGCCTGTTCGGCCTCCAGGTTGTGCGGGGGAACTTTGCGCAAAAGCTCCGAAGACGCCGCATGCACAGCGTCCTCGGAGCGACGGGAGCTACTCGATGGCTTCCGTGGGGGCATCGGCAGCGGGCTCTTGCGCGGCAGGCTGACCCGGCTTGGCGATTTCCACCTGCAGTGTGGCGACCACCTCAGGGTGGAGTTTCACTTCCACGGTGTACAGGCCCAGGGAGCGGATGGGCTCTGCCAGGAGGATCTTGCGGCGATCCACCTCGATCCCTTGGGCCGCCAGGGCTTCGGCGATCTGGGTGCTGGTCACAGAGCCATAGAGCTTGTCGTTCTCGCCCACACGCACTTCGATGCGCACCTGGGCGGCAGCCAGCTTGTCCGCCAGTTCCTGGGCCGCGGCACGCAGGGCGTTGTTCTTGGCTTCCAGCTTTTTGCGTTCCTGTTCGAAGACCTTGAGGTTGGAAGGAGTGGCCAAAGACGCCAGTCCTTGGGGCAACAGATAGTTGCGGCCGTAGCCGGGCTTGACGGTGACGATGTCCCCCAGACGGCCCAGATTGTCCACATCGGCGCGCAGAATGACTTTCATCATGGCAGCCTCCTAGATCTTGGACTTTTTGAGCACGTCGGTGCTGTGGGTGGCGGTGTAGTAGAGCAGGGCCATCTGGCGGGCCCGCTTGATCTCCCGCGTCAGGGCGCGCTGATGCTTGGCGCAGGTCCCGGTGACGCGGCTGGCAATGATCTTGCCGCGCTCGGTGATGAAATCCGCAAGCACGTCCGGATTCTTGTAGCTCAAGGGGAGCTCGGGGTTATCGCAGAAGCGGCAGAACTTTTTGCGCGGGGCGAATTTCTTTTTGGGCTGGGACATGGGTTAGGCCTCCTGCTGGGCGGCGCCGGCCAGGCGCACGGTGATGAACTTGAGGATCCCTTCGCTGATGCGCACATTGCGCTCCAATTCGGACACCGCCGCACCCGGCATGGCCATTTCCAGACGCACGTAATGACCGCGGGTGAACTTGCGTACCGGATAGGCAGTATCCTTCATGCCCCAATCATCCACCGCCAGGACCTGTCCGCCTTCGCGCTCGATCACGGCGCCCAGGCGGTCCAGCACGGCCTGGCGCTCCTCGGAGCCCAATTCCGGGCTGAAAAGGAGCAGCTGCTCGTACCTTGTCATGATTGTCCTCCTTGTGGGTTATAGCCCGCTCCCATGGGGGGCGAGCAAGGAAAAATGGCTTGTTAGTCAGGCCTGCGGGCGACTGTCAAGGTCGTCGTCCGCGGGCTGGTCCGAGGCAATGGCGCTCGCCATCATTGCCTTGAGCCGACAGACGCCACAAAGCTCCGTCGACGTTGGCGAGCCGCAGCGGATGCAGGGGGTAAGGTCGGGGGTGCTGCGCGAGGCGAAGTGCTTGCGGCCGTGTTTGAGGAAGCCTTCGTAGAATTGGAGCTTGCGGCCCGGCTGGCGGTCTTCCAGGTCCGCCAGGAGGTGTTTGTACACCGGAAAGGTGGCCTTGGCGCTGTAGGGGCACGGGGCCGAGGCGGTCTCGATGCCGAGAAGAAAACTCAAGTTGGCGGTTTCGAATTCCGTCAGCCGGTAGAGCGGCTTGATCTTGCGCACAAAGCCTTCCTGCGCCGCGAGGACTGGTCCTTGATCGGCCAGGAAATCGGCATCCCAGCGCAGGACATTGGCCAGGAGGCGCGAGGTCTCGTCATCGAGATTGTGCCCCGTGGCGAGTACGGAAAAACCGTTTTCCAGGGCAAAGCGGTTGAAGAAATAGCGCTTGGTTTGGCCGCACACCGAGCAGATGGGACGTTTGACCCGTTGGCGTACCTGGGCCATGCCGAGGCCCATGGCTTCCATCTCGAGCACATGGAGTGCGATGCCCTGGCGGGCGCAGAAATCTTCCGTGATGCGACGGGCCACGGCAGAGGATCCCGGAATCCCCAGGTCGATGTGCAGGCCGGTCACCTGGTAGCCGAGCTCGCGCAGGATCCAGGCCAGGGACAGGGAGTCTTTGCCGCCGGAAAGGGCCACGAGGATGCGGTCTTCCGGGGTGCACATGGCATGGTCGTGGATGGCCCGCTCCACCATGCGGCGGCAAAAGAGGAGAAAACATTCCGGGCAGAAGGCCGAGTGGTGACTCGGCAGGGCCACGGCAGCGAGTTCACGACAACGCGTACATTTCATTGGTTTTTACCCCCGGGATCCCACGTCGCGCAGGATGATGGTGTCGCCGGCAGCCAGGCGCCGGTCTGCAGTGAGCAGTTCCCCTCCCCGAATGACGAGGGCTCGACCGGGCTTGCGTCCGGTTTTATGGAGCAGTTGCAGCACCGTGGTGATGCGCGGGAACGTGAGGGTACCGCCTTCGGGTTCGAGGTGGACGGTGATCATTGTCCGAGTCTCCTTGGTGCACAGGGTCGTTTTTCGCTTGGGTTCGGAAACGCTGTATGGTAAGACGGATGGCGCAGGAGGTGCCCCATGCCCACCGTACTCGTGATCGATGACGAACCCATCATCCGTATGCTCTATACGGCGGAGTTTCGCCGTCTGGGGCTGAGGGCCGAGGCCTTTGATGGCACGTCGGAAGACGTGGATGCCGTTGTAGAGCGCCTTGCGCCGGATCTCGTCGTCCTCGACATCCGTTTGGGAGAAGGGACGAGTGGTCTCGATCTTTTGCAGAGGATCCGCACCCGCTATCCCCACCTGCCGGTGGTCTTGTGTACCGCCTACGACTGCTTCCGGCACGACCTCAAATCCATCGCCGCAGATGCGTATGTGGTCAAGAGTTCGGATGTGGGCGAGCTGGTGCGGACGGTGCAAAGTCTCCTGGATCGTCCGCCATCGCGCTAGCGGACAATGAATCCCAAGACGCGCAGGCCTTTGGCCCACGGTGCCCATGGGCCGCTGCGGAATGTCGCCGTCATGGTCCTGGGATCGAAGCGGACGAGGGCATTCTGGTCCAAGTGGCATTGCCGGTCGTAGTTGGTATGGCTGATGGTGAGTGTCCAGGTGCCGTCCGTTTCCCGGCAGACCTTTTCCACGTACACGGGATGGCCGGTAAACATCTTGCGCTTGGCATTGGCTGCCAGCACCATCACCGCGCCTGCCTGAGGGGTTGAGGTGGTGTTCCCCGCTTTTTGGGCGCAGGCGAACCATCCTTCCGGGCTGGTGTTGCCGAGCTTACAGGTCATAATACCCGAGCGGCAGCGGGCGTAGATGAGGCTTTGCGGTTGGCACATCCGACCAGGACGGATGGTCTTTCCTTTTTTGTTTTTTTGGGCCGGGGCGCCCGGGACGAGGTGAAAGCAGGCTGCGTTGCTGGCCGCCTCGTGCGCCTGGGCACAGGGCAGGCAAGGGGTATCGGGCGGCATGGCGGCTCCCGTGGGGCCGGCGGGCGTTGGGACGGAGGAGGGCTCGTTCGGGAGCGCTGGTTGGCGGGGCTTTTCCGGCGTGAGCGTGGCGCAGGCCGTGCACAGCAGGAGGAATCCGAGAAAAAACGTGCGCATCACGATGCTCCTTATGCAAGGGGGAAGTTCCGTGGACGTCTCCGGGTGAGCACGGCGTTCAGCATACAAACCGCCACGGCCACGGCCACGATGGCGGCTCCCGACGTGAGGTTGGCGGCGACTGCCAGGGCCAGCCCGCTGAGAGTCACTCCCACGCAGATGAGGGTGGCGAGGATCATGGTCTGTCCCAAAGAGCGTGTATGGGTTTCGGCCACCATGGGCGGGATGGTGAAAAGCGCCATGACGAGCACGAGTCCCACCAATTGGATGAGCAGCACCACGGCCACGGCGATGAGGACCTGGAGGAGGTCGTGCATGCGCTCCACCGGGACGCCGAGGGCGCGGGCGAACTCGGTATCGAAGGACATGGCCAAAAAGTCCTTGTACCAGAAGAAGATTATGGCTGCCATCAAGAGGTCTGCGGCCGCCATGATGATCAGGTCTCGCAGGGACACCGCCAGGATGCTCCCAAAGAGGTAGCTCATCAGGTCCGCGTTGTAGCCTTCGGAAAAATCGACCAGTAAAATCCCTGCCGACATCCCGGCCGCCCAGAGTACGCCGATGAGGCTGTCGGCTCGGGCTGGGAGGCGGCGCACGATCACGGCCATGAGGAGCGCGGCGGCGATAGTGAAGACGAGGGTCACTGGCAGCACGGGCATGCCGAGAAAGATGGCCAGTCCCACCCCGCCGTAGGCAGCGTGGGATACGGCGCCGGCCAGAAACGTGCGGCGATTGACGGTGATCAAGGTGCCCACCATGCCGCAGGCAATACTTGCCAGAAGGGCGGCTGCGAGGGCGTATTGGAAGAATTGGAGATGGAGCAGCGCCGTCATGGTCGGGGAGGGTGGGATTGGTGCAAGCCCTGGAGATACTCGGAGATCGGGCAGCTGGCCCCGTGCTCTCCATACATGAGCGTGAGCATGGCCGCGTCGAGGCGACGACGCTGGATGATGCGGCGATTGACCACGGCAACGCTCGTGACACTGCTGGCCGTGGCCACGAGATCGTGGCTCACCACGATCACCGTGTGCTGCGGCACAAGGCTGGCAAAGAGGTCGAAAAGACACACCTTGCCGTGCGGATCCACATTGGCCGTGGGTTCATCACAGAGCACCAGCTTGGGGGCGGCCACGAGGGCCCGGGCCACCAGGGTGCGCTGCTTTTGCCCCCCAGAGAGGGCGTCGAAGCGTTTGCGGGCCTCGTGTTCCATGCCCACCTGCTTGAGGGCCGTCATGGCCCGGTCCTTGTCTTCTGCCCGGTAACCGGGGGTGCGGCGGCCTTCACGGGGAAGGCCCATGAGCACGGTTTCCAGCACCGTGATGGGAAAATGGGGCTGAAAGGCAGCGTGCTGGGGGACGTAGCCGATGCTTGTCTGCCGCTTGCGGGGACTTTCTCCGCAGACGTGAATCGTGCCCTCCTGGGGGGAGAGCACCCCGAGGATGAGCTTGATCAACGTGGTTTTGCCCCCGCCATTGGGGCCCACCACCGCCACATAGTCGCCGGGCATGACGGTAAAGTCGATGTCTTCCAGTACGGGCTCGGCGTCGTAAGCAAAGGTGACATGCTGGAATGCGACGATGGGGGCGGCGGAAACCATAGGCGCCCGCCTAGTGGTTTCCACCGCTTCTGGCAAGATACGTCCTTGCGTCAACGCAGGGCCTTGGCGATGGCGTGCGCGGCGCGTTCGAGATTGGCGCTGAGGTCCGGGGCGAGGGGATCGAGGGTGACCACGCTGCCCCCAATTTCCCGGGCCACAGTTTGAGCCGCCTTGGAGGAGATCTGCGGCTGGACGAAGATCACTTGGGCGCCTGTGGCGCGGGCCATGCGCACCGTGGCTGCAAGCTGCCGGGGGCTCGGCTCTTTGCCGTGGACCTCGATGGGGATTTGCCGCAGTCCATAGGCGCGGGCAAAATATCCCCAGGCGGGGTGAAACACGAGAAAGGCGCGGCGATCTTCCGGGATGGGGGCAAGGAGCGTGCGGATGGAGGCGTCCAACTGGGTGAGGCGTTCCTGGTAGGCTTTGTGGTTGGCGCCAAATTCCGCACCATGGTCCGGGTCCAGGGCGGTCAGGGCGTCGCGAATCTTTTCGCTCATGTGCGCCACGAGCATGGGGTCGAGCCAGATGTGCGGATCGGGCATGCCTTCCGGATGGGCTTCGGCGTGGTGGCCGTGATCTCCCTCGTGGTCATCGTGGTGGGCAGGCATGGGGATCCGCTCGATGCCGGACCAGAGTTCGAGCACGGTTATCTGCGGGTTGGCGCTGCGAAAACGCGGCACCCACACCGTGTCGAAGACGTCGCCGACGCTACAGTAGAGCCGAGCCTGGGCCACAGCGGCCATTTGCATGGGCTTGGGCTCGTAGGTATGCAGCGAAGCGCCAGGGGGCACGAGGACCGTGACGGACACGTGACTGCCGCCCACTGCTTGGACGATCTCCGCCAGCGGCGCTATGGGAACCACCACAGAAAGGGCGGCGCTGGCGGAAAGAGGCATGAGGCATACGAGAAGCGTCGCGAAATATCGCCAAACCATGATTCCTCCGAGGCCGAAACGTTAGATGCATCTTGGCTATGCAAAACAGGGCGTTCTGCCAAGGGAAGAGGAGAACCAGATGCTGCAATGGCAGGTGGATGCCGACCGGTGTGTGGGGTGTGGAGAGTGCGTCACCGAGTGTCCCGTGGGGATCATCGAGCTGCGTGATGGCGTGGCCGGGATCTTGCCCCACCGGGAAAAGGCGTGCCTCCAATGTCAGCATTGTCTGGCGGTGTGTCCGGTAGGGGCGTTTTCCGTGGCAGGGGTGCAGCCGGACACCTGCCCGCCTTTGGGGGAGCTCCCCGCTCCGGAGGCCATGGAGCGGCTCCTTCGGCAGCGTCGCTCCTGCCGGCGTTTTGTCCAAAAACCGGTGGAGCCGGCGCTTTTTCAGCGTCTCGTGGAGGCCCTGGCCTATGCACCGACCGGGAAAAACGTCCGCGCCACGCGCTTTACGGTGGTGGACGATGCCGCGGTCATGGAGCGCTTGCGGCGCACGGTCATGGAGGGCGTTGCCCGGGCTGCGGCGGAAAATACCTTGCCGGAGGGCCTTGCATTTTTTGCCGCCTTGGCCCGGCGCTTTGCCGAGGGCCAGGACCTCGTGTTTCGTCAGGCGCCGCACATGATCATTGCCTCGAGCCCCAAGGGCGGACCCTCTCCTGAGGCGGATGTGTATATCGCCCTCGCCCAGGTGGAGCTTTTGGCCCAAAGCTTGGGTCTTGGGACATTGTGGTGCGGCTTTGCCACCTGGGCCGTCCAGGCGGTGGTGCCCCAAGTGGCGCAAAGCCTGGGCATCCCCGAAGACCATGTCATGTATGCCATGCTGCTCGGCTATCCGGCGGTGCGCTTTCAGCGCGCCGTCAACCGCGAGATCCGCCACACCTTTCGGGTGACCTCGGATTTGCACAGCCAGCCGTGGTGAACGGGCGCCCCGGAAAGGGGCGCCTTCTGCTTCTTACTGTTGCACCAAGGCGTCCCGGTGCTGGGTGTAGATGTCCTTGAAGCTGATGTAGGGGTCAAAGGCGTCGGCCTTGGCCTGTTGGTATTCGTCGAAGTACTGGGACAGGGCATTGGCGCGGTCGTGGATGCGCATGGGCACTGCGGCGTCCGCCAGAGGTTGGGCCCAGAAGAAGGGGTGGGCGAAATTGTCCGCCACCATCCCTACGGTGTCACGCACACTGGTGGGCCCGAGGAAGGGAAGGACCAGATAGGCGCCGTACCCCGCTCCTGCGTGCCCCAAGGTCTGCCCGAAGTCTTCCGGCGAGGGGTTGAGCCAGGCGATGTTGCGGGTCACGTCGAAGAGGCCCAAGGTTCCAAAGGTGGTGTTGAGGACAAAGCGCACCACTTCGGCAATGGCCTTGTCCACCTTGAGCTGGAGGATATCGTTGGCCACCCGCACTGGAGTTGCGAGGTTGCGGTAGAAGTTGCCGAAGCCGTTGCGCACGTCCTGCGGGAAGACGCCCACGTACACCGTGCGCACCGGGCCGAAGACATCGGTGATGAACCAGTCGTTGAAGCGGAACATGGCCCGGTTGAAGGGTTCCAGGGGGTCCGGGATGGGCTGCTCTTCTGGGAACGCCGTGTCCGGGGCAGGGGCGTGCTTGGCGGCACACGCCCCAAGCATCAAAGCCACGAGGAGCATCACGGTGAGCTTACTGAGTCGAGCCATGGACTTTCTCCTTGAGGATGTGGATGAGATATTGGGGGGGATTCGACTGTAAGATGCTTTGGAACTGCGTGCGGAAGTTGCGCACCAGACTGATATTTTCCACCGTCACATCAAAGGCCCGCCAGCCGTTTGTATCCTGGATGAGGGCAATTTCTACCCGCAGCGGGCCTTTATCCGTGGCAACGGTCAGCGCGACTTCCGCTTGGGTGGGGGATTGGAGGATTTCCTGATCGTAGGTGATGCCGCTGTGGTTGTAGGCATCGAGCTTATCGAGATAGGTCTGCTTGATGAGCTCGAGAAAAAGCTGGGTGAACTCCTGCTGCTCAGCTTCTGAGAGCATGCGCCAACGTTGCCCGAGGGCGCGGCGGGCCAGTTCCGTGGCGTTGAAAAAGGCATCCGTAATGCGGGAGAGCTCAGCGTAGCGCTGGCTGCGCCGCGCCTCTCCCCGGAGATCCGGGTTTTCCAGCACGGCAACCACGCGTTCCACATTTTCCCGCACAAAGGCGAGGGGGGAGGTTTCGGCCCACACGCATGCAGGGATCAGCCACGTGGCGAGCACCACGAGTATAGCGGCGCGGTTTTTCATTGTTTCACACTCCCAAACACATACTTGGAGACCATTTCTTCGATGTCCAGAGCGGATTTGGTGTCCAGGATGGATCCACCGTCCGAAAGATTCTTGTCATCCGCTCCCGGGATGATCTGCACATACTTGTCGCCGATGAGTCCGCTGGTCTTGATGGCGGCGGAAGAATCCGTGGGGATACGGATGGCGTTGTGGATCTGCATGACGACGCGGGCCTGGTAGAACTGCTCTTGGTCGAGTTGGATGTCCGCGACTTTTCCCACCGGCACGCCGGAGATCTCCACGGTGCTGCCCACGCGCAGTCCGCTCACGGAGCCGAAATGCGCGAAGATGGTATACATACCCCGGGCGAAAAGGGTGGTGTTGCCCAAAGTGAGGGTGAGGTATCCGGCGGCGAGGAGCCCCAGCAGGACGAAGATTCCGACGACAGTATACAACGTGGATTTTTTCATAACGAGAAGCCTCGGGCTGCGACCAGGGCGTTGTGGATTTGGTGGAGGGGATGGATATCGGTGCGCAGAGGGGCGGCTGCGACCACGAAGGTCAGCCGACGCCGGCCGGACAAGGTCCCCAAGGAGCAGGCCGTCGGACACGCACTTACCGTCATGGCCACCTGACGGACAAGCGCTTCTTCCGTGGCCTGTGGTGCGTGGACCAGACAGGCGAGGCTCTCGGGGCCGACTCGAAAGACGCCGCCCCCGCCCACGGGAGCCTGCTGCAGGGTGCGCGCGACCTCCTGCAAGCAGGCAAAGGCCGCTACGTGACCGCGGTAATCGCGTATCTCCCGCAAGCCTTGCAGGCGCACGCTCACGAGCCACAGGTCCGGCTGCCCCTGGACCGCCTGGGCCTGGGTCACGAAGGCGGCGCGGCTGCCTAAGCCCATCAACTCCTCGGTGAGGATGCCTTGGCCGTCGAGATAAGGACGCAAGGCAGGAGATGCGTGTCTTTCAAGCTCCAAAGGAGTCCCGGAGAAGATCACCTGACCGTCATCGAGGATGCGCACGGCCTGGGCCACGAAAAAGATGTCCGGCACGTCGTGGGTGATGATGACCGCGGTAAAGCCCAAGCGGGCATGGTACTGGGCGATCATGGTGAGCACCGTGTTCTTGCGCAGCGGGTCCAGACCGGTAGTGGGTTCGTCGAAGAAGATGACTTCGGGCCGGGTGATCAGGGCCCGTGCTAGGGCCACGCGTTTTTGCATCCCTCCGGACAGGGCCTTGGGGTATTGATTGATGGCGGAAGCGATGTCGAGCTGCTCGCACACCTCGAGCACCCGGGCGGCGCGCTCCTTGGGTTTGCCCTCGCCGCGCTCGCGCAAGGGGAGTTCGATGTTCTCGAACACCGTCAGCGAGTCGAACAGGGCATTGTTTTGGAACATGTAGCTCAGTCGCCGTTTGACCTCCCCGAATTGGGCCCGGGACATGCGGTTGTAGGCTTGCCCTTGAAAGAAGATTTCCCCTGCGTCCGGGCGCAAGAGGCCGATGGCGTGTTTGACGAGCACGCTCTTGCCGGTGCCGCTTTTGCCGATGATGGCGGTGATGGCGTTTTGTGGGATATCGAGACTGATGCCGTCGAGAACGACTTTCTCGCCAAAGGCCTTGCGGACGTTTTCGAAGCGGATGAGGGGCTCTGCCATGGCGCACACTACATGAGGAAAGAGGTAATGGCGTAGTCCGCCATGAGCACGTACACGCACGACTGCACCACCGCCGAGGTGGTGGAGGCGCTCACCCCCCGCGCCCCGGCGCTGTCCCGGCGCAGATGGGTGTGAAATCCGCAATAGCAGCAGACACTCATGACCAAAAAGCCAAAGACTACCGCCTTGATGAACCCGCCGGAGATATCGGAGAGCACCAAGGTGGATTGGATCTTGCTGAAGTAGATGCCTGCCCGCGAAGAGAGCAGGTGCGCCGCCAGGTAGCCGCCGAAGATGCCTACCACGTCGAAGACCGCGGTGAGCAGAGGAAAGGCGGCAAGGGCCGCCACCAGGCGGGGGGTGACCAAATGGCGCACAGGATCGATATCCATGGTCTCCAGGGCGTCGATCTGTTCTGAGATGCGCATGATGCCCAGCTCCGCAGCCGTACTGGAGCCTGCCCGCGCCACCACCATGATGGCGGTGAGCACCGGCCCAAGTTCACGCACCAAAGACAGCGCCACCACCGTGCCTAGGGCCCCTTCGGCGCTGAATTTGATGAGCGTGTAGTACCCTTGGAGCCCCAGGACCATACCGGTAAAAAGCGCCACCAGGGCGACGATCCCCAAGGACCCCGCGCCAATGAACGCCACTTGGGCGACGATCTTTCCCCACAGCCGCTGCGGTCGCAACGGTTGCAGGAGGGCGTGAAGGCAGAACAGGGCGTAGCGGCCCAGATGCTCCACGAGAAATACAGTCCCCGCGCCGAGGCGGGAGAGGAAATTCGGCATGATAGTTGTTCTCAAGGCTCGTATGGCGTTCCGATGGCAAGCGCGGTGCGTATCGCTGTTTTTGGACGATGCCAAGCAGGCAGTAGATGGGGTTCAGAGGAGCTGGTAACTGCTTATGCTTACTGGGGCGGCAAGACTGGGGAGCACGCGCTCAAGGAGCACCCCTTCACGTTCCGGCGCACCGTGCCCGAAAGTGGCGCGAATGGCTAGGGCCACGAAGTGCACGGCTCGGTCCAGGGCAATGGGGAGAGAATCACCCTGGAGCAGGGCGCCGGTGAGTACGCTCGCAAACATGTCTCCGGTGCCTGGATAACTGGCCGGCACATAGTCGCATTCCACCCTCCAGAATTTGTCCGTGCGGCGGTCGTACGCCACGGTTTGGGTGCGATCTGGGGCCGCGGCGGGAAGTCCCGTGAGCACCACCCAGCAGGGGCCCGTGACCGCCAGGCGCCTTGCCCAATCCTTGATGACCTGTGTGGGCAAGGCAGAAACCATGTCTAGGGGTTCGCCAAGGAGCAGCGCGGCCTCGGTGACGTTAGGAGTAATCACGTGGGCATGGGCAGCGAGTTTGCGCATGCCGGCCACCATAGCCTCGTCCATGGTAGGATAGAGGGCGCCGTTGTCTCCGAGCACCGGATCCACCACGATGAGGGCGTCTTTCCCCACCGTGGCGCAGGCTTCCTGGACGATGCGGATTTGCTCTGGGGATCCGAGAAATCCCGAGTAGATGGCGGCAAAGCGCAGTTCCAATCGCTGCCAATGGGCGAGGATGGCCGCCATGTCCTCGGTGAGGTCGCGAAAATGAAAGCCGGTGAAGCCCCCGGTATGGGTGGAGAGCAGCGCCGTGGGCAGGGCGCACACCTGGAAGCCCAGGGACGACAAAATGGGAATGGCGGCTGCCAGGGAGCCGCCGCCAAAGCCCGAGAGGTCATGAATGGCGGCTATTCGCCGCACTGCCGTGGGGACCGGAGGCTTCATCGGTCGTTGACTGCATCCACGAGCCCTTTGCCTGCCTTGAAGAAGGGCAGTCGCTTGGGTCGTACTTCCACGGTCTCGCCGGTTTTGGGATTGCGGCCCGTGTAACCGTCGTAGTGCTTGATCTTGAAGCTGCCAAACCCCCGGAGCTCTACACGGTCGCCGCGGAGCATAGCCTCGCGCACAGCCTCAAAAAAGGTTTCCACAGTCATGGTGGCCTCGTCATGGGTAATACCCGCGCGCTCCGCCAGGGCTTGGATGAGATCGCTCTTGTTCATGACAACTCCTTACAACTCCTTGGAACACGGGTTGAGATTATGCATTGAGGGATGCCACGAGTTCGCGCAATGCCCCCACCTGCTGCGCAAGGTCGCTCACGGCCTGCGCGGATTGGGTCATGGCCTGGGCTGCTTCGCTGGCGATGGTGGAAATCTCCGCCACCGAGCGGTTGACCTCTTCCGAGGTGGCGGATTGTTCCTCCGCAGCCGTGGCGATGGAAGTGATCTGGCTCATGGATACTTCCGCAATGCGGGCAATGGCCATCAGCGCTTCCCCCGCCTTGGTCAGCAATTGATGGGTGTTCTCCACCGCTTGAGATACTTGAGCCATGCTGTGGACGTTATGACTCACTCCCGAGGTGATGGCCTCGATGGATTGGGTGACCTGACCGGTGGCCGCCATAGTGCGCTCGGCGAGCTTGCGGACTTCGTCCGCCACCACGGCGAACCCCCGGCCCGCGTCTCCGGCTCGGGCCGCCTCGATGGCGGCGTTGAGGGCCAACAGGTTGGTCTGATCGGCAATATCGGCGATGACGTCCACAATGGAGCGAATGTCTGCAGCCTTGGATCCGAGGGCGTTGATCTCTTGGGCGAGCGCTGCAGATCGCTCGCGCACTGCCGCCATGGCCTCGATGACCCGCTCCACGGCCTGGTTGCCCTCGTGGCTTTTCTCCTGCACCTCTTGCGAGCCGCGCACGGCTTCGGCTGCGTGTTTGGCCACTTCGAGCACCGTGGCGTTCATCTCTTCCATGGCCGTGGCTGCTGCCGCAGTGCGGTCGCGCTGCACCTCGGTACCGCGAGACACCTGCTCCACCTGGGCGGCCAGCTCGTCGGTGGCGGTGGCGATGTGCTGGGTCAGGGAATCCACTTGTCCTGCCACGGCCAGCAGCCGCTTTTGGCTCGCCTCGATGGCCTCCTTGGCCCCAACGATGTCCGTGAGGTCCATCCAGATGGAGGAGGAGCCCAAAAAATTGCCGTCGAGATCGAACAGGGGAGTGCAGTCGATGCGCACGTGGATGGTTTTTCCGGTGCGAGTGGTCAACGTCCGCTCCACACCCAAGCGCGCTTGGCGATCCTTGGCCACCTGCGCGGCAACGCTCTCTCCGGGCGCATCGCCGAAGATGAGACGATTGACGTCTTTGCCCTCCCAGTCTTCAGGGGCGCCGGGGATTTCTAAAACGTCGAGCATGGCTTGGTTGCAGCGTACGACCTTGGCATTGGGGCCGCAGATGACGTTCGGTACTTTGATGGATTCGATCACCCCTTGGGTAAAGCCCATGCGCTCTTTGATGGTCGCGGCCATGCGGTGGATGGCGTCGGCAGTGGCGCCGATGGCGTCCCGAGCGCCGTAGTCGATGTGCACATCGTACTGTCCACTGGCGATATCTTCAGCAGCTGCAGCCATGCGTCGGATGGGGGCAAGGAGCAGGGGGACGAGTAGCAGCAAGGTGCCAAAGGCAAGGAGGGCTGCTGCAGCCATGCCCATACCCGCAGATTGGAGGATTTCTCGGTCAAGGCCGTGCAAGGTCTCAGCCGCAGTCATGGTGAAGAAAATATCCCAGCCAACGGCTGACACGGAGCGTTTGCCCGCGATCTTCGCTTCCCCATCCCAACGATATTCGACGATGCCATCACTGGCTGCTGCAAGCTGGGCTGCCGCAGGGATGGACTCCGCCGCTGGGCGGCCCATCAGTTCCTTGCGCGGATGGTAGACGAGGATCCCCTGGGCATCGATGATGAATGGGTAGCCTTTGCCCTGGATAGAGGTGCGATCCAACACCTGGAGGAGCTCTGGAGTGAGTACGCGCTTGCCCGTGAGTAGCGCGCCGACCACCCGGCCTTCCCAAAATATGGGGCGGTATTCCACCAAACGGAACACTCCGTCGATAACCTCTTCGCCCTCCACAGGGCGCCCTTCCGCCAAAGACTTGGCGGCATAGGTATTGGTGAGGGGCTCGCCTACAGGCCGTCTTCCCTGCACCTCGCGGTTGGTGGATACCATAACGAACCCGCTGGGGGTGCGGGCGTAGATGCTCGCCAGGGTATCGTATTGGAGACGGATGCGGTCTGTCACCAAGAACGCGGCGTCGTAATTGGGGCCTACGGCGCCCGGATCGATCAGGGTCTGGGCAGCATCGGAAGTGGCCTTGAGCCGGGCGCGGGTGCTCTCCACATACAGACGGACGGAGCCAGCTAGTTGGTCCACCATGTTTTGGGACATGGCCTCGCCGAGGCGTACGGCGCCATCGCGCACGTGCACGAAGATGATGGTGGACGACAGGGCCACGGCGGCCAGCATGAGCGCACCCACCACGCTTTGGAGTTTGAGTTGGAAAGGGAATCTACGGGACATCAATCCCTCCGGATACGCAGTGATTCCGTGCTTCGTTGCCGTAATCTGGTGAAAAAAACAAGTCTTTTGTGGATTCCGATGGGAAAAGCGCTATTTTTTGCGGTTCCGCAAAAGCAGAATACGAGTCCCTGCGGCGAGAAGTCCGCAGATGACGGCGAGAAAAAAGGCCTTGGCTGGCTCGTAGCCGAACCAGCGGGCGATCATCCCGAGGGCGCCGCCCACGAGGATGCCGCGCAACAGGATTTGCCGGGGGGCGTCACGGTGTTCGTCGTGCATGGTAGTTCTCCAAGTGCGATGGACTGCCCCCACGCTAGGTGTTGGAAGCAGGGGTTGGCAAGGGCTGCTCGTAGAGCCAGCGCATTTGCGAAAGAAGCCGCTCGCGGTAGGCCGCGACCAAATCTTCTTGGGCCATGACCATGTCCAACTGCCGGGTGTGCATGATGAGGTGCCCGAGCAGTTCCAAATGCTTTTCGATGAACGCCGCCTCGCAGTCGTCCATGCGCGCCGCGAGATTGTCGCCGCGCACCTGGGTTTGGAAGTGGAAGGCGTCAAGGAGTTCTGCCACCAGCCGGGCGCGGCGGGCACGGCGGGTTTCGTCGGCAGCCCCGCCTTTGAATTGGAAGCGGATGTAGTTTTCCCGCGGCCGGGGGCCGGCCATGGTCTCCACGGACGTGAAGTGGTAGCCGAATCGGCATTGCATGGAGCAAAAATGCCGGGCGATGACAAAATAGTTTTTGGTGGCGTATTGGGAGGCGCCCCCGGGTTCCAGATTGGGGTTCGTAGCGCTTTGAAAAAGCACGGACATGAACCCACGGCCATCGAGGGTCGGCGGCCCTTCCCAGGGAAAGGCCACGATTCCCCGCCATAGGGCAAGCATGGGGATGCTGGCGATGGAGGCCAAATCCACATAACGTCCTGTGACCTCACGGGTAAAGCCGTCATCGAGGTTGAGTACCCACCACTGCATGGGGACCACGGTTTTGAGCTGTTTGCTTGCCCGCGGCGAAAAGGGATGATCCCGGCCAAAGGCGAACATCTCGGTCACCGCCTTTTCGTGGCAAAAACGGGTGATGTCGTGGAGCGTGGTGCAATTTTTCGCCCGGAATCGGGGGCTGTCCGGGTCGGTGAGGGTGAGGGGCAAAATGACCTCGGCCAGTCGCTCCAGGGTTTGGTACACGGGAGAGCCTGCCAGAGGCGGCCGCGCGGGTTTTTGGACAAGTAGGACTTCCACACGGCCTGGGTAGATGCAGGTGTTGGAGGCATCAACCGTCACCATTTCCCCTGGGGCGAGTATGGCCGTAGCTCCCGGGACGCCAAAGAGTGCCGGGATGCGGAATTCCCGCGCCACGGTACCCAGGTGCCCGGCGGTGCTGCCGCGCTCGCTCACCACGGCGCTGGCCTGGGGGAGTACGGCCGCCCATTTGGGCAGAGCGTCCGCACATACCAGTACGGCGCCCTGGGGAACGGTGAGCATGTTCACGTTGTTGCGGAGTATGTGTACCGGACCACATCCCGCTCCGGGACTGACGGTCTGGCCGCCGCAGATGCGCGCAGAAGTCGTGATGGCTGCTGGCGCCAGGGTGTCGGGTTGCGGGGACTCGGCCCGGATTTCCAAGGGACGGGCCTGGAGGACGACAAGCGTATTTGCCGGAGTGAGCGCCCATTCCACATCTTGGGCCGTGCCGTAATGGTCCTCCAGAAAAAGCACCATGCGGGCGAGCTCTATGGCTTGAGAGTCGGTAAGGCAGGGGCGGGTGCGGGCACTTTCCTCCACCGTCTCCCTGCGCACGCCTTCGGTGGCTGCTTGGACGATGCGCCAGGATTTTTCCGCGATGTCCCTGACCGCAAGACGAGGCGGGTCTTCCCGCGTCACCTGGTACTGGTCCGTGGGCGCACTGCCGTCCACGACGCCCTTGGCGGCACCTAGGGCCGCGGTGATGTGCACGTGGGTGTTTTGGGGGTCCACAGGGCTGCGGGAATAGGCCACGCCGCCAGCAGCGGCGTCCACCATGACGAGACACCCCACAGCCATAAAGACCTCGTCTTCCCGGATCCCCTTGCGGTGCCGGTATACGGTGGCATGGGGCGAATACTTGCTGGCGAGGATCTCCTTGTAGGCATCCACCAGACTTTCTTCGCTGAGGTTAAGGAGTGAGCGGTGCTGGCCTGCGAAGCTGGCCCCGGCGGCGTCTTCGCCCACAGCGCTGGAGCGCAGGGCCACGCGCGGGGCGTATCCCAACCGGGCCTTGAGGCGGGCGTATCCATCGAGGATGGCCTGCTGGACCTCTTCCGGAACCGGCGCGTCGAGGATTTTTGCCTGGATACGCGTGCAGATGTCCAAAATGGAGAATGACGGTGTCTCGCTAGTGGCTTCCACGTCAAAGAGGGCGCCACCCATGGCGTGGGACTGCACCATGCAGGCGATTTCTTCGCCCAGGCCGTTATGCCGGAAAAACGTCTGGCAGGCCGTAGCGGTAATGGCAAAGCCGTCGGGTACCGGGATGCGCAGACGCCGAAGTTCTCCCAAGTGGGCCATCTTGGCCCCCACGTCGTCGGCCATGGCGGCGGAAAGTTCGTGGAGATCAAGGACTAAGGCCGAAGTGCCCACCACTTTTCGGGGCGCCAAGCGGGTGCGGATCTCTTCGGCAACGGCGTGGAAGGCGAGTGGGAGGTCGGGGTAGCGTTCTGGGGCCAGGGCGCGCAGGCGCTCCACCATGCTGTAGACCTTGGTGAGCAGGGTCGTCACCGTGGAGCGCAGAAAATACATCCCAAAATGACGCTCGCCGTGTAGGGCGGCCTCCAGGGCGGCCATGAGGTCGAGACTGGCGTTGTTGGCGGCAAGCAGGCGCTGGAAGTTTTCGTAGCGAGCCCGGAAGATGGCTTCCTGATCCTCGGCGTCCGCCGCAGACAAAGGCGGTGGGGTCCGGCCAAGAAGGCTTTGGATGGCGCGCATAATGCCCATGGCAGCTCCTATGCGGTGTCCTGGAGTGGAGCATGGAGGCGGCGCCATGCGCCAAGCCGCTCCATGTCCCGCAGGTAGGATTCATAATGGTCCAGGTAAAAGGCCAGGGCTTTGGTGAAATTCTTCCCCACCAGGCCGTCCACGAGCATGCGGCTGGTCTCCCGGAAGCGTTTGAGCACCAGCTGGGAGCGGAAAAAGATCAACCATTCTTCCTGGGTCATGGTGCGGACGATCTGGCGCAGGGCGCTTCTCGCCCGCGGCTGGTAGTACCAGAAGTACATGAGGTCCAAGGCGTTGACGATGAGCATCTGCTCCAATTCCTGCGCTTCGAGATTGAGGGTGTCGAGGAATGCCTTGGGCGTTTGCAGCATCTCGAGCACGTCTTCTTCGGGAAAGATGGTGTCGAGCCGGGCGAAGGTATTGAAGAGCATGGTGAGCTTGGTGCGGTAGTCCCGCAGACGTATGGCGATGTTGGCGTTGCGGTCGGCCAGTCCTTCGATTCCGCCGGCAACGGTGTCGGAGGCGAGTTTGGAGAGGATGGCGGCTGCAGCTTGGAGGGTGGCGCCGGGGTCAGCGGTCCCAAAGGCAAGGAGGATCCCCTCCGCGATATCATTGTAAAGGAGCGCCACAGGGATGGAGATGATGGAGCGGAAGAGGTTGCCGATGGCCGCAGCTCGGGGCAGCCCCCGCCATAGATTGTGGGAAAAGATGTACAATCCGTTGGCAGCCGCCATGATGGCATAGAGGAGCACCGGGTGGCTCGCCACGGTGATGCCCAAACCATGGTGGAGCAGCAGGGTTTTGACGCAGTAGTCGAGGAGCGGCACGGAAAAACCGGTAAAGAGCAGGGAGTCCGCAATGCGGTTGGCGCTGATGAGCGATCGCCAGGGCAGTTCGCTTGGGCGTTTGAGCCCGCCGCCACCGAGTACGGTCTGCAGCACGTTGCGAACCCCGGTGATGGCAAACCAGATGAAGGCTCCACCATAGGCGAGCACCCACCAGTCCTTGGTGAGGGCAAAGGTGAGAAAAGCGGGGATAAAGCCGATACATACCTTGAGGATGTTTTTCAGGTGGGAATTCAAGGTGCCCCAGCGTCCTTGTATGGAGGCTTGGGGCGACCGGCTTCCTCCCAACCCTCCCAAGGTCACCACGTTGCCCGGACCATCGCTCCACGCCAAGTGTTGTACTTCCCACGACAGGGAAGGCGGCGGCAGGAGTCCCAAAAGGCGGGCAGCCCAAGAGAGTTGGCCGTGTTCCACGCTTTGGCGCAGGTGGCGCACCAGATGGGCCCGCAAGGGCAAGCGGAGGCGCTGGGGGTTTTGGGGATCATGGATGGCGGCTTGGGCGCGTTGAGGTAAGGTTTCGGCCACTGCCAGTCCCATGCCGTAGAACCGCCGCGATTGTCCGGTGGAACTGCTGCCGGCGCGCACGCCCATGGGGCGGCCGGCGTATGCTTGATGGAGAGCGGGGAGATGCTCCAAAATCGCAAGCAAGTCCTCACAGCGCGTGGTCATGGCCGCGAGCTCGGCCTCGAGCGTTTTGCGCTCGGCGTCGGTATTTGCCTGGGAAACGCGGCGGGAAGCAGCCTCACGCTCCTGATGGTAGTCCCAGACGATGCTGCGCACCACCCGCTTGAGGGCGATGATGTGTTCATCGCCCAAGGCTTGCTGGAGTTCCGCGAGGCGCTGGGAGACGCGCTGCGGATTGGTGATCTCTACGGCTTCGGCGCAAGAAGCCTCTACCGGTCGGCCACCGATGAGCGTCTTGAGGTTGTAGATTTCCAGGTCTGTGACCAGGCCATTGCATTGGGCGACGATCTCCAGCACATCGGCCACCGTCAGGTTGCTTGGGTTGAGCACAAAGCGCGAGGCAGGCTGGAGTTCGGCGAGGTGCTGCAGGAGCTCTTTGGGAGAGCGGCGCAAGAGTGCCGGCACGTGCACATCGTCGGACGGTTGCGTGGGATCATGGAGGTGCGGATTGCGGCAGGGCTGGAGGTAGTGGTGGATGAGGTATTCGGAATCCACCTCCTCCAACGGGACACGGGCACGGTGGTGGGCAGAAGGGTGCTCGGCCGCGGCGTTATGGATGCTCGTCTCGATGTGGCGCGCGAGGTGTAGGAGTGACGGCTGCCCTTCGCCGACGAATTGCAGGAACTGCTCCTGGGATATGGGCGGAGGCAGGAAGCCGAGCAACTCGCCAAGGCTACGGCGGTGGGTGGTGTTGTAGGCATCGAGGGCGCCAAACACGTAGCGCTGGTGGTAGCGGGAGACCTGACGGCCGGCTTCCATGAAGGACTGCACGGCGGGCGCAGCGAGAAAGCGGCGGAAGGATTCGGGATCCGGTAAGGAAAAGGGCTCCCAGGTGAAGCGAGCATAGAGGTCTCGGAAGCGGGCACGGACCTCGATGCCGATACGCACGCGCATGTCGAGAATGGCGGCGGCCTGCAGGAGTTCTTCGGCCACCTCTGGGGTGACGAAGTTGTAGTACACCACCGTGAGGTGGCGGATCCCCTTGATCCACGCATCCATGACCAGGTGCGTCGGGGTTTTGCGGCCTTTGGTGTTGGCATCGTGCACGTGGTCGTCAAAGGCCACCTGATTCCACTCTTCGGGCATTTCCAGGAGATGGTAGTGGGCAAGGGCCCGGCGCACCTCCCGGGGGCGGCCGGTGGACACGGCCCGAAAGGCGTGGGCCAGGCGCAGTTGGGATGCGGTATCGCCCTGGTGGCGGATGAGGTCCTTCATGATCTGCATGAGTACTCGGGCGGTGTTGCGGGGCAGGCGCACGTCCGCGGTGAGGAGTACTTCGTCGCGCAGCATGGTGAGGGCGGCCAGACGCTCCGGCGCCTTGTCTGCGGCAAGGGAGCCCAGGAGACTGGCCACGGCATAGGCGATGCGCAGCCCTCGAGGAGCGGCCAGTTCCTTGATGCCGTGAGGATGCAGGGCCGGAGCCATGAGGGAGGCGAGGCTGCGCGGCCGCGTTGCCCGAGAGAGGACATCCGCTACCAGCTCGAGAAGGGCATGGTCTTGAAGGTCGAAAAAGAGGTTCATGGTCGGCAGGTGCGCAAACGCTTTTTTCGTACCGCGTCTTCGAGCTTGTAGATGAGGTCTTCCAGGTCTGCGGGTTTCATGAGATAGTCCATGGCGCCGCACGACATGCCTTCCATGGCGGTTTCGATGCTGGCATGCCCGGTGAGCATGATGACTTCCGTATCCGGCCAGGCAGCTTTGATGCGGCGAAGGACGTTCAGCCCATCCATGCCCGGCATCTTCACATCCAAGACCACCACGTCCCGGGGCTCTTGGGCAAGCATGGCGAGGGCTTCTTCGCCGCTGGTGGCGCTCGTAGCCTGGATGCCCCGCTTGGTGAGGCGTTTGATGATGGTGCGCAAAAAGTCCGGCTCGTCGTCCACCAAGAGTACGGAGTAGGAATCCATGAGACCTCCTTGGGGCAAAGATAGGCCAACTCCTAACCGAGCAGCGGGCGGGAGGCAATGGACGGCACAGTGGAACAAGCCGGATTTTGCTTCCTTTTTGCTCCCGCTTCTCCCCTGGCAATGGGTGGTGCTCGCCGGGGTGGTGGGGGTTTTTGTCCCGCACGCGGCGGCGCCGAGTCTGGCCTGCGCTGCAGTCCTCTTCGTGCTCACCCCCCTGCGCACCCATGTGGCGGCGGGGCTTTTTCTGGGTGTTCTCCTTTCCCTGAGGACGCTTCCCATTGCGCCCGCCTGCGTGGATGCCCATGACCCCTCGTGGCCGCGTACGCTGTCGGTGCGAGGGACCGTCCTTTCCGTGCAAAGCTATCCGGGGGAGCGCATGCTGCTGGTGGTGGGCGACGTGGAGATCCTGGATGCAGACGGAACCCCTCGGCCTCTGGGGGCGGATCTGGTCTGGAGTTGGGATACGCCGCCGCATTTGGTGGCCCCTGGGTCGGTGTTTGCCGCCCGTTTGCGTCTGCGACCGCTTCGGGGCACGGCCAACTTCGGTCTCCCCTGGGCAGAGCAGCGATGGTTGCGGCGCGGGGTGGGGTTTCGGGCCTCGAGTGCGGGAGAGGTGCCGGTGCAGTGGCTGCGAGGCCCGAAAAGCCTGCGTCTTCGGATCCTGGAGCGATTTGCCGCCCTCTGCCCCGACAAGGCCCGAGGCATGCTCCTTGCCGTGGTCGGCGGGGAGCGGCTGTTTTTGCCACCGGCACTCGTGGACCGGGTGCGCCGGGCTGGTTTGGCCCATAGCCTTGCCCTCTCGGGGCTGCATGTGGGCGTGGTCTTGGGCATGGGGTTGGGGCTTGCAAACCTTGCCATCCGCTTGTGGCCAGGGCTGGCGCTGCGTTTGCCTCGGCCGCAGTTGGCCGTGGCCTTGGGGCTTCCGTGGAGTGCGGCCTATCTGTGGCTGGGCGGTGCAGGTCCGTCCTTGGTGCGGGCGTGGATCATGGCGTGCGTGGCAGGCGGCATGCTGTGGCGCTACCGCCGCTTCTGGCCCCAAGACGCCGTATTCGCCGCTGCAGCCGCCATGGTGCTCCTTTTTCCCGCGTGGGCCTTGGAGCCGAGCACCCAGCTTTCCTTTGCCGCGGTCAGCGCCATTGTGATGCTGGCGCCGCTGGGAAAATATTTCCATCAATACTTGAAGAAATGGCGGATTCCCCGCGTGTTGTGCTGGCTCTTGGGGCTGGCGGGGGTAAGCCTTGCTGCGACCATAGGGACCGTGCCGCTCCAGCTCTTTTGGTTTGGGGTCGTCAGCTTTGGGGTGGTGTGGAATCTCCTGTGGCTGCCGGTGCTTTCCTTGTGGGTGATGCCCTGGGCGATGGTGGGGCTGGGGGCCTCGCTGTTGCCCGGGGCAGATGGCGTGGCGCGGATGGCCTTGGATCTTGCCGGTTGGGCAGTCTTGGGCCTGGATCGGGCCCTGGCGTGGGCGGAGGCTTCCGGATGGCTGCAGGAGCTGGCACTGCCGCGACCTTCGTGGATGGGCTGGACGGCCTTGGGGATCGCGCTCCTTCTGCCATGGACGCGAGGGGTGCGTCGTCTGGCCATGGTGCTGATGGCCCTGAGTTTGGGCTTGGCGGAGGTGCGTGGTTTTGCCTCCCCGGGGATGTCGCTTACGGTGCTCGATACCGGCTCCAGTCAGGCGGTGCTGCTGGAAACCCCCTCGGGAAAGCGGGTGCTCGTGGACGCAGGCGGGGCCTTTGCCTCGGACTACGACGTGGGGCGGCTGGTGGTGGTGCCGGCGCTTACCGTACAGCGGCCGCCGGTGCTGTGGGGGGCACTCATTTCCCATGCGGATATGGACCATATCGGCGGCATGCCCGCGGTACTTTCCCTGATGCGGGTGGGCTTGTGGGGGCAGGCCGGGCCATTGCGCGACGACGCAACGGGCAGACAACTGCGCTTTGCCCTTGACGGCTGGGGTGGCCCCAGGCACAGGCTCGCCGCGGGCCAGCGGTTGGAGGTGGAGCCCGGTGTGGTGCTGGAAGTGCTCCATCCGCCAGACGGCGTCTTCGGCCCATGGGGCAATGCCCAGAGCCTCGTCGTGCGCCTGACGTGGGAGGGGCGGGGTCTGGCCATCCTTCCGGGGGATATTCCGGCAGCCGTTTGGCAGCAGGTGGCAGACCATGGCCACCCATTGGCCGCCCAAGTGCTCATACTCCCCCACCACGGTTCTCGGGACGCCTTGAACCCTGAGGTGTGGAGGCAGGTACGCCCCATGCATGCCGTGGCCGCCTGCGGGCCGTGGAACCGTTTTGGTCATCCCCACCAGGAAGTTCGCCATTGGCTCGCCAGCCACAATGTGGCATTGTGGACCACAGCCCAGCATGGGGCGGTCCGTTTTACCTGGAAAACTTCGGGGAGCCGCCCATCCGTAGACTGGGCGCGGCGTCCCCACGCTTTGGGAGAGGATATCATGAGCACCATCATGCCCACAGATCAAAACATCCGCCAGGCCGTGGCCTGGATCGAAGAAGCGCGCAAAGACGGAAAAGACCTGGCCGCATTGCTGGCCGAGGCAGGGATGCGCTTCAATCTTTCCCCCATGGAAGAGCAGAAGCTCGCTGATATTTATCAAGACCAGATCGCTCCCAGGCGGGAAGTGCAGTAGTGCGGATCCTCACCCGGGTCATGATTCAGGAGATGCTCGTGGCGGCAGGTTTGACCGCCGCAGCGCTCCTGGGCCTCATTACTCTTGGCCGCATGCTCCAATTGCGGGAGCTCTTTTTGGTGCAAGGCGTGGGCGTCATGCACCTTTTGCGCCTTTTTGTGTACTTGACGCCGTTTTTCCTCACGGTGCTCGTCCCTGCTTCCGCCATGCTGGCGGTATATTTGACCGTGACCCGCATGGGCACAGATCGGGAGATCGTGGCGTTGCGCGCGGCCGGGATTGGCATCGCCCCGCTCGTGACCCCAAGTCTTGTGCTCTGCCTCGCAGCGGCAGCCATCACCGTGTGGGCGGGGTTTTGGGGCGTGGCCTGGGGCATGGAGCGGTTTCGAGACACCATCATGGAGCTGGCGCGGCAGCAGACCATGGTCCGCGTCCAGCCCGGAGTCTTCACCCAAGTGGCGCCGAACATTACCATTTATGCCCGAGAGGTGAGCCCCTCCGGAGGACAGTTGACCGATGTCTTCGTGCACGACGCCTCTCGGGCCGATGCGCTCACCATCACCGCCCCGCAAGGGCAGCTTGCAGTGGATCCGACCGCTGGTCGTCTGGTGGTGGCCTTGGAAAATGGAACCATGGTGCGCGAGGGGGCGGTAGGCATTTCGCAGGTACGCTTTGCCCACTATCTGGTATCGTTGGATCTTTCGGGGGTGTTCTCCGGCATGCGGCTCGGGGAAGTGTCTCCCAAGGAGATGGAATGGAAGGCGTTGTGGCAAATGTTCCGGCAGCGCCGAAGCCTGGAAGACACCAATTTGGCGCGTCGGGTGGCCATCGAGGTGCACAAGCGTCCTGCCTTGGCCGTGGCGTGCCCCCTTTTGGGGCTCACCATGCTCGCCGTGGCCCTGGTCTTTTCCGGCATCAGCCGTCAGTGGGGCTTGGTGGTGGGCATGGGCGTCTTTTTTCTCTACTATGTCCTACTTTCCGCGGGCATGTCTTTGGCCGAAGGCGGGGTGGTGTCTCCGGCCTTTGGGGTGTGGGCCCCCAGCGTCTTTTTTGCCGCAGGCGCGACGGTGCTGCTTCGGGCTGCGGCCACGGAGCGCTGGGTTACCGTGCGCTGGCCTTGCGGGAGGAGGGCGGCATGACCGTGCTGGCACGGCTTCTCGTGCGCCGCAACCTCTTCTTGTTGGCATTGGTGCTTGGCATCGGCCTGGGGGTCTATCTCTTTGTGGAAGTCTTCGATCGCCTGGACAATTTCTTGGAGGCCGGGGTTTCCCTGCGGCTTTTGGGGTTGTATGTGCTATACCGTTGCCCGTTTGTCCTGGCGCAGATCTTTCCGGGCGCTTTTGTGGTGGCCGTGGGCGTGCAGATGGCCCTCATGGGCCGGGCGCGGGAACTCATTGCCTTGCGCGCTGCAGCGGTCGCTCCCTGGAGTTGGCAGCGGATTTTTCTCGTGTACGCTACGGTGGTGGCCATCGGGCATTTCCTGCTTTCCCAAGGGCTTGGCGTGGTGGGGCATGGCCTGGCGGAGCGCATCTGGAACGAGGAGGTGCGGGGGAGAAATCTCGTGGCGCGCTCCCTGTCGGATGTCTGGTTTCGGGAAAAGCAGGCCGTGGTGTGGGTGCAGCGGCTGTTTCCGGTCACGCGCAAGGGGGAAGGCGTGCGCGTCTACGTGATGGATGCGGCAGGTCAACCCCAGCGCATCCTGGATGCCGAGGCAGTGGACGCGCAGCCAGGGGAGTGGCGGCTTACTCGGGTGCGGGAGGTGGACGTCTCCCGCTTGAGCGAAAGTCACTCTGACACGGTGACCTTTCCTCTTGCCATGGACCCCAAGAGCTTTTTGACCATGGACCCCAAGACCAGTTTGGAGTCCGTGTCCTTGTGGCGTTTGGGGGAAGAGATCGACCGCCTTCGCCAAAGCGGGGCCGGGGTGGAGCGCCTCACCACCGCCTGGCATATGAAGCTTGCCCAATCCGCGGCCATCCCGGTCATGGCCTTGGCGGCCTTGGTGGTGGCCAGCGTGGTGCGCTCCCCCTACGCGGTGGTGGCTTTGGGGCTGGTGGCCTCCTTTGGGTATTACGCCCTGTTCGTGGTGTTTTCTTCAGCCGGCCAGCAGGGGTTGGTGCCGCCTGCGGTGGGGGCATGGGCAGCCAATGTCTTGGTTGCGGCAATGGTGCTGGCGGCAGTGGCCATGCGGCGTCTGTGGAGGGGAGCGTGGTTTGGTGGTTGACCCTTGCGGGTTTTGCCCTGGGGTGCGTGATTGCTTATCTCGTCGCCCCGTCGTCCTCCGATGAGGACGACGCGGAAAAGTAGCGCTCAAGGATGCTGAGGATCTCGGCGTAGAAGCCGTCTTTGGGCTCGATGCCGAGGACGCCGTGGGCAGGGGTGAGCAGCCGGGCGCGGATCGCCCCGAATACCGTGGCAAAAAACACACTGGCCGCCAGTGTGGGCTCGAGGGTGCTGCGGATACTGCCATCTTTTTGGCCGCGGACGATGGCGGTCAGCACGCGCTGGATCATGGTTTGGCAGCCGGCAAGGAGCCGTGCATCCGGACTTTGGTGCTCGAGGGAAAAAAGCGGCGAGCAGCGCAAGAGCGCGCGACAGCCGCTTTGCGGGTCTTGCGAGGCGCGCAAGAGGGCCTTGGCCTGATTGAGGAGCATGGAAAGACCGTGGTGGGCGTAAAATTCGCCTTCGGCCATGCGCTCGGTGAGGTCTTGAAGGATACGGACCTGCACCTCCACAAAGAGATTGTCTTTGCTGCCAAAGTGGTGGGCGATGAGCCCCTCGGCGATACCGAGGTGCTGCGCGATGCGTTTGTACGTGGTGTTCGCAAAGCCGAAGGAGCCAAAAAGGTCTCGGGCGGCGAGGAGAATGCGTTCTTTGGTGTCCATGGAAAGAAGAATAGCGGTTTTCGGCAAAAGCGTCGAGGCCTTCCGTTGTGCGTGGACGCAAAATTTTTGGCGGAGTGCCAACGATTTTTTCTATGGATTTTTGAGGTGTTCTCATTGACAATAGAGGCCTTCATCTATACGCCCGCGCTACTTTTTGAGTGAAAGCTCAATATCTTTGTGGAGGAGGACAGTATGCAGCGATTGCGGGCGATGCTCATGGCGTGTGCCTTGGTGCTGCTGGCCGCGCAAAGCGGTGCGGCGGCGGGGTTTGGGATCTATGAATGGAGTGCCCGGGGCAACGCCTTGGGCGGGGCCACTGTGGGTCGGGCCGATGATCCTTCGGCCATTGCCAGCAATCCTGCGGGCATCACCCAACTGGACGGCATCCGGGTGCTGGGCGGTGTCACCTTCATCCATCCTGTGGTGGATGTGCGCACCAATACCCAATGGACCACCTCGGACGAGAACGCCTTGTGGATTCCGCCGCATTTCTACGCCACGGCCAAGCTCAACGATCGGCTGAGCCTCGGCGTGGGGGCCTTTTCCCGCTTTGGCCTGGGCTCGGTGTTTGATGAAGATTGGCCCGGCCGCTACAACTCCTACGAGGCCATCATCAAGTCGGTGTCCGCGACCCCGGTTCTGGCCTATCAGATTTCGGAAAAATGGTCTGCGGCTTTTGGTCTGGACGCCACCTATCTCGCATTCACCAAGCAGCAGAAGATCGCCAATGGGGCCATCTCTGCCTTGATTCCGGCAGGAGACAACAACTTGAAGCTCGATGCCGACGGCATGGGATACGGCTTCAATGCCGGCATCCATTATCGGCCTTGTCCCTACGCCCGCCTGGGACTCACCTACCGCAGCCCGGTGACCATGAAGGTGCGCGGCGATGCGGATTTTACCCGTTCCGCCGGGTATGCCGCGGCGGCGAGCGCAAGTCCCCTGCTCGATGCCTGGCTTCGGGATTCACGCGCCTGGGGAACCGTTACCTTGCCCGATTCCCTGGCTTTTGGCCTTGCCATCTACCCGTGGGAAAAGCTCAGTATCGAAGCCGGTTTCGTGTACACGTGGTGGAGCAAGTACGACGCCTTGACCATAAACTATGCGGACGCGGTCATTCCTGGCGGCAAGACGCAAACGTCGTCCATCAAGGACTGGAACGACGTATGGCGCTTCAATGTGGGGCTCGAGTACGCCCTGCTTCCCTGGATGGATGTGCGTTTGGGCTACGTGTATGACGAGTCTCCGGTGCCAGACGATACCATCGACTACATGGTCCCGGCCAATGACCGCCATCTCCTCAATGGTGGCTTGGGGTTCCACTGGGACAACTGGACCGTGGACCTCAATTACACGTACTTGATCATCACGGATCGCGACATCGACGCCCGCCCCAAGGAGGGCGTGCTGGAAGGGGAGGTCAACGATGGGCGCGCCCACATGCTGGGCGTCTCCGTGGGCTATACCTTCTAGTGCAAAACCCGGCTCCCACCAACCACCTCCTGGCCCCGCTTCGGCGGGGTCAGGGCGTTTCTATGGCGGCCATGCGAGCGAGGATGGCCTGAGCGCTGGGGAAACGCCGCTCGGAGCGCAGGCGCCACACGCACTGCCCGCGGAACCAGACTTCCATATCTCCGCGCAGTTGCGGTGCAGGCACCAGCGTTACCGCTTGCGGACCAAGGATGGCGCCGATCTCGGAGGCGAGCTTCCCGGCCCGCTCCAAAAGGCCGCGTCAGAGGCTGCAGACGCGGATGAGGAGCGTCTCACTGGGGCACATATTCGCTTTTTTTGAGGATCCCGCCTTCGAAGGTCAGGACGTAAAACCCGCCGGGCACGGCATAGGTGAGTTCGGTTACGGTAAATTTGCGCAGTTCGCGGCGGCGTTCATTGAGGTAGGAGACCTCCCCCACGTCGCGTTCGGTCAGGGGCGGGCCGCATTTGGCCACCACCTTGGCCATGATGGTGCCTGGGGTCATGAGATCCCCTTGGCAGCGCAAATCAATGGCTCCCAGCAGGGAAGGGAAAAGTCCGGTGATGGCCAGGGCAAAAAGGAGAGCACGCATCGCTTGACGTCCTTTGGGGTTGCTCGCTAACGGTGGAAAACCGCGTCTTGCGGCCAATGGGCTTCGCCAGGAGCCCTTTTTTATGCCTGAAGGAGATGTATTCATGCAACGAAACGAGGCGCTGCGCAATATCGCCATCATCGCCCACGTGGATCACGGCAAAACCACCTTGGTGGACGCACTCTTCCGACAATCCGGGGTGTTCCGGGAAGGCCAGCAGGTGGACGAGCGTGTCCTGGACAGCATGGACCTGGAGCGGGAGCGCGGGATCACCATCGCGGCCAAGAACTGCTCGGTGCGCTGGAAGGACGTGAAGATCAATATTGTGGATACTCCGGGCCATGCGGACTTTGGCGGCGAGGTGGAGCGCGCGCTCTCCATGGTGGATGGCGCGGTGCTTCTGGTGGACGCCTCGGAAGGGCCGCTCCCCCAGACTCGCTTCGTCCTGGGCAAAGCCTTGGCCTTGGGACTGCCGCTTATCGTGGTGCTCAACAAAATTGACCGCCCGGATGCCCGTCCCCAGGAGGTCTTGAGCGAGGTCTACGATCTCTTCATCGATCTGGGGGCGGAGGAGGACCAGCTCGAATTCCCGGTGCTCTATGCCGTTGGTCGCGACGGTATCGCCTCGACGAGCCTGGAGGTTCCAGGCAAGGATCTGGCCCCGCTTTTAGACGCCATCCTCA
Organism: Thermodesulfomicrobium sp. WS; assembly: GCF_027925145.1. Taxonomy (GTDB): domain Bacteria; phylum Desulfobacterota; class Desulfovibrionia; order Desulfovibrionales; family Desulfomicrobiaceae; genus Thermodesulfomicrobium. Next base: position 1,419,896 of record NZ_AP027130.1, read on the forward strand.
CCCATATCCCGGCGCCGGCTTATGTAGTGGACGCCCCGCTCACCCTTTTGGTGTCCGATTTGGGCTATAGCGACTACCTCGGGCGTCTGGCTATCGGCAAGCTCCACGGCGGAATCTTGGAAGAAAAAACCGACCTCGTCTGTTTGGGAGAGACCGAGGAGCGTCTCTTCCGCCCCACCCGCATCCAGACCTACGAGGGCTTGCGCCTGGTGGATCAGCCGCGGGTGGAGCCCGGGGACATCACCGTGGTGGCCGGGCTGGAGCAGGTGGCCATTGGGGACACCATCTGCCATCGTCATACCCCGGTACGCTTGCCCCGGCTGCGGGTGGACGAGCCCACCGTGGCCATGCGTTTTGCCATCAATACCTCGCCCTTGGCCGGCCGGGAGGGCAAGATCGTGCAATCGCGGCAGATCAAGGACCGCCTTTTGCGCGAAGCCCGCGCCAACGTGGCCATCCAGGTGGAGGAAACCGAAGACCGCGATGCCATGCTGGTCAAAGGCCGCGGGGAATTCCAGCTGGCCATCCTCATCGAGACCATGCGGCGTGAAGGCTTCGAACTGACGGTGAGTCGGCCGGAGGTCATCCTCAAGCACGAGGCCGGCGAGGTCTTGGAGCCCATGGAGCGGGTGCACGTGGATTGTGGCGAGGCCTTTTTGGGCGTGGTCACGGAAAAGCTCTCCCTGCGCCGGGGCAAATTGGAGCACCTCGTCAATAACGGCACCGGCCGGGTGCGCATGGAATTTTCCGCACCGTCCCGGGCGCTTATCGGCTACCGGGACGAGTTTCTCACGGACACCAAGGGCACCGGCATCCTCCATTCCATGTTTGCGGGCTATGGACCGTATCGTGGCGAGTTCCCCTCACGTTTTACGGGCTCTTTGGTGGCGGACCGCCAGGGTCAGGCGGTGGCCTACGCCCTCTTCAACCTCGAGCCCCGGGGCAGGCTCTTCGTGGAGCCGGGAGATGCAGTGTACGAAGGCATGATCATCGGGGAGCACAATCGGGAGAGCGATCTTGATGTCAATCCGTGCAAGGAGAAAAAACTCACCAACCTGCGCGCTGCCGGCAAGGACGAGAACGTCATCTTGACGCCGATCCTCCCCATGACCCTGGAGCGGGCGCTGCACTGGATCCGGGAGGACGAAATGGTGGAAGTGACCCCGCTTTCCATCCGGCTGCGCAAGGCGGAGCTTTCCGCGCAAAAACGCCACACCATGCGGGTGCGGGCCAAGAAGGAGTGACCATGCATTTTGATGCCATCATCGTGGGTGGCGGCCCGGCTGGGCTCTTTGCTGCCCATTATTTGGCCGAGGCCACCTCGCTGCGGGTTTTGCTCGTGGACAAAGGGCGTGCCTCCCTGGCTCGCCATTGCCCCATGAGCGGGAACCAAGAATGTGTGGGGTGCCGACCGTGTAATATTCTCTCAGGGTTAGGCGGCGCAGGGCTTTTTTCCGACGGCAAGCTCAACTTCATCCACAAGCTCGGCAAGACGGACCTCACCCAATTTCTTCCAACCTCCGAGGCCATGCGCCTCATTGACGAGACCGAGGCCATCTTCAACCGTTTCGGCATGGATGGGCAGGTGTACCCCACGGACATGGAGCGGGCGCTGACCATTCGCAAGGAGGCCCGCAAGGTGGGGGTGGACCTGCTGATCATCAAGCAGAAGCATCTCGGAAGCGACAATCTGCCCAGCCACATCGCCGGCATGGTGGCGGCCATCGAGGCGCGTGGGGTCACCATCCGCACCGGCGAAAGCGTGCAGGACGTCTTGGTTAAGGACGGCCGTGTGGTGGGGGTGCGTACCAATACGGGCGAGTACCATGCGCCGTACGTCGTTTTGGCCCCAGGCCGGGTCGGCGCGGAGTGGGTGGGCTCACTTGCCCAGCGCCACGGTCTGCGGGTGACCCAGCGGGGCATCGAAGTGGGAGTACGGGTCGAGGTGCATAACGACATCATGCAGGATCTTTGCTCCGTGATCTACGACCCCACATTCTTTATCCGCACCTCCAAGTACGACGATCAGACGCGCACCTTCTGTACCAACTATGGCGGCTATATCGCCCAGGAAAACTATCATGACTTCGTGTGCGTCAATGGCCATGCGTACATGGAAAAAAAATCCGACAACACCAACTTTGCATTTCTTTCCAAGGTGGTGCTCAATGATCCGGTAACGGATAATCAAGCCTATGGAGAGTCCATTGGCCGATTGGCGACCCTTATCGGTGGGGGAAAGCCTATCTTGCAGCGCTTTGGCGATCTCAAGCGTGGCCGGCGCTCCACCTGGAACCGCATCAAAAATAGCTCCATCGAGCCCACCCTCACCAAGGTCACCTGCGGCGACATCGCCATGGCCTTGCCGGAGCGCATTCTCACCAACCTCGTGGAGGGCTTGGAGAAACTCAATTTCGTCGTGCCGGGCGTGGCCAACGACGAAACCCTGCTCTACGCGCCGGAGATCAAGTTCTTTGCCACCCAGGTGGAGTGCGGGCCGGATTTGCAGACCGCCATTTCCGGTCTGTACGTTGCCGGTGACGGGCCAGGCGTGGCGGGCAACATCGTCTCCGCAGCGGCTACCGGGCTTCTGGCCGCCAAAGGGATCGCCGCAGCGGCCCGGTAGACGGCCGTGGGGGGGGCTGCTTGCGCCCCGAGGAGGGCGCGGCCGCCTTTTGCCAGGTACCGGCCCTTGACCAGTGCCTGGCTTTGTTTTAGGAAGTTTCCATCTTGAGAGCGATAGATCAATGGATCGCTTTGTTCATACATCGGTGAACAAAGCATCTTTTTTTGTTCCCTGCGCACAACGAGGAGAGGATAGAGCTCATGAGTCGCATTCCCATTTCCGTGGAAGGCTACAAGCGTTTGGAAAAAGAATTGGAAGCCCTGAAAAAAGAGCGGCCTGCGGTGATTCAGGCCATCAAAGAGGCCCGGGAGGAAGGCGATCTGCGGGAAAATGCGGGCTATGATGCCGCCCGGGAGCGCCAGGGGCTTTTGGAGGCCAAGATTGCCCAATTGGAATCGCGCATGGTGCGCTTTGAGGTCATCGACATCAATCAGCTGCGCAGTGACCGGGTGATCTTTGGCGCCACGGTGGAGTTGGAAGACCTGGATACCGGCGAAATCAAGACCTACACCCTGCTTGGCCCCGATGAGGCGGACAGCAGCAAGGGCTCCATTTCCATCGAGTCTCCTGTCGGGCGCGCCCTCTTGGGCAAAAAGGAAGGCGACGAGGTTTCCATCCAGGTGCCCAAGGGCACGGTGAACTACGAGATCCGCTCCATTCGTTTCTTCGGCAGCGCTGCCTTGCGCTAATCGCCGTCAGGCGGTCCCGGAAGACATCCACGGGGAGGCTTGTCCTCCCCGTTTTGCAGGGCTGTATCCTCAAGTTCCACGAGGACATGGCGCGCCTGGTGGCGGCAGAGGCAGACCCGGCAGGCGCCCAGGAGCACTACCATGGGGCCTTGGGCGTTCTGAACAACTTGGACGGGTTTGCCGGACACAAACCCCATGGCCAACAGCCGACTCCGTTCCGCTCCGCATGCATCGACGCGGCGGATCACGCCGGTTTGCCCGGCCTGAAGGTGATGCAGCGGTACGAGCCCTGTGGCAGCAGCGCGGCAGCGGCAGGGATGAAGGCGGTCAAAGAGCATCTGCATCGTCCTCAACATCCACGCGGATGAAGTCTGCCTCGTTATTGCGCAGCGTGAGGGTGAATCCCCGCAGCCGCAAGGCCACCGGGTCTTCGAGGGGGGCTCGGCCCACGACGGTGAAGGGGGTGCCTGGAACGAGCCCCATGTCCCGGATGCGCCGGCCCAGTTCCCCCTGGGCAGTGATATGCCGGATGATGCCGCGTTGGTTGACCTGCATATGGCGCAAGGCGATGGTCTTCACCAAAGACTCCTTATTCCAGGGTTGCCTGTTGGCTGCTGTCCTCAGGACAGCGGCTTTTTTGCCGGGCCAGACAGGTTTCGATGCACGCCGTGCAGTCCGGGCATGAGCCTGGCTCGGCGCAACTCTTTTGGAAGGACGCGATCCAATCGGCTCCGGTACGGGGGCAGCGGGTGAGAAAACGTACAAACCGGATGAGGGCCTCCAAACTTTCATCGTCGATGCCGTGCTCCAGGCGGCAGGCGGTCTCTTCCGCTAGTTCCTGGCGGATATTAAGGACTCGCTGTAAAAAATCGGAAAGCACCTTGTGGCGGTGGGCGATGCGTGTGGCCACGCGAAAGCCTTCGGGAGTCAGGGTGACCGAACTATAGGGCTCGTAATTGATGAGCCCTTGTTTGGCGAGCTTTTGCAGGGCGTTGGTTACCGAAGCCCGCTGTACCCCCATTTGGTCGGCGATATCCTTGGCTCGGGCCGCGGAGTGCGCAGCCTCCAAGGTGAAAATGGTCTCCAAATAGTCTTCGAGATTAGAGGAGATGTCGTGCATGCCTGCCTTCCCAGTTGCGGCGAAAGTTAGACTCTTCTACGCATGGAATGTGCGGAAGGCAAGATCCTCGGAATGTGTCAATGAAAATGAGACACCCCCGACCGGCAATGAAAGTCTCAAGTCATCGCTTTTCGGCCTGTTCATCCATGCAGCGGTTGGTACGGTTGGAGGCGCTGGCATCCTGCCTTTGCAACGAGCAGGGTTGGCTGCAAACGCGGCCTTGAGGACTTGCTGGCGGTGGGCCACCACCTGGCCCGCCACCCCGCAGTGAAGCTGCTGGGGCGTAACCAATCCGATGCCCGAGTGTCGGTGTTCCTGGTTGTAGCAGGTGAAAAAATCCCGGCAAAAGGACCGGGCATCTTCCATCGAACCGAAACGTCCTGGAAATTGCGGACAGTACTTGAGGGTCTTGAACTGGGCCTCCGAATAGGGATTGTCGTTGCTCCCATGCGGCCGGCTATGGGTTTTGGCGACCCCCAGATCCGATAGCACGTGGGCGAGGCACTTCGAGGTCATGGACGAGCCCCGATCCGCGTGAAAAGTTGGCCCGCAACAATGCGCTGCTTTGCACAGGTCTCCTCGATGAGTTTTTTTGCCAGGGCTCCGCTCCCGGTATCTGCGCCCCTTCGGACTTCGGTGGCGATGCGCGCATGCCACGCCCTGTTCCTTGAGTATCCTGCCAATACTTTTGGCGCTGAGCTCAAGACCGTACCTGGAAGCGAAAAATTCTTCCATATGCTGACAGCTCGCCCCTTCAAAGTCACTTCTCGCCTTCTCGGCAACGAACTCTCGGATTTCCTGGGCAATTCTCCGATTCGACACTTTGCCCCGTCCTTTGTGGACAAGGCCCACGGCTCCCTCCTCACGATACCGATTTTTCCGTCGAATCACCTGCCGGCAGCGGGGGCCGAGGACTTCTCCCGCCTCTTGAACCGTGAACGCTCCGGCCACTGCCTGCAGGGTCACCAACGCTCGCCGCGCTTCCTCTGCCTTCATGAATACGCCACCCCTGTCTTCATAGGATGACATTTCTATTGTCCCAGCCAGGGTGGCAATATCATTGTCCGGTAACACAGTTGCACAATCGTCTTGACATCTAAACCTATGAATGTATAAAAAATTTGCTTATCATAGGAGAGTGTGCGAGGTAGAGCAGAAAAGCTGAACAAGAGCGCCAAGATGAAAAAACGTTGTTTGCAAACATTGCTACAAATGAGGTTGCTCGTCGGCTACCTCGGTGAGAAAGCGCAGTGCGCCTGGTGGCCAACGGCGTTCTATGAGGCATCGAGCAGGCTCTTCCTGGAGCCGGTTTTCTCGAAAACATCTCGCCTTGCTCAGTACCACGGTGTGATGGAAGCAGCCAGGCGATTGCACGACGAGCATCTGAGCGTAGGCAGCTTCCACCTGTTTCGGCTGCCTGAAGAAGCCGAGCAAGACCTGCATGCGATCGTGCATGGCAGCAGGGGAGAAGATCTCTCCAGCCAGGTGCCATCCAGCAAAGAGGCTGCGCTCGATGCGTTGAAGCGAATGGCCGCCCCAGTCAGCATATCTAGCGTCGGGCCAACGGCGGTTGGAAGCCTCAAGGACATCGATTCTCCCGACACCCTGAAGGCGATCGCGGCAGCCTATCTATCGGCGTTCACGCAGAACACCAAAATCTATCCGTATCTGGTGGGGTGATCATGGCCGACAACAAGCCCTACACGACACAGTTACAAGCAGGCCTTGGGCTCGTCAACGAGACCAAGACGCTGCTCGGCCTGTGGTCGCCAGACATGTCAGCGAAGCGGTTGTATCAAGTCGCGCTGGAGTCAGGCCGATTCCCCACCGTTACCGCGCGTCGACTGCGCAACATCATCGTCGAATGCTTTGCTCCGCGCTATCTGGTCCATGGCGGTACACCGGCTGCCCACCTTAAGCGCCTATTGGCATTAAGTTCCACTGCTGATTTGACGCAGCTCATGCTGGTCTTCACAAGTCGTGCCAATCCCATTCTGGGGGACTTTGTGCGCGACGTTTACTGGGCGCGATACGCCGGCGGCTACACACACATCACCAACGAAGACGCCCGTGCCTTTGTCGAGCGAAGCATCGCTGACGGCAAGACGATTAAACGCTGGTCTGAGACGACCGTGCGGCGTGTTGCCGCCTACCTGACTGGGTGCTGCGCCGACTACGGAATGCTTGAGCACGGGTTGCGTTCGAGCCGTCGTATCCTTCCCTTCCGCATTTCCCCCACGGTGGCTGCGTACCTCGCCTATGAACTGCACTTTTCCGGCGTGGGTGATAACGCACTGCTGAACCACGAAGACTGGCAGTTGTTTGGCCTGGCACGGGAAGACGTGCTGGAAGAGCTCAAGCGTCTTTCGTTGAAAGGCTGGCTCATCGTCCAAGCGGCGGGTGACGTGATCCGCATCAGTTGGAAACAACAAGGCATGGAGGCGCTCTGCGATGTCCTCACTCAAAGCTGATTTCGACGAATTGCGCGAGCGCATCCGCCACGGGCGCGAGCTTGGGGCTGCAAGCTTCGAGCCGATCTACTACCTGGTATTCCCGCCTGAACAGATTCTCGAGGTCAAGCGGCAGACGCCGGCCTGGATCGCGAAGTTGCACCAAGAGGGCTGGGACGTTCACATCTTCTCTCTTGCTGAACACATCTGGGCGCTGCTCAAAGACGACCCGTTTTGGTCTCTTTGCGTGATGGAGGACAAGTCCGCTCCGCTGGATTGGCCGCGCACCAACAAGTCGCTGGCGGACATTCTGACGGCGGATAACGGCCTGTTGAAGCGACTTGAGGATGCCCTGCAGCCGCTCGAAGGCCAGCAGAACGCGCTGCTGCTCGTCACCGACCTGGAGGCATTGCATCCCTTCTTACGCATTGGCGCCATCGAGAGTCGGCTGCAGGGCAAGTTTCATGTGCCCACCATCTTTCTCTATCCCGGCGTGCGAACCGGCAAGACGCGCTTGAAGTTTCTCGGCTTCTACCCAGAAGACGGCAACTACCGCTCCGTCCACGTCGGCGGGTGAACTAAAGAAAGAACCAGGACTGACATATGACCATCCGATCACTCTTCGATCCGAGTAAAGACATTTATCGCACCATCGAGAAGGTCATCACCTACGACGCCTCGACTGAATCTCGCCTCAAAGCGGAGATCTCTGAGTACGTGGTCACCGAGAGCATCGAGGAGCAGTTTCGCAAGCTCCTCGATCGCATGCAGCTGGCGATGGAGTCTGGCGGCGAAAACGAGATTGGCGTCTGGGTCTCGGGTTTTTACGGTTCCGGTAAGAGCTCGTTCACCAAGTACCTTGGCCTGGCGCTTGACGATCGGTGCACCATCGACGGCACGCCGTTCATCCATTATATGCAAGACCGCCTGCATAAGCCACAAACCAAGGCGCTCCTCAGCACTGTGGCGAAGCGTTTTCCGGCGGCTGTGGTCATGCTGGATCTGGCCAGTGAAATGCTCGCTGGCGCAACGATGGAGGATGTAACGACAGTTCTCTATTTCAAAGTTCTCAAGTGGGCTGGCTATTCCGACAATCTGGTGGTGGCTGATTTCGAGCGTCACGTGGAGCGTGATGGTCGTATGGCCGAACTGGAAAAGCGTATATCCGACCAGTTTCCAGGAAAGAAATGGTCTGATGTTCATAACAGTCCGCTAAAGGTGTCTGCGCTCCTCCCAAAGATCGCCCATGAGTTTTACCCAGAGCTCTTCACCACGCCGACGGCCTTTACGGCCGAGATGAAGGGCTGGACCAAATCGCAGGATCAGCAGACTCAAGAGATAGTCGACATCGTCCGGGAAAAAAGCGGCAAGCAACATATCGTTTTTATCATCGACGAAGTGGGCCAATACGTCGCCTCGCGCGACAACCTGATCCTCAACCTCGATGGCCTGGCCAAGAACCTCAAGCGGCTGGGCAACGGCAAGGTTTGGATCATCGCTACCGCGCAGCAGACGCTGACGGAAGACGATCCGCGCGCCGCACTGAACTCCGACAAGCTCTACAAGCTGAAAGACCGCTTCCCGATCCAGATCGACCTTGAATCGAGCGACATCAAGGAGATCTGCTACCGGCGTCTGCTGGGTAAGTCACCAGCGGGTGAAGCCGAACTCGGCAAGCTGTTCGACGCCCACGGCCAGGCGCTGCGACATAACACCAAGCTGCAGGATGCCAAGTATTACGACGCAGATTTCAGCAAAGAGCGTTTCATCCAGCTTTACCCTTTCCTGCCGGCCCATTTCGATATCTTGCTGCACCTGTTGGGCGCGCTCGCCAAGTCCACTGGCGGCATTGGTTTGCGCTCGGCGATCAAAGTCATACAGGACATTCTCAAAGGCGAAGGCGGTTCCAAGGCCATGGCCGATCAGCCGGTTGGCTGGCTCGCCACCACGGTCACGCTGTACGACGAACTGGAAAAGGATATCCGCCGCGCTTTTCCATCCATCCACCAAGCGGTTGGCAAAGCCCAGATCCGCTTCCCCGATTCACCGCTCCATCAGGACATTGCCAAATCCATTGCTGTATTGCAGATTCTCGGCAACCTGCCGGTGACGGTGCAAAACGTCGCCAGCCTGATGCATCCCTCCGTAACGGCACCGTCGCTACTCGACTCCGTGAAGAAAGCCGTTGAAGAGATGCTGAACGACATGCATGTGCCGCTCGGCGAAAAGGATGGCAAGCTCGTGTTCTTCAGCGAGAAGCTGCGGGATATCGAGCAGGAGCGTGGCGGCATTGCACTGCGCACCGTGGACGTCAAGCGCATCTTCAACGATGCGCTACGCGAAGCGTTTGACCCGCTGCCCCGGGTGAGTCTGCACGGCACGATGGCTGTGGCCACTGGCTTGAAAGTTCAAGCCGGCAGCGCGATCACCAGCCTGGCGGGGGATACAAACACCATCCAGACCGTTGTGGAGCTGGTACCGGCCGGCGACTACGACACCGCCAAGAACCGGATGCTCGATGACTCCCGCAGTCGAGCCGGACGCAATGTCATCGGGCTCCTGGCTCGCGCCAATGCCGAACTCGACGACCTCGCGGGTGAAATCTATCGCTGCCAGCGCATCGCGGAGCTGCATCGCAATGAGCCTGACCAGGAGATCAGGGACTACTGCGCCGGCCAGTTGGACCGAGCGGCTAAGCTCGCCAACCAACTCAAGAGCAAGATCAAGCAGACCCTGCAATCCGGGTCTTTCATCTTCCGCGGGCAGGCTACGGCGGTCTCGGCGCTGGATGTCGATTTGCTGGAGGCTGCCAAGAAGCTGCTCGCGGAGGTGGCTGGCCAAGTATTCGATCGGTACGCAGAAGCGCCCGTTCGCGTGGCCACCGACACCGCCGAGAAGTTGCTGAGGGTCGCCAATCCCGCCGCCATCAGCAGTGCGCTCGACCCGCTGGGCCTGGTGCAAGCCGTGGCCGGTCGCGCCTCGTTCAAGACTGACCACAAGGCGATGATCAGCATCCGTGACTACATCGAACGCTCCGGTGTGGTCGAAGGTAAGCGGTTGCTCGACCATTTTTCCGATGCGCCGTTCGGCTGGTCGCCCGATACCACACGCTACATCGTGGCAGTCATGCTGATGGCCGGTGAGATCAAGCTCAAGGTCTCGGGCCGTGAGGTCACAGCGGCTGGGCAACAGGCGATCGACACGCTCAAGACCAACAACGCCTTCAGGCAGATCGGCGTTGCGCTGCGAGACGAGCGGCCGTCCAACGAAATGCTCGGACGTGCGGCAGAGCGGCTCACCGAGCTGATCGGCGACATGGTGATCCCGCTGGAACAGGAAATCAGCAAAGCGGCAGCAAAACACTTCCCGCGCTTCCAGCACGACTACGGCGCTTTGGCCGAAAAGCTCAGCGGCCTTGGCCTGGCAGGGAGTGACCGCATTCGCACCTTGAACCAGGACATTGCCGACGTCCTGTTTACCGATGCCTCCGACGCTCCGCAACGCCTGGGTGCTGAAACCTCCGCCATATACGACAACCTCAAGTGGGCGCTGGAAGTGAAACGGGCGCTCGACAACGGGCTCGACGCCACCCTGCGCGACTTACAAGCCCATCGCCGCGAGATCGAGGCCTTGCCGGATACCGGCGTGCCCGGGGAACTGCGCCGTGAACTGGCCGATGAGCTGGCCACTCTATCCGAGCGCCTGGGCAAAGAAGACTTCTACCAGCACGCTGCCGACTTCAACTCCCTGCTGACGCATTGGCGGGGCCGGGTGCGTGAGGCGGTCATCAAGCTTTCCAGCCAGCAAAAACTGCGTTTGAAGGAAGGCATCGAGGATCTGCAGCGCCTCCCCGAGTGGGAAGAGCTCACTCAGGAGGAGCGCGGCAACGCCGCGAACCGGCTGGAGGGACTCGTGCTGGAGGCCACGCAAGATCTGGCTGGACTGAAGAAGCTGCTCGCCCGCGACTACGACATCAACAGTACGCTGGAGGAGCTCAAGCGCTCGATCCAGCGCCAGGGCCAGGAACGCCTGCGCCAGCGCATGGAGCAAGAGCGCGCCAAGTCTGGCGAGAAGGGTCCGTCCAAGCTCACCAAGAAGATTGCCGTGCCGGCCAGGATCACCACGGCGGCCGACATCGACGCCATCATCCAGCAACTCCACGAGATCAAGGCACAGATCGGCATTTACTCAGAAATCGAGGTGACCTTTTCGGTCGGCAAGGGAGGCGAGCAGTAAATGCCCTTCGACCAAGCCACAAGAAACCGCCTGCAGCGCTTCGTCACCGACGCGCGCCGCGTGCTGGAAGAGGAATTCACGCGCCAGCTGCAAAACGACTTTGGGCTGGACCCGAACTCGGGCACCGTGGCGGCGCTTGCCAGCCTGGGCCACCTCAACGACGCGCAGCACGAAACTGCCCGCATCCTGCGCGACACCCTGGCGCACTACATCGCCAGTGGCGACATGAATGCCACGCAGGGGCTGGCGCGTATCGTGCGCGAGCAGGCCTTCACCGTGCTCAACCGCTTGGCGGCGCTGCGCATGGCCGAGGCGCGCGGCCTGCTCATGGAATCGGTGGGCGGCGGCTTGCAGTCCAAGGGCTTTCAGCTCTACGCCCGCCTGGCCGATACTGGCCTGGGCGAAACGGGGGATGCCTACCGCGTGTACCTGTTCAGCGTGTTCGATGAACTCGCCCAAGACCTGCCGGTCCTGTTCGACCGCTACTCGCCCCAAGGCCGCCTGTTCCCGCGCGAGGCCGCGCTGCTGCACGTGCTCGACCTGATCAACGCCCCCGACATCGCCCCGCTGTGGCGCGAGGACGAGACCATCGGCTGGATCTACCAATACTTCAACTCAACCCAAGAGCGACGGGCCATGCGCGAGGCCAGCCAGGCGCCGCGCAACAGCCGGGAACTCGCGGTACGCAACCAGTTCTTCACCCCGCGCTATGTGGTCGAGTTTCTGGTGGACAACACCTTGGGGCGTCTCTGGTTCAACGCCACCGGCGGGCAAACGGTTTTGCGCGAACGCTGCCCATACCTGCTGGTAAAGCCCGACGAAACACCGCAAGCCGCCGCCAAACTGCGCGACCCGCGCACCCTCAAGCTCTTGGACCCGGCCTGCGGCTCCATGCACTTTGGCCTGTATGCCTTCGATCTGTTGACCGAGATCTACCGCGAAGCCTGGGCCTGGGATCAACAGCACGGCCCCGGCTCGCTCGATACGCTCCCCTCGCCCCCAGGGAGCGGGGCTGGGGGTGAGGGCTTCAAACCCCTGTGCCACACCTACGCGGACGAAGCGGCCTTTCTGCGCGACGTGCCGCGGCTCATCATCGAGCACAACCTCTACGGTGTGGACATCGATCCGCGCGCCGCGCAGATCGCCTCCTTGGCGCTGTGGCTGCGGGCGCAACGTGCCTGGCACGATGCCGAGGTGAAAGCCAAAGAGCGCCCGCCGATCGGGCGCGGCCATGTGGTTGCCGCCATTGCGCCGCCGGCGGAGCGTGAGCTGCGCGAGCAATTGGCCGCGCAGCTCGATCACCTGGACGCCGAGTTGTTCCAGAAAACCCTACAACTTTTGAAAAACCTTCCGGAGCTGGGCCTCTTGCTGCCGATTGAGCGCGAACTGCCGCAGCTCATCCGGCACGTTTATGGCGAGCATGGCCCGATGTTTCGGGAAGCCGACCAGGAACAGTGGCGCAAGGCCGAGGCGCGCCTGCGCGCCGCGCTGAGCGAATTCGCCCACGCGGCCTATGCCACCTACCAGGGCCGGCTCTTCGCCCAAGACGCCCTGGAGGGGCTGCGGCTCATCGACCTGGCGGGCCAAGCCTACGACGTGGTGGTGATGAATCCCCCCTTTGGCGCGCCGGCGACCGTGAGCAAAACCTACCTTGCGCAAACCTATCCGCGCAGCAAGAACGACCTCTTGGCCGTCTTCGTCGAGCGCGGCCTGCAACTGCTGCGCCCCGGTGGGCGCTTGGGGGCGATCACCTCGCGCACCGGCTTTTTTCTTTCGAGCTTTCAGAGGTGGCGCGAGCAGGTGGTGTTGGGCATGGCCACGCCCGAAGTCATGGCCGACCTGGGGCATGGCGTGATGGACGAGGCCATGGTCGAAGCCGCCGCCTATGTCTTGGAGAAACGCCGATGAGCCTGTTTTTGCGCTTGCTTGCCGAAGACGACAAAGCCGCCGCGCTGCACACCCTCTGCGCCCGGCTGCGCCAGGGGGAAAACGACCCGCGCCTCTTTACCGTCGCGCCCGCGGCGTTCGACACCGTGCCGGGCAAGCCCTTTGCCTATTGGGTCTCGGACGCGGTGCGGCAGACCTTCCAGCGCCTGCCGCCCTTCGAGAGCGAGGGGCGGACGGTGAAACAAGGCTTGGCGACGGCCGACGACTTCCGCTTCGTCCGCGCCTGGTGGGAAGCAGACCGCAGCGCAACACCAGGCCAGTGGTTCCCCTTTGCCAAGGGCGGCGCCTACTCGCCGTTTTATGCCGATGTCTATCTGGTGGTGAATTGGGCGCAGGAGGGGGCGGAGATCAAAAACAACCTTAATGAAAGAGGTGGCGTCCGTTCGAATGTGTGGATGCTCCGGGATACGGCCTTACATTATTTCTTCCGCCCCGGGCTGACCTATACCAGTTACACGAATCTGGGATTTGGGCCACGCGTGATGCCCGTCGGTTGCATTTTCTCTGTCGCAGGGATGGGAATCCACGGCGTTACTCTTGCAGACCTCGCATTGCTAAGCTCTACTGGTTTTCAGTCGATGCTTTATCTGACTGCAGACCATAGAAAATGGGAAGCAGGGGTCATTCAGCGCACACCAATCCCCCATTCCGATAATGAGGAACAAACAAAAGGTTTGACACAACTCGCCCGCCGCGCCTGGTCATTGAAGCGCACGCTGGATACCGTCGAAGAGACCTCCCACGCCTTTCTCCTCCCCGCAGCGCTGCGCGGTCGGCTCGGCGATTTCGACCCGCCCGCGATCGAGGCCGAGCTCTCGCGCATCCAGGCCGAAATCGACGCCATCGCCTTCGACCTCTACGGCTTTTCCGAGGCCGACCGCGCCGCGGTGCAGGCAAACCTGGGCACCGCCAGTGACACTGCGCCCGATTGCAACGAAGCCGAAGCCGAGGAAGACGACGATGCCGCCGCCCCCGTCGATGACCGCCAGGGGCTGCTCTCCTGGGCGGTGGGGGTGGCCTTTGGCCGCTTCGACTGGCGCTTGGCCACTGGCGAGCGCGCCGCCCCGCCAGAGCCGGAGCCGTTCGATCCGCTGCCAGCGCAAAGCCCCGGCATGTTGCCCGAGGGCGCCGAACCCTTCCATGCCCACCCCGGCATTCTCGTGGATGATCCGGGCCATCCGCATGATCTCGCGCGGCTGGTGGAAGAGGTGTTGCTGCGCGTGGCAGCCCCCGTTCCCGACGATGTGCGCCGCTGGCTGCAAAGGGATTTTTTCCCCTTCCACCTCAAGCGCTATTCCAAGAGCCGCCGCAAAGCGCCCATCTACTGGCCGCTCGCCACCCCCTCGGGCCGCTACACGCTGTGGGTCTATTACCCCAGCCTCACCAGCCAGACGCTCTACACCGCCATCAACGACTTCGTCGAACCCAAGCTCAAGCAAGTAGGCAGCGACGTGACGGCACTGCGCAACAAGGGCGCCAAACGTAGCCGCGAGGACGAAAGACAGTTCGAAGCCCTGCAAGCCTTCGAGCAGGAGCTGATCGAGCTGCGCGACACTTTGCGCACGCTCGCGCCCCGCTACCGGCCCCACCACGACGACGGCGTGCAGATTTCTGCCTCGCCGCTGTGGCCGCTCTTTCGCCACCGGCCGTGGCAAAGGGTGTTGAAGGAAACGTGGGAGAAACTGAAAGAGGGCCACTACGACTGGGCCAAGCTCGCCATGCACTACTGGCCCGAGCGCGTGCGCGAGAAATGCAAAACCGACAAGAGCCTCGCCATTGCGCATGGTCTGGAGGATTTATACGTCGAGCCCGAGGCAGCGTCGAGGAGGACGCGCGGCAAGACGAAGGGAGAGCCATTGTGATGATTGAATCAAACAAACCCGATCAGAGGGGCGGTATCCCACGCATCGAATCTGTGCGAGTGGAAAACTATCGCGCCCTGCGCAAAGTCGAATTGGACAACCTTACGCCGATGACGGTGTTGCTGGGGCCCAATGGCAGCGGCAAATCTACGATCTTCGATGTGTTCAATTTTTTGTCTGAATGCTTCCAGTTTGGCTTGCGTCATGCTTGGGATCGACGCGGGCGTGGCAAGGAACTGAAAACGCGCGGCGCGGATGGCCCCATCGTTTTCGAGCTGAAATATCGTGAGCAACCCAAGAGCCCCATCATCACCTACCACCTGGCGATCGATGAGGGCCCCAAAGGGCCTGAGGTGGTCGAGGAATGGCTGCAATGGCGGCGTGGTCAGAAAGGCCAGCCGTTCCGTTTCCTGGAGTTTCGTCGCGGGGTCGGTCGAGCCGTCAGTGGTGAGTTGCCGGATATCCAAGATCAGCGCAAGGAGACGACGCTGCGCTCGCCGGATTTGATCGCGGTGAATACGCTGGGACAGTTGGCGGAACATCCCCGCGTGGCCGCGCTGCGCGAGTTCATTACCGATTGGTATGTGTCTTACCTGTCCATTGATCAGACACGCAATCAGCCGGAAGCGGGTCCGCAAGAGCGGCTGAGCAAGAACGGGGAGAACTTACCCAACGTCATCCAGTATCTGAAAGAGCAGCACCCGGAACGTTTGGAGAAGATTTTTGCCGTTCTGCGCCAGCGCATTCCGCGCCTGGAACGGGTGGAGGCCGAGCCCATGCCAGATGGCCGCCTGCTGTTGCAAATCAAGGATGCCCCTTTCGAGCAGCCAGTGCTGTCCAAATTCGCATCCGATGGCACCCTGAAGATGCTGGCTTACCTGACCGTGCTTTACGATCCCAACCCGCCGCGCTTCATCGGTATCGAGGAGCCGGAGAATTTCTTGCACCCGCGTTTGCTGCCCGAACTGGCCGAAGAGTGCCGGGCAGCGACTGAGCGCTCACAGTTGTTGATCACCAGCCACTCCCCCTTTCTGCTCAACGCCATGCGTGCCGAAGAGGTGTGGGTGCTCTATCGAGACGAACAAGGCTTTACTCGGGCAGTGAGAACCTCTGGTATTCAGGGCATACGCGAGTTCATGCAGGCTGGCGCCAGCTTGGGTTACCTCTGGATGGAGGGGCATTTTGGCTTGGGCGATCCCTTGGTGAATCAGGGCGCGCCTCGTTCTGAAAAGGGGCGAGGCTGATGCTGGAAAAGCTGATCGTGTTTGTCGAGGAATACTCGATGGAAACGGCGTTGGAGCAACTGCTGCCCAAATTGCTCGGGGAGATCGAATTTCAGATTGTCCGCTTTCAGTGCAAGAACGACCTGCTCCAGCACGCACCTGATCGCCTCAAAGCTTATGCCGCCTGGTTGCCTGATACGTGGCGCATTCTGGTGCTGGTAGATAGAGATGACGATGATTGCGCAGATCTGAAGGCGCGGCTGGAGCAGATGGCTGCAGCAGCAGGCTTATTGACCAAGACGAAAGCCGGGCAGGGTCAGCGCTTCCAGGTCGTCAATCGCATTGCCATCGAGGAGCTTGAAGCCTGGTTTTTTGGTGACTGGACAGCCGTGCAGGCCGCCTACCCCCGGGTACCGGCTACCGTTCCACAGAAAGCGGGTTTTCGCGATCCCGACGCGATTGCGGGCGGCACCTGGGAAGCGCTGGAACGCATCCTCAAGAAGGCCGGCTATTTCAGTACAGGCTTACGCAAATTGGAATGCGCACGCGCTGTGGCTGCGCACATGGAACCGGCGCGAAACAGCTCGAAAAGTTTCAAGAAATTTTGCAGCGCTGTTACGGCGGCAATGGCGTGAGGTAAATGAATGACGATTGCCGAATTCATTCGAGAAAGCGTGCTGCGGCCGCGCCTGAAGCAAGCGGGCGCCCTGGTGGTGTACGACGCTGACAGGCGCTACCGTGAGCTGTGTCTTGATCTGGCCTCCGACACGGTGCGGGTGGTGGATGCCTCGATCAGCAGCATCGAAAGCCGTGAGGCAGCACTGCTGGCGCTGCGTGAGATGGGGCAGCCCCAGGCCCCGCTGGGAGGGGTGCTGATCTACGTGCCTGCCAAGCGCCCGGAAACCGACGAGCAGAAGCAAGTCGATCCATTCGCCCTGTACGCCGTATGTGGCGCAGTGTTCCCGCAAGACGATGGCGACGAGTACTTGAGCCTGTGTCTGCGTGCCAAGCCGGATCATGCGACCGAGATTCGGCGGTTGTTTGCCGACAATCCCCAGGGGCCGACCTTTGCCGTGATCGATGCGATTGGCGGCGGTGTGAGCTGGCCGCAGCTGCGCGCCACGTTGCGGGTGGAGTCCGCGCGCGAGATTTTGACCGCACTGCTCGCCCCGAGCACCAGCCAATCCGAGGCACTTAAAGGGCAGGAAGGCTGGGTGCAGGAGGCGCGGGATTTTCTTCGCGCTACCTTGGGCCTGAACCTGAAGACGCGCGGCAAGACCTGGTCTGCCCTGGCGGATGAACTGTGGCGCTACGTGCTGTTCAGCGAGTTCGTATTTGATCTGCCCGTGGCGCTGCCAGACACCCTGAAGGGGGTGCCGCACGCGCCGATGGAAGCCAGACCCATCGTCGAGGATGTGTGCGACCGTCTGCGTAGCGATCCGAAGTCACGCGCGGCGTACATCGAGCGCGCCGAGGCCATCGAGGCGGAACTCAACCTGCCCGATCTGTGCGCTGCAATCGAAGACCTGGGTGAGCGCGACACCTTCCCCTTCGAGGAGCGGACCTTCCTGCGCACGGCGATCAAGGGGATCGTCAGCGGGGACACCGATGCCACGCGCCGTGTGTTGACCCGCCACAAGAGTTCGGTGTGGCTTGGCAAGGGCGAAAGCCAGGCCCAATGGGAGTTGGTGCGCTCGGCCTTGCGCCTCGTCGAGGCCTGTGACGATTTTGAGCGCCAGTTGCCGGATCACGCCCGATCGCAAGCGGAACTGATCGACTTTTACGTGGGCAGCCTGCGTGAAGCCGATCGCTTGCAGCGCGAGTTTGAGCAAGCCGCGGGCGACTTCCTCGACCCACATGGCTTGATGCATGAGGTGATCAATCAGGCACGGGCCCGCTACCGGCGTTTGGCGGAGAAGGTGCAAGGTGTGTTCGTGAAACACATCGAGACCGCTGGTTGGCCGCCGACCGGGCGGCTGGCCAACGTCGATGTCTTTGATCGTCTGGTGGCGGAGCGCCTCAAGGAGAGTGGGCGCAAAGTGGCCTATCTGATGGTGGACGCCCTGCGTTACGAGTTGGGCGTGGTCCTCGAAAAACTGCTGGCAGAGGACGGTCCCGTCGAACTGCAAGCGGCCTATGCGCAGCTACCCACCATCACCCCAGTGGGCATGGCGAGCTTGCTGCCGGACGCTCGCACGGGGCTGACCCTTTCGCTGGAGAATGATGTCCTGGTGCCTAAGCTAGCAGGGGCGCCGGTGAGCAACGTCCAACAGCGCATGAATGTGCTGGCCAAGCGCTATGGCGATCGGTTCGCGGAAATGCGGTTGGATGACTTTGTTCGCGGCAAACCAAAGATCGCAGACACCGTCGATCTGCTGGTGCTGCGCTCCACGGAAATCGACAGTCAACTCGAAAGCACCCACGAGACGACGCTCGGCCTGATCCCGGGCACGCTCAAGCTGATCCGCGTGGCGCTGCATAAGCTGCGTGGCATGGGCTTCAAAGAGGCAATCATCGTGACCGACCATGGCTTCTTCTTGAACGCACAACCAGAGTCTGGCGATGTGTGCGTGAAACCTCAGGGGAAATGGCCGGTGAATGCCCATGACCGCATGATGCTCGGCGACGGCACAGCGGATGGTCACAGCTTGGTGGTGAGTGCCGAGAAGGTCGGCATCCGCGGTGACTTTGCTCAAGTGGCCATGCCCCGCAGCATGGCGCCGTATCGGGCAGGGCATCTTTATTTCCACGGCGGAGCATCCCTGGTCGAGGCGGTCGTGCCGGTGCTGGTGGCGCGCCTCGATACCGCCTCTCACGATGAGCAGCGAAAGGTGCTGGTCAAGCTGAGCTACAAGAACGGCGCCAAGCGCATCACGACGCGGCTACCGGTGATCGAGGTGGCGCTGGTCTCTGAGGACATGTTCTCGCAAGACGTGAGCCTGGAGATCTTGCTGGAAGCGCAAGACAGCAAGGGCAATGTGGTCGGCGAGCCGCGCCCAGGTGGGGATGTGAACCCCGCCACACGGACGGTCACCTTGATGCCGGGCCAGCGCAAGCAGATTGCTCTGCGCATGGACGACGAGTTCCGAGGCAAGTTCTCGGTCAAGGCGCTCAACCCGACGACGCTGGCGCTGGCGTCGAAGGGCAGTGAACTGGCGCTCGAAACCGATTACACGGAGTGAGCCTGATGGACGAACTCGACAAGAAACTGAACGAGACCTTCGACGGCAAGGTACTGCGCAAGGACCTGCTGCACCGAATCAAGAAGGGCACCAACGTCCCAACCTTCGTGCTGGAATTTTTGTTGGCCAGGTTTTGTGCTAGTAATGACGATGCAGAAATCCAGGCCGGTTTAGAGGCCGTGCTGGCAACCTTGCAGGACAACTATGTGCGGCCAGATGAGGCCAATGCTGCCCAATCCAAGGTGGCCACCAAGGGCAAGCACCGCTTCATCGACAAGGTGCATGTGCGCTATGTCGAGAAGGAGAAACGTCATTGGGCGGCGCTCGAAAACTTCAATTCCCAGCGCATCGCCATTGGCGAAAAGTTCTACCGCGACAACGATCGCTTGCTGGAGGGGGGCATTTGGGCGGAAGTGACTCTGGCACACAACGACATTGAAGAAGATGACTACGCGTTTTACATCGAAGACCTGCGGCCGATCCAGCTGACACGTTTTGACTTCGACCATTATGCAGAGGGGCGTAGAGCGTTCACGCGTAATGAGTGGCTCGATGTGGTGTTACGGTCAGTGGGCCTGGAACCCGGCAAACTCACGCATCGGGTCAAGCTTCACTTCATCGCGAGGCTGGCCGCATTGGTGGAGCCCAACTACAACGTCATCGAGTTGGGCCCGCGCGGCACAGGCAAGTCTTATTTCTTCAGCGAGTTTTCTCCCTATGCCACGCTGGTTTCGGGCGGCCAGGCGACCAAGGCGACCCTTTTTTACAATAACGCGCGGCGCAAGGTCGGTTTGGTCGGTTACTGGGATGTGGTGGCATTCGATGAGGTGGCGGGAATCAAGGTGCGGGACCCCGATACCATCCAGATCATGAAGGATTACATGGCCAATGGCCGTTTCTCGCGCGGTGTCGAAGTGATCGCCGATGCCAGTCTGAGTTTTGTGGGCAATATCGATCTTTCCGTGCAGCAGGTGGTGAATTCCGATCAGCATGACCTGTTCCAGCCCCTTCCTCCCGAACTCGATTTGGCGGTTATGGATCGCTTCGCCGCGTATATCCCAGGTTGGGAGATGCCCAAGAACAGCAGCGAATTCCTGACCAGCCACTACGGGTTCATCACCGATTACTTGGCCGAGGCCTTCCACTACCAGTTCAAACATACGAACCGCTACGAAGAAGTGAGCAAGCGCATTCGACTCGGCAAATCCATCGAGGGGCGCGACGAGAAAGGAATCAAAAAGACTGTCTGCGCATTCTTGAAGATTCTGCATCCAGATGGGCCACCGACCGACGAGGAGTTTGAAGAATATGTGGCCTATGCCACCGAGTGCCGCCGCCGCGTCAAGGAGCAGATGAACAAGCGCAAGCCGGATGACGAGTTCGCGCGCATCAACCTATCCTACTTCAAGGCTAATGGCGAAGAAGTGGTGGTTTTCTGCCCGGAATCGAAGGATGCGCCCGCGACGCAAGAGCCGACGCGTCGGCGTTTGCATCAGAAGGATGGGCAGCCTGCAGAGGTGGTTGGCGTGCAGTCGTCGGCGCAACCGGCGGCGGCTACTACGGCATCTCTGGCAGTACCGACAACGGTATCACCAGCCTCAACTTTGACTGCGGAGGGGCAGGCATCCATTGAGCAAAAAGAGCAACACTTCACCATCCTCTACGGCGATACCGGCTACAGCTATGAGTCGATCTTCGGCCCCTACCTACAGGGTGCGAAGTCTGTTGTGGTCGAAGATCCCTACATCCGGCTGCCACACCAGATTCAGAACTTTGTCCGCTTCTGCGAAACCGTGCTGAGGGCGGGAACGGTGAGGAAGATCAGTTTGATCACCAGCTACGACGACAAGACCCAGTTGGCCGAAATCGCCGAGAAACTTGATGAGTTGAAGGAAAGTTTGCTGGAATGGGATGTCGAGCTGGAAGTGAAGCTGAACCCGAACATGCACGACCGAGAGATTCGCATCGACAACGGCTGGGTGATCAAGATTGGCCGAGGGCTGGACTTCTATCAAAAACCCGGGGGTTGGTTTGAGGTAGGCGCGAACGATCTGAGCTTGCGCAAGTGCTTGGAAACGAAGGTGGATATTTTTCGCCTCTAGCTTGCGCATTGCGTGCCACTAGACGGCCAGCCATGGTCTCCATGGCCGGCCTCGACTTCATACCGATGTCGTTGGCCGACACAATGGGTTTGCCATTGTCACCACTGATGGTAAATGTCCGCAAGACACCGGTTTGCCCACTGCGCCAATGAGAGTGAGACACCTGCCCATTGAGAAATGAGTGTAGGGCGGGTAGGGAAAGGCATGTATATTATGTCATGGATTCAGAAGCGTGACTGAGGCGCAGGGATTGGCCCTAAACCGGCAGATTACGATCAACTCCTCGTCCAGGCTCGGGAGTTGTGCCGCAAGGGGCAGTTCTTCTGGGATTATGTGTCGGCGGAAAATAGTGTTGGTTTTCACAATCCGGCCAAGGCTCTACGTACTCTGGCGCAATCCCAGCAATATAGCCAGCAGGCTGTGGAGTTAGCTATGAAGGCTGCAGACTTCACTACTGCTGAGATTCTTGCCAAAGACATCAAGACGCTTGTGCCGCCTATTTTGGAGCATAGCCGCAAACTCCAGATGGATCCGCGGCATTTGGAGAGTCATCCGTGGCTCCGCTACCTCAAACCATTGCCTCAGGCCGCCCAAGTGTGGGACGAGAACCGTCGACTTATTGCGAAACCTGCGGCGCAGTGATGGTTTATGGGGATCGCCGATGCCCGGCGGCGATCCCCTTTTTGCGTCCTACATTGCCTTGGGGGCCCGCAGGCGTTTTTCCCATTCCACGATCAAGTACGCCGCAAGGCCGATGGCCACGGTTTTGATCCACGGCAAAACCCCTACGGGGGCAGTGGAGAAGGCATGGTGCATCAGCGGCACGTACGTGAAGGCCACTTGGAGGACGACCATGATGGACGCACCCAAGAGGACCCAGGGATTGGAGAAAAATCCCAAGGCAAAGGGCGAGCGGGAAAAGGAGCGGCTGTTGAACAGGTAAAAGGTCTCCACCAAGACAAAGGCGTTGACCGCCACGGTGCGGGCTTGGGCCTCATCACCAGTACTTGCAAGCTCCCACGCAAAAAGCCCGAAGGCCGTCACGAGCAGGATGCCTCCCACCATGAAGATACGGATGACCAGTTCCGTATCCAAGATGGGTTGGTCAGGACGGCGGGGAGGGCGCTCCATGATGCCCGGTTCTTTGGGCTCAAAGGCGAGCATGAGCCCCAGACACACCGCTGTGGTCATGTTGATCCAGAGGATCTGCACCGGCAAAATAGGGAGGGTGGTCCCCAACAGCACTGCCGCCAGGATGACCAGCCCTTCGCCGACGTTGGTGGGCAAGGTCCAGACGATGAATTTGAGCAGGTTGTCGTAGACGCCGCGGCCTTCTTCCACGGCGGCTTTGATGGTAGCGAAGTTGTCGTCGGTAAGAACCATGTCCGCGGCCTCTTTGGCTGCCTCGGTGCCCCCTTTGCCCATGGCGATGCCGATGTCCGCCTGCTTGAGGGCCGGGGCATCGTTCACGCCGTCGCCGGTCATGGCCACCACTTCACCCTGGTGTTGCAGGGCCATGACGAGGCGCAATTTCTGCTCCGGCGCCACGCGGGCGAATACTGCCGTCTCGCTGGCGCGTTTCATGAGCTCGGCGTCGGACATGGCGGCGAGCTCGGCGCCGGAGAGCACCTGACACGTCGGCTTTCCAGGACAGGTCTCGATGCCCAGACCCAACTGGACACCGATGGCGGCGGCCGTGACCGCGTGATCGCCGGTGATCATTTTGACACGGATTCCGGCGCGTTGGCAGGCGGCCACGGCGGCGATGGCCTCAGGCCGGGGCGGGTCCATCATGGCTTCGAGGCCGAGGAAGACGAGACCTTCGGTGAGATGGTCGTGGGTGAGCTGGGTGGTTTCCCGAGGCAGTTCTTTGAAGGCCACGGCGAGCACCCGCAGGCCATCGAGCCCCATCTCTTCGACGACGCGGCGCACGTGTTCGGCATCCAGGGGTCCGATGCCCCCATCGGCGACCATGGCCGCACTGGCCCGGGAAAGAAGCGCTTCCACCGAGCCCTTGAACAGCACCAGCCGTGACGTGCCTTCTCTTTGATCGTGGAGGGTGGCCATGTATTGGTGTTCGGACTCAAAAGGCAGGGTGTCCACGCGGGGAAAATCCCTGGCCTCGGCGGCCGGATCAAGGCCGGCCTTGAGCGCGGCCACAATCAGGGCCGCTTCCGTAGGATCTCCGGTGACGCGCTCGTCGGTTTCGGTAAAGGTGATGCGGGTGTCGTTGCACAGGAGCCCGCCGCGAGCTGTCCGCAATAGCGCCTGATTGTCGGCCTCAAATCCTTCAATGTGGCCGTGGGGGCGATACCCGGTGCCCGTGACGGAGTAGGCTCGGCCAGCAGCGAAGATGCGGGTCACCGTCATCTGGTTTTGGGTAAGGGTGCCCGTCTTGTCCGAGCAGATGACCGTGGCTCCACCAAGGGTCTCCACAGCCGGAAGCTTCCGGATGATGGCCCCGCGAGCGGCCATACGGGAGACCCCCATGGCGAGGATGACGGTCACCGCTGCAGGCAGGCCCTCGGGAATGGCGGCCACCGCCAGGGCCACGGCGGCGAGAAAGGTGTCGGCGGCAGGTTGGCCGCGCAGGAGCCCGGCCACGAAAGTCAGCGCTGCCAACGCGATGATCGCCCACAGGAGCATGTGGCTGAAGCGGGCGATCTTGCGGGTCAGCGGCGTGGCCAACTCGTCGGCTTCGGCCACCATGGTGGAAATTCGTCCGATCTCCGTGGCGTCGCCGGTGGATACCACCACTCCCGTGGCCTGGCCATAGGTCACCAGGGTGGAGGCGTAAGCCATGTTGCGGCGATCCGCCAAAACGATATCCCGGGGAAGCGCATCCACCTGCTTGCCCACGGCCACGGATTCGCCGGTGAGGGCGGACTCGTCCACCCGCAGGTCTTTCACTTCCACAAGGCGCAGATCCGCCGGCACCTTGTCCCCGGAGCGCAGGATGACCACGTCTCCCGGCACCAGGTCTTCGGCGGACAGCCGCACCACCTCGCCGTCGCGCCGCACCACGGCCTCGGTCACCATGGAGGTGGCAAGGGCCTCCAGGGCGCTTATGGCCTTGGCTTCTTGAATATAGCCCACCACGGCGTTGACGAGCACCACACCCAGGATGACCGAGGCATCCACCCATTCTCCAAGGCCTATGGTCACCACGGCGGATATGAGGAGAATATACACCAAGGGCTGATGGAATTGGAGGAGGAAACGCTCCAATTTGGTCTTGCCCTTGCGGATGGTGAGGCGGTTGGGGCCGAATTGCTCCCGGCGGCGTTCGGCCTGAAGCGGAGCGAGCCCCTTGGCAGGGTCCACTTGCAGGAGGTCAAGCACCTCCTCGACGGGCAAATGGTGCCATATCTTGGCGAGCGAAAAATCCATGCGTTCCTCCTTGGGGAAGTCGATGCACAGGGGATATCATCTGCCTTACACGGAATCTTCGTTTGAAGGCAAGAGAGCGAGGGCAATGGATTTTGATTGGGCATGAGGCTGGTGGCACACAGGGGTTTCTGAAAAAAAGGAAGATTCGATCCGGAAAACAAGACCGCTCGTTTGGAGAAAAACGCCTTGCCCTGAGATGCCTTTTGGCGTTACGAGAACGTGACGGATTGGTGGTGCAAAGGTTTTTTCCTTGGAGGTGGCTATGCTTTTTGGCATTCGGAACCGCATTTTTGCCTTGGTGGTAGTGCTTCTGTTTTTTGTGGGCATCGTGGTGGGGATCTTCGTGTACCATGCCACGGCCACGCGGGAGGAAACCATCGCCCAGGTGGGCCGCATCATGACGGAGGACGCCAAGGACAAGATCAAGGTGGCCACGCATTCCATGGCCTTGGCCCTGGGCGCTACCTTGAAGGGCGTCACTGATCCGGCGGTTCAGCAGGAGCGCATCAATGCCCTGGTGGACCCCATCCGCTTTGAAGCCGATCAGTCCGGCTATTATTTTGTGTACCGCAATACCACCGTGGTGCGGGTCCCGCCCAAGCCGGAGCTCACAGGCAAGGACTTGGGGGAGGCCAAAGACGTGCACGGCAAATTCTTTGTTCGCGAACTCCAGAAGATGGCCCAGGCTGGGGGTGGTTTTGTGGAATACGTCTTCGCCAAGCCTGGCAAGGGGGACCAACCCAAACTCGGCTACGCGGAGCAGATCCCGGGCACGGACCTGTGGGTGGGCACTGGGGTGTATATCGATAACGTCGTCGATGCCCAGGCTGCCATGGCCGAAGAGCTGCGAGCAGGCTCCCGGCGCGCCCTCATGACGGTGCTTGGCATCGTTGCCGCTGGGCTGGCGCTCATCATCCTGCCACTGACATTGTGGCTGATCCGCTCCATCACCCGGCCCATCGCGCGCATGACGCTCATGCTCAAGGACATCGCCGAGGGCGAAGGCGACTTGACGCGCCGGCTGACCGACACTTCAGGTACCGAAACCCAGGTGCTGGCGGAATACTTCAACCATTTCGTCTCCCGGGTGCACGACATCGTGCGCGACGCCGCCGGAAATGCCCGGGCCTTGGCCGGCGCAGCGGAGAATCTGCTGCAGCTTTCCCGCGGACTTCGGGATAATTCTGAGACCATGAACACCAAGACCGATCTGGTGGCTGCGGCCACGGAAGAGATGAGCGCCAACATGCGTTCCGTGGCCTCGGCCATGGAGGAGTTTTCGGTGAACATCACCACCGTGGCCACAGCAGCGGAAGAGATGAGCGCCACCATCGGCGAGATCGCCGCCAGCGCCACCAAAGCCAAGGGCATCGCCGGCGATGCCGTGGCCAAGGCGGCACAGGCGTCGTCGCGGGTGGGGGAGTTGGGTGTTGCTGCCGAAGAGATCGGCAAGGTCACAGAAGCCATCATGGCCATCTCGTCCCAGACCAATCTCCTTGCCCTCAACGCCACCATCGAGGCGGCCCGGGCGGGCGAGGCAGGCCGGGGCTTTGCGGTGGTGGCCAATGAAATCAAGGAACTCGCCCAGCAGACCGCCAAGGCCACCGAAGAGATCCGCCAGCGCATCGATGGCATCCAAAACGCCACGGGACTGACGGTGCATGACATCCAGGCCGTGACCCAGGTCATCCACGACGTGGACAACATCGTCGGCACCATTGCCGCGGCAGTGGAAGAACAGAGCGTCACCACCCGGGATATTGCCGACAACGTGGGCCAGGCGGCCGCCGGGGTGCAGGAAGTCAACGAAAATGTCGCCCAGGCGCAAACCGCCACGGGCGAGATTGCCCGCGACGTGGTCGGGGTGAGTGAAGAGTCCGCCAAGATTGCGGGCAACGCCAGTACGGTACAGGAAAGCGCTGAGATGCTCGCTACCTTGGCGGAGCGGCTGCGGGGCCTGGTGGGACAGTTCAAGATCTAGATGCGTATCTATCTGGTGGGCGGGGCGGTTCGGGATCTATTCCTCGGCCGCCCTGTGCAGGACCGCGACTATGTGGTGGTGGGCGGCTCCGAGGCAGAGCTTATGCGCCGCATCCCCGGGCTCACCAGGGTCGGCCGTCGCGAGCCGGTATGGGTGCGGCAGGGCGAGGAATATACCTTGGCCCCGGAGGCGGACATCCACGCCAACCTTGCCTCCCGCGATCTCACCATCAACGCCCTGGCCCTGGACGAAGACGGGCAGGTGATCGCCCTGCCTGGGGCCATGGAGGACCTTTCCGCCCGGGTGCTGCGGCCGGTGGCCGCGGCCAATATCCTGGCCGATCCCGTGCGCTTGGTGCGTGCGGCCCGCTTTGCCGCCCAGTTTCCGGATTTTCGCGTGGATGTGTCCTGGGAAGAGATTGCCCGAGCCATGCCCGAGGCGGCCCTGGGTGCGGTGGCGGCGGAGCGGGTTGGGGCGGAGGTGCGCAAAGTCTGCGCGGCCCCGGCGCCGGGGCGGTTTCTGCGCCTTGCCGCTGCCTGGGGCGGGCTCCCGCCGTGGTGCGCCATCTGGCATGCTGCGGCCAGCATCCCGGCAGGCCCCAAACCGTACCATCAGGAAAGTCTCCTCGAACATACAGCCCAGGTCATGGACGCCTGCGCCGGAGATCCTCTGGCCGTATGGATGGCCCTCACCCACGATATGGGCAAGACCGCCACACCGAAAGAGTTCTGGCCCCGGCATCATGGGCATGAGCGCCGCGGCGAAACCTTGGCCCGTGAGTGGGGGCGCAGGCTGCGTCTGCCTTCAGCGTGGATTCAGGCCGGGGCGCTGGCGGCGCGGTGGCACATGGCCGCAGCGCGGTATGCGGAGCTCAAGGCAGCCACCCGGGTGCGGCTGGTCACGGAGTTTGCGCGTTCTGGGCTCCTTGTGCCGTTTGCCCGGCTCGTGCAGGCCGATCACGGCCTGGATGTGCGGGAGTGGATGGAGGAAGACGCTCGTCGCATCCAGGCCGTGCGCTTGCCGGTGCATCTGCAGGGGCTTGGGAAAAAGAGCGGCGAGGTGTTGCACGCCCTGCGCTGCGCCGCCCTTGCCCCCATCAGCCAAGAAAGCCGCTCATCAGGTAGATGCTGAGCATCAGCCCCATGAAGGCCACGGTGGCGTTGACGAGGAGCCCCCACGAGCGCTGGTACCCTGGGGGAATTTCTCCAGGAGTCAGGCTTTGCAGGACCTTGCGATGTTGCGCCAGCGAGAGCACGGCCACGACCACGCCCAGGAGGATGAACCCCTGGCCTCCCACGAAGGAAAGGCCCCGCTGCATGGGGGAAGTGGTCTCCTGGGCGTAGATGCTCAAAAACAGTCCAAAACGCTCCACGGCAAAACCAAAGGCCATGAGCGAGATGGAGGTGCGGTTCCAGGCCATGAGGGTCCGCTCGGCGGCGAGGAGCACCCGTGGGTCGTGCAGGTCGGACATCACCGCCTCCGTTTATGAGGTCCGCTTGCGGGCGTGCATGGGGATGTAGTCCCGTTGGGCTGGCCCCATATAGATTTGCCGGGGCCGATGGATGCGGGCATTGGGGTCTTGGAATTGCTCATGCCAATGGGCGATCCAGCCCGGCATGCGGCCCATGGCGAACATCACCGGGAACATGTTGGTGGGGATCCCCAAGGCGCGCAGGATGATGCCGGAGTAGAAGTCCACGTTGGGGTAGAGCTTGCGCTCCACGAAATAGTCGTCGGACAGGGCGATGTCTTCCAGTTCTTGGGCGATTTCCAGGAGGTCATCCTGGACGTTGAGGGACGTGAGCAGGCGTTTGGCTGCGGCCTTGAGGACTTTCGCCCGGGGATCGAAGTTCTTGTAGACGCGGTGTCCAAAGCCCATGAGCCGAAATTCCTTGCGTTTGGCCCGCTCCACACATTCGCGCACGGAAAGGTCGCCGTCGCGGATCTGTTCGAGCATGGTCAAGACTGCGGAATTGGCCCCGCCGTGGAGGCGGCCCCAGAGGGCGGAAACCCCTGCAGACACCGAGGCAAAAAGGTTCGCCTCGCTGGAGCCCACCATGCGCACCGTAGAACACGAGCAATTCTGTTCGTGGTCCGCGTGCACCAGCAAAAAGAGCGATAGGGCGCGCAGGGCCTCTGGGGTGGGGGTATACTCGCGGTAGGGAACGGAAAACATCATGTGGAGGAAGTTTTCGCAGTAGGAGCGGCGAGGGTCAGGATAGATAATCGGTAATCCCCGCGACTTGCGATAACTGAAGGCCGCGATGGTGCGCACCTTGCTGATGAGTTTGGCCACGGCCTGGCGGAATTCTTCATCAGAGCGGATTTCCAGGAGATCGGGGTAGTAGGTGCCCAGGGAATTGATGACCGCCGCCAGGATGGCCATGGGGTGGCCATTGGGGGGAAAGCCATCGAAATGATGGAGCAGGTCCTCATGGAGCAGGGCTTGATCCCCGAGCATGGTGCGGAATTCGGCCCGCTCTTCTTTGGTGGGCAGTTCGCCAAAGATGAGCAGCATGGCAGTTTCCACGAAGGAGCTGTATTCCGCCAACTGTTCGATAGGATAGCCCCGGTAGCGGAGGATGCCTTTTTCGCCGTCCACGAAGGTGATGGTGCTCGTGCACGCACCGGTGTTGGCGTAGCCCGGATCCAGGGTGATGACCTTTGCCCGGGAGCGGAGCGAGCTGATATCGATAGCCACTTCTCCTTCCGTTCCCCGCACGATGGGGAGCTCGTAAGTTTGGCCGTCTATGGTCAAGGTTGCTGTATCTTGCATGGATGCTCCTTTATGGTTGGGATGGCACACCAAAAATACCGCGGCCCCGGCTCTGGGGCCGCTTTCTGGAAAGCGGTGCTAGCAAAGCGGGGCGGTGGCCGTCAAAGGCGGCGGCCAGGTGTTAGGCCTGGGGTTCCCATTCCCACAGACACAGGCGCATGAGCACCACTTCTTCGTCGTAGTTGTGGGTGACGGTGAAGCCAAAGCGCTTGGCAAGACCGATCATGGCCTTGTTGTGGGGAAGGGTTTGGCCTTCCAGATACTTGGTCCCCCGGCTCTTGCAGTAGCGGATCATCTTTTCAAAGAGCAGGGACCCCAACCCGGTACCCTTCATGTCCGAGCGCACGATGATGGCGAACTCGGCAACGGAATTGTCCGGCTTGGTGGAGGTGCGTACCACGCCTAGGGTTTCCGGTTTGCCGTCCACGGTACGGGTGGCGATGAAGGCCATTTCCCGGTCGTAGTCGATCTGGGTGAACTTGGGCATGTCGTCGAGGACGAAGTGCTGCACGAGGCCAAAGAACCGCAGGCGCAGATCTTCTTCCGAGAGGCGGTGGATGAACTCCAGGTGCGCCACGGCGTCTTCGGGGCGGATGGGGCGCAAAAGCACCTTGGCTCCATCTTTGAGCCGCGCGCATTCTTCGAGCTCCCGCGGGTAGGGGCGGATGGCCAGGCGCTGCGGCCCTGCGATGGTGGGCTCGGCGATGGTGATGCGGGCGCCCAGGGCGAGGACACCTCTATCGTCGGCAAAAAGGGGATTGATCTCCAGGGCCTGGATGTGCGGCAGATCGATGAGCATTTGGCTCACTTGGATGAGGGCGAGGCAAATATCGTCCAGGTCTGCGCCGGGATGGCGCGGAGAGCCTTGGAGCAGGCGGTAGATGCGGGTGCCGCGCATGAGCTCGCGGGCGAGGCTCATGTTGAGAGGCGGCAGGGTCATGCTTTGGTCGTCGATGACTGCCGCCGCCACGCCGCCGTGGCCAAAGGCGATGACTGGGCCGAAAGTGGGGTCGGTGAAGGCGCTGATGATGAGTTCGTGGGCCCCGTGGCGGCGCCCCATCTTTTGCACCGTGAAGCCTTCGATATAGGCATTGGGGACTTGGGCGTGCACCCGGGCCGCCATGTTGGCCGCGGCCTCGAACACCAGATCCGGGGTGGTCAGGTCCAGGGCCAATCCGCCCACCGCATAGGGGTG
This sequence comes from Thermodesulfomicrobium sp. WS, assembly GCF_027925145.1. Taxonomy (GTDB): domain Bacteria; phylum Desulfobacterota; class Desulfovibrionia; order Desulfovibrionales; family Desulfomicrobiaceae; genus Thermodesulfomicrobium. The sequence goes on from NZ_AP027130.1 coordinate 1,450,675, forward strand.
TTCGATCTGCGGCGAGCGGATCTTGAGGGCCACAGGATAGCCGATTTCCGCGGCGGCTCCCACGGCCTCGGCCGCCGAGGTGCAGATGCGGGTGGGCACCACGGGAACGCCGTAGGCCTCGAGCACGTCCCGGGCTTCTTCCTCGGTCAGGCGGCTTCGATCTTGGTCCAAGGCGGCGCGGATAATGCGCTCCGCCCGCTCCGTGTCGGGGAAGAAGTCCGTGGGCAGCGAATCTGGAGTCTGCATGAGGATCTGCTGGGTGCGGCGGTAGGCGAGCATGTGGAGATAGGCATGCACGGCCTTGCCCGGCCGGTCGAACACGGGGATGCCTGCCTCGTCGAAGATCGGCTTGGCTTCGCGCATGGTCTCCTCCCCCAACCAGGCGGCCAGGATGAGACAGCGGGTGGTCTTGGCCATTTGGGCTACGGCCTGGGCCACGGCTGTGCTGTCCACGCCTTGAAAAGGCACGTGGATGACGAGCACGCATCCCACATCTTTGCTTTTGAGCAGCGTCCCCAGGGTTTGTTCATAGATGTCCGCGCCCGCAGTGGCCGGCAGGGTCACCGGATTGTCGGAGCAGCGCTCTGGGCCGAGGATTTCTTCCAGCCGGGCCTGGATGTCTTCGTCGATGGCCGCCAGGGTGCCGCCGCCGTCTTCCAGGATGTCCGAGGCCAAAAGACCGATGCTTTGGCCGTTGGTGACAATGGCCAGGTGACTGCCGCGCAAGGGCTTGTAGTTGGCCAGGGTGCGCGCCCCTTCGAAGAGCGAGTCGATGTCATTGACGCGCACCATGCCGGCGCGGCGGAAGGCGGCGTCATAGATGCGGTCCACTCGGGTCTCGGAGAGGCCGCTGGCCACCTGCCGGATGGAGCAGGGCAGCCGTCGCGGGCGGATGACGAGGATGGGTTTGTTGCGGGCGCTGGCCCGGGCCGCGGACATGAAACGCCGGGCATCCTGAATGGTCTCCACGTAGAGGAGAATGGACTTGGTGGCGGGGTCCGAGCCCAGGTAGTCGAGCACGGAGCTGAAATCCACGTCCAGTTGCCGACCCAGGGAGATGCAATGGGAAAAGCCCACGTTGTTGGCCTTGGCCCAATCGAGAACGGACTCAAAAAGGCTGTCCGACTGGGTGACAAAGGCCACCCGGCCTTCCCGTGCCCCAACGCGGGAAAGGCTGGCATTGACCCCGATGTTGGGGATGATCAGGCCGATACTCTCCGGGCCAAGTACACGGATGCCATGCCGCCGCACCGCAGCGAGGATCCCTTCGTCCAGCTCTGCCCGTACCCGGGCATCCAAGGCGCTGTAGCCAGGGTCCATGAGGATGGCGGCGCGCACCCCGGCTTGCCCCAACTGGTCGAGGATTTGCGGCGCCTGGCCGACGGGAGAGCAGACCACGGCAAGGTCCGGCGTGAGTGGCAGGGATCCGATGGAAGGGTAGGACAGGATGCCAAAGATGGCCTCTTGCACCCCGGACACCGGCAGCACCGGCCCAAGGAAACGGCTGGCCAAGAGATTTTTCATGAGCATGGCGCTCACGGAAGTTTCCTCGCGCGAAGCGCCGATGATGGCAAGGGAGTTGGGCCGCAACAAGGCTTCGAGGTTGGTGACGCTCATCGTCCAAAAATCTCCGTTTACCGAGGATAGCCGTGGATGCTTCCGCTCACGACCGATTTTGACCATTTACCAGAAAAGGGAGGAAAGCCCAAATCTTTTCTTGTATGCCCTATGGCAACGACAAGGCACTTTCTGCGTTTTTTCAATCCCAAGGAGCTGATTTTATGACGGAAAACATCCAGAGTCTCTTGCACGAACAGCGGCAGTTTGCGCCCTTCCAGAACCCTCGTGCCCATATCCCGGACTTGGCCACCTACGAAGAGCACTACCGTCGTGCCGAGGTCGACCCGGAAGGATATTGGGCAGCACGGGCGCGGGAGCTCGTCACCTGGTTCGAGCCCTGGACCAAGGTCCTGGACTATGATTTCAGCGTGCCGCGGGTGGAGTGGTTCCGGGGGGGCAAACTCAATGTGTGCTACAATTGCCTGGACCGCCATGTGCACAACGGCCGCGCCGACAAGACCGCCCTCATCTGGCAGGGTGAGCCCGACGAAGACGTGCGGCACATCACCTATCGCGAGCTCTTGGCCGAGGTCGAGCGCTTTGCCAACGTGCTCAAAAAACTGGGCGTGCATCGCGGCGACCGGGTGGTGCTCTATATGCCCATGATCCCCGAGGCTGCTGTGGCCATGCTCGCCTGCGCCCGCATCGGCGCGCCCCATTCCATCGTCTTTGGCGGTTTTTCGGCGGCGAGCCTGCAGTCCCGGATCCAAGACTGCGAGGCCAAGGTAGTGGTCACCGCCGATGCCGTGCTGCGCGGCGGCCGCAAGATTCCGCTCAAGGCCAATGTGGACGAAGCCCTTGGCGCGTGCCCCTCGGTGACGGCCACGGTGGTGGTGCCGCGCGCCGGGATCGATGTCACCATGGTGGCTGGCCGGGATCATTGGTGGGCCGACCTCATGAAGGATCCTGACGTCGCCGCCTCTTGTCCATGCGAGTCCATGGACGCCGAGGACCTGCTCTTCATCCTCTACACCAGCGGCAGCACCGGCAAACCCAAGGGCGTGGTGCACACCACCGGCGGTTATCTGACCTACGCCGCGCATACCACCCAATGGGTGTTCGACCTCCACGACGACGACATCCATTGGTGCACCGCGGACGTGGGCTGGATCACCGGACACACGTACATCGTGTACGGGCCGCTCACCTTGGGCGCCACCAGCCTGATGTTCGAGGGCGTCCCCTCCTGGCCGGACCCTGCCCGCTTCTGGCAGGTGGTGGAAAAGTTCAAGGTGACCACCTTCTACACCGCGCCTACGGTCATCCGCGCCCTGATGCGCGAAGGCGTGGAGTGGACCACCAAGCACGACCTCTCCTCCCTGCGGGTGCTCGGCAGCGTGGGCGAGCCCATCAACCCCGAGGCCTGGATATGGTACTTCGAGCACATCGGCAAAGGCAAGCTCCCCATCGTGGACACCTGGTGGCAGACGGAGACCGGCGGCATCCTCATTTCCGCCTTGCCCTTTGCCACGCCGCTCAAACCCGGTTCCGCCACCCGCCCCTTGCCCGGGGTCAAGGCCGCCATTGTCACCGCCGAGGGCCAGCCCGCCGGAGTCAACGAGGGCGGCCACTTGGTCATCGAACGGCCCTGGCCCGGCATGCTGCGCGGGGTCTTTGGCGCGCCCGAGCGCTTCAAGAGCCAGTACTTCGAGCGTTTCCCCGGCAAGTACGAGTCCGGTGACGGCGCCCGCGTGGACGAGGACGGCTATTTCTGGATCATGGGGCGGCTCGACGACGTCATCAACGTCTCGGGGCATCGTCTGGGCACAGCGGAGATCGAATCCGCCTTGGTGTCGCATCCTGCCGTGGCCGAGGCCGCGGTGGTGGGCGTGCCGCACGAGATCAAAGGCCAGGCCATCTACGCGTATGTCATTTTGCGCGCCGACGTGGACGAAACTCCGGAGCTGGTGAAGGAGCTGCGCAACCACGTGCGCAAGGAAATCGGCCCACTGGCCGCGCCCGAGGTCATCCAGTTCACCTTGGGCCTGCCCAAGACCCGCAGCGGCAAGATCATGCGCCGGGTGCTGCGCAAGATCACCGCAGGCTCTACCTCCATGGACGACTTCGGCGATACGTCCACCCTGGCCGATCCGTCGGTGATCCAGGACCTCATCGCCGGCCGCAAACGCGTCTGATCTTCCCTCCACACCTCCCAAAGACGCCCCCACGTCTTGGGGACTTCCTCCCGGGGGCCCAAGCGGCCCCCGGTTTTTTCCCTTCAGGCCCCTTCGTTGCCTGGCTCAAATCCGGCCTTGGCAATGGCCGCGCGCACCGCATCCCAGTCGAGATCCTTCGGCGCCTGGAATGTGGCTTCGCCGCGCTCCAGGGACACGGAGATATCCGTGATGCCGGGGATGGCCGACAGGGCCCGGGTGACGGACTGGACACAGTGCTGGCAGCTCATGCCTCCCACGTGAATGCTGGGCATACATACCTCCTGGCAGATTATTCCGGCGCGATGGCCGGGGTGAGGGCAGGGACGATCTTGAGAAAACGCGCGGCCGCCTCGTGGACAAGGCCCTGGACGGCGACGGCCTCGTCGTCTTGGAAGGAGGCGGTAAGGTGTCTCTGGTAGCGGCCGAGGAGTTCTTCAATGACCGCCACATCCACATCCTCCACGGGCAAGAGCAGCACATGGGAGCCTCGGGCCAGCCGCCGCCGAAGACTTGCCTCGGTAAAGCCAAACTCCGGGTAGAGGCATTGGTAGATGGTGCCGCCGGTCATGCCCGAACAGATCCACGGCCCAGGGTCGGCAAGGCAGACCACGCGCCCGCCGGTCATGTATTCGAAGGCGAAGCCTTTAAGGCGGGCCGAGGCCGCCAGATGCCCGCGCTCATCCTCCACAGGACGGGTGATGCGCGCCCCAAACACCACGTCCGCGCCCGAAAGGCGCACGCACGCCCGGGAGTCGGCCATGTTCTGGATGGCGATGAATCCGCCGGTGGCGCCATACGCCAGGGATTTCCCCACGGAGCCGTCCACTCGCTGCCCCAGGATGTTGCGTCCCTTGAGGATGATGGTTTCTCCGCCGCAAGCCCCCTTGGCAATGCCGTCCTGGCCGCCGCCTTCCACCCGCAGCGCAATGCCGTCCACCGCAAAGGCGCCCAGACCATTGCCCGGAATGCTGGCGGCAAGGATGACCTCCGCCCGGCCTTGGGGGCAACTGCCGCGGATGATTTCTCCCGCCAAGGCCGTACCCACGGCGCGGTCCACGGAGCGCACGTACTCTTCGGCATAGCGGATCACCCGGCAGCCTTCTTCCGTGAATCCTGCCCGTACGGTATCGGCGATGACCTTGGTGAGGGTGTTGAGGGGTTTTCGCACCAGCTTAGGCACCGGGCATGCCATAGGCGCGCTGGATACTTCCACCGGGGCAAGAAGGCTGTCGAGTCGGATGCGGTCCATTTCCCGCACTTGGCGCAGGTATTGGGTCGCTCCCACCAGCTCGTGGACCCGGGGAACACCGAGGTCGGCAAGGATGGCGCGGATACCTTCTCCAAGCACCGTAAGATAGCGGGCCAGGCGGTCGGCGGCTTCTTCGGTGTCCAGCGGTTGGAAGGCCTTGAGGCCGCGCTCTCTGGCCTGCTGGAGGTCCTGGATCTGGGTGGAAATGCCGCGCGGACAGCGGTCCTGATGGCAGCGCTCGCAGGCGATGCACCCCACAGCCATAAGGGCTGCGGTGCCCAGACCCACGCGGTTGGCGCCCAGGCAGAGGAGTTTGACCACATCCGCAGCGGAGCGGACCCCGCCATCGGCCCAGATCTCGACCTGTTCCCGCAGCCCGGCCTCCACGAGCCCTGCGTGGGCTTCGCGCACCCCGATCTCCACCGGCAGGCCGACGTATTTCTTGGCGTGTTCCCGCGCCGCGCCAGTACCGCCCTCATAGCCGCTGATATTGATGATATGCGCCCCGGCCTTGGCGATGCCCACGGCAATGGTTGCCACTCCTGGAGTGACCGGGATCTTGACTGAGATGCGGGCCGTGGGGTTGGCGGTTTTGAGTTCGGTAATGATCTGGCACAGATCCTCGATGGAGTAGATGTCGTGGTGGTTGGAGGGCGAAATGAGGGCAATGCCGGGTTGGCAATGCCGCGCCCGGGCCACCATGGGCGTGACCTTGGCCCCGGGCAAATGTCCGCCTTCGCCGGGCTTGGCCCCTTGGCCGATCTTGATCTCGATGAAGGCCGAGGCATTGAGCAGCCGCATGGAGACCCCGAAGCGGCCCGAGGCCACTTGCTGGCCGCGGTTGGGGCCGTAGCGGCCGATCATGTCGTCGATCTCGCCGCCTTCACCGTTCATGCAGATGATACCGACGCGGGCCGCGGCCTCGGCGTAGGCGCGAAAGGACCGCTCGCCCTGAGAGCCGAAAGACATGGCGGCAATGAGCAGCGGCATGGCGTGCTCGCCCACCCGCAGGTCCACCTGGCTCATGGGTATGGGGAGGATCCCCGAAGGCCGCGCAAGTCCCATCAAATGCCGCAGTCCGATGGGGTATTCCTCGTCCAGGGCGGCAAAGGCGTCAGCCATGTGCTGGAACCCTGCCTGGCCGCTGGCAACGGCGTGGATGATGCGGGCGACACGGACGTTGCGTTTGGGAAGGTCGGGCAGTGAGGCCGGGGCCTTCGCCACTTCAAGACGACGAAGGGCAAAGGATTCCATCTCCTCCAGGCCCAGCCCCACTTCCGGATGGGAGCAATGGGCCGGGCAGGCGAGGATCTGCGCCAGTTCTTCCTTGAGGCCGATGGCCCCGAAAATGCGTCCATAGCCGGAGACCGCGTGGATGCCCATGGTGGAGAGCACCTTTTCTACCCCGGCGTGCAGGGCGCGCAGGGTGTTGCCCAGGGCGTGGCCGAGCGCTTCTTCGCTTGCGGCCTGGGCCTCGGCCTGGTGCCAGATGAGGTATGGATTGACCGCCGTGGCGCCAAGCCCGAGGAGCACCATGATGTCATGGAGGTTGCGGATGGCCCCGGAGCGCACCACGATGGACGGCATGGGGAGCTGGTCTTGCCCCGCCCGATGGGTGATCCAGGCCACCGCGAGGGCCGGGTCCATGAACACGCGGCCGTCGTGGAAGCTTCGGCTGTCGTCCAGGAGCACCAGGTGCGCGCCGCGGCCCACTCCGTGGGCGACGTCGTTCCAGATGCGCTCCAGGCATGGCCGGATGCCGTGGTCCGGGTGGAAGGTCGCATCGATAACGACCACGCGGCTTGTGTCCCGGCCGCCGTCGGTCATCAGGTGGAGCACGTGCTCCAGGGTAGCGGTGCCGTGTTCGTGGCAGAGGGTCTCCAGCTGTGCGGCCGAGGTGGCGGATCCGGGAAGCCCGCCGAGCAGGATCGGGGTCGTCAGTTCAAGGCCCAGGGGCGCCGTATGGGTGGCCGGAGAAGCGCCGAGGATGACGGCGGTGGAAAAGTGTTCTGCCTCGCGCTCCCGGTCGATGGCCGGGTTGGTGACCACGGCCACGCTTTCCTTGAGGTAGTCGGCGAGATTGGGCAGGTGCGGGTCCAGGGGGGCAAGGGGGCCTTGGTACCCCAAGGAGCCGATGGGACCCTGGCCGGTGGCAGCCACATGCCGACGCATGCGCTGGTCGTAGGCCGTCCATCCAAAGGCGGCGAGGAGCCCGGTGGCCTCGGCAGGCACGGGCCGGGCCTGGGGCAGGAGCGCAGAGAGCCCTTGAGGAGGAAGTGCCGTTGCCGTGAGGCTTCCCCGGTGGAGGCGGCGGGCGTGTTCCGCCAGGGGGCTTTTGGCCACCCCTTGGTGGACCCGTTCTTCCATGGCCCAGACGTCGAGCACCTGGGTGTGGCCGCCGGGACGCAGCTCAAAGGCGATCTTTTCTCCTGGGGCGAGCGGACGCGGGTCGTGCATGGTGGAGAGGACGTCCACGACGCCTTTTTCCGAGGACAAAAAGTATTCGTAGTCCGTCTCCCCGAACCACAAGGGGCGCAGGCCCAGGGCATCGACGCTCCCTACGCAGAGGTTGCCGCAGCGGGCGACCACCGCTGCCGGCCCTTGGGCCGGGGTTGGAAAAAACCAGCGCAGAAGACGGTAGGCCTGGGCCAGAGGTTCGGGGAAAGCATCCGCGAGGCTGGGTACAGGCGGAAACACAGTGGCCATGGCAAGGATCAGGTCCATGCCGCGCTCGTGCACCAGTCCTGCGAGGATGCGGTCGAGATCCTGCGAATCGCTGCCAGCCAGGCTTATGGGCAGCCCGATGGCCTGGGCATGGCGGCGGAGGCGGTCGATGGTGTTGATCTCGCCGTTGTGTCCCAGAAAGAAAAAGGGTTGGGCGCGTTCGGGGGTGGGAAGGGTGTTGGTGGAATACCGACCGTGGCCGAGGGTGATGGCGGATTTGGCCCGTGGGTCGCGAAGATCGGGATATACCTGGGGCAGGAGGTCCGGAGCGCCGCGCAATTTATAGACACAGGTGCTGTGGCTGAGGGAGCAGACGTGGATATGGCTGCTTTCCAGACGGCAGGCCAGGCGAAAGAGTTGGGCCTCGCGGGTTTCCGGTGCGAGTTCGGGCGAAAGCCCTGCCAGTTGCCAAAAGAGCGGGGGATCGTGGCGCGCCCGGGGACCGAGGGCGGCAGGGTCCATGGCGTCGGTGGTCTGGAGGAGCAGGTCGATGCCTGCGGCGGCGAAGGCGTCACGGATTTCTGCCCATACTGCTTGCGCTTCCTTGGTGCGCACGAACAAATGCCCCACGCAAAATCGCGGGCTTTCTGCCAGGTGCGGGGAAAGCCCCGCGCTCTGGAGCCGTTCGGCCCAAATGGCGCGAGGGATATCGGTCTGGACCCCACAGCCGTCCCCTTCGCTGAAGATGTCGCCGGAACGGTGGGCCATGTTTTTGAGGGCGTCGATGGTTTTGACGATATTGGCGTGCGATGGGCGGCCGTGCTTGTCCACAAAGGCGATGAGGGCGCAGGCGTCGCGTTCGGCAACTCGGGTCATGGCAGTCTCCTCGGGAACGGCAATGGATATGAAGATGCCCCATGCCTAGCCTCGCCTGTTCGTGGCCGCAAGCCCTGAAGGGAGTTCCCGTGAAGCGGTGGGAATCCATCCGGTACCGCCACTGCCGCGGCAGCCAACGCCCTTGGCACCGATTCCCGTTGCTGACCAAAAACCCTGCCCGGCAGCCCAGGCGCCCTTGACGCTTCAGGCGATTCGCGCCAGACCCCGGCACTACGCCGTCGTTACGGAAATCTTGTGGCCATCAGGAGAATCCTCATGCCCATTGCCCGAAATGTCCTCGAACTCATCGGCCGCACCCCCATGGTCATGCTCTCGCGCCTTGCCCACGGCTTGCCGGCCCAGGTGGCGGTAAAGCTCGAGTACTTCAATCCCATGGCTTCGGTAAAAGACCGCATTGCCCTGGCCATGATCGAGGCTGCCGAGGCTTCCGGGGAGCTTTTTCCAGGAGCGGTCATCGTGGAGCCCACCAGCGGCAATACCGGCATCGGCCTGGCCTTGGTATGTGCCGTACGCGGCTACCGTCTGATCTTGACCATGCCTGAGTCCATGAGTCTGGAGCGGCGCATGCTCCTTGCCCATATGGGAGCAGAGATCGTACTCACTCCCCGGGCAGAAGGCATGGCCGGGGCGGTGCGCCGCGCCGAAGCCATTGCCCGCGAGCGGCAGGCCTTCATGCCGCGGCAATTCGACAATCCCGCCAATCCCGAAGTCCATAGCCGCACCACGGCGGAAGAAATCTGGGCCGATACCCAGGGGGTCATTGACGTCTTTGTGGCCGGGGTGGGTACCGGCGGTACCCTCACGGGCGTTGCCCGGGCCTTGAAGCCCCGGCGCCCTGGGCTTGTGGCCGTGGCCGTGGAGCCTGAAGAGTCGCCGCTCCTTTCCCAGGGCATTGCCGGCCCGCATCCCATCCAGGGAATTGGGGCCAATTTCGTACCCAAGGTGCTCGACCGGTCGCTGATCGACGAAGTGCTCACCGTCTCTGGGGAAGAAGCCATGGAGACCGCACGGCGCCTGGCCCGGGAAGAGGGCATCGTGTGCGGGATTTCGGCTGGAGCCAATGTGGCCGCGGCCCTGCGTCTGGCTGCCCAGCCTCGCTTTGCGGGCAAATTGGTGGTGACGGTCATCTGCGACACCGGTGAGCGCTATTTGAGTACCCCGCTTTTTGTTTCCAAGGAAAAGAATTCATGAAATCCAAGATCAATGGTAATTCGGTCCTGAGCCAGGTGGTGGATGCCTTGTGCGCCCCGCAGTCCTACCAGGGGGTGTATCACGAGCCTTCTTTCGGCTCTCCCATGCCTTCGGTGGATGCCTTGGCCGAAACGGTGGAGCGTCTGCGCTCGATTTTGTTTCCCGGATACTTCAAGGAACCCTTCATCACGCCGCGCAACATGGCCTATTTTGTGGGCTCCAAGCTGGAGAAAGTGCGCCGGGAACTCTCCCGGCAGATTGCCCGGGGGTTCTGTTTTTCGTGTACCGAGACCATCTGCAGCAGCGAATGTGAAGACCGGGCCGATGCCCTGGCGGACGCCTTCCTGCTCACCCTCCCCAAAGTGCGCCACCTGCTCGCCACCGACGTGCAGGCCGCCTACGTGGGGGACCCGGCGGCCAAAAGCCCAGGCGAGACCATATTCTGCTATCCATCCATCCGGGCCGTCACCAACCAGCGTCTCGCCCATGAGCTCTATCTGTTGGGCGTGCCGCTCATCCCGCGCATCATCACCGAGATGGCCCATTCGGAGACCGGCATCGACATCCACCCCGGCGCACAGATCGGCGAAGGATTCTTCATTGATCACGGTACCGGGGTGGTCATTGGCGAGACCTGCATCATCGGCGCCAATGTCCGCCTGTATCAAGGCGTGACCTTGGGCGCGAAGAGCTTTCCCAAAGATGAGCAAGGGCACTTGGTCAAAGGTATCCCCCGGCATCCCATCGTGGAAGACGATGTGATTATCTACTCCGGCGCCACTGTGTTGGGACGCATTACCATTGGCCGCGGAGCGGTCATTGGCGGCAATATGTGGGTGGTGGAAGACGTGCCCCCTGGCGCGCGGATATTCCGCAAGGAGCCTCATTGAGTTCGTCGCCGCTGTCCTCAAGCCCAAAAAATCATGCCCAGAGGCGCGGAGGGGCTTCTGGGCATGAGGATCAGGGAGCGTTTTTGGGACCGGCTGCCGGGAAGATCAGGCATCCCTCGGCGTGTTATTTACGGGAGCGCAGCAGCTCCAATTGTTCCTGAAGGTACGTGGCCCCTGCCATGTCTCCCCGGTCCTCCAAGGTACGGGCCAGGGACTCCATGGCCTGCAGGGTCAAGGGATGGCGCTCGCCCAAGCGGCGCTGCCGGATTTCCAGACATTGGCGCAGCATGGTCTCTGCCCGCTCCATGTTGCCGAGGCGGCGGTGGACCAGTCCGAGGTTGAAGAGCAGCTGGGCGGTGTCCAAGTGATCCGGCCCTAAGGTGGCCTGCGAGATGTTCAGGGCTTCGGTGAAAAGTTGCATGGCCTCCGAATACTTTTCCTGGGCATAGGCGGCTTGGGCCGCATATCCCGCTGCCACGGCGATATCCGGATGCCCGGCAGGCAGGGCGTACTCCCGCAGTTCCAAGGCACGCTTGAACGAGGCTTCTGCCTGCGCCGGGCGTTTGTTCGCCAGCTGCACCTTGCCCAAGCTCACGAGCGTATCGGCAAAGGGCACTGCCACCGATGGGCCAAGGCCCTGCAAGATCGCCACACTTTGCTGCAGCGTTGCTTCAGCGTCGGCATTCTTGCCTTGCGCGAGCTGCACCTCACCCAAGGCGCCCAAGGCTTGGGCGTAGAGTACTTGGTCCAGATTCCGGGTCATGTCCTGGGCGCGGCGGGCGGCCACCAGGGCATCTTCGGTCTTTCCCGCCTCCAACTCGGCGCGGCTTAGGCGAATGAGCAGTCGGGCAAGGGTGCGATCCTGAGCACCCAAGGCGCGCTCCCGGACCTCCACCGCCCGGGAAAGCATGGAAACCGCCTCGGCACGCAGCCCTTTGCGGCGGTAGAGATCCCCAAGGTTGCCCAAGGTCTCCGCAATATCCGCTGGAGTTCCTCCAGCAGTGCGTTCCCGGATTTCCACGGCCTTGAGGTAGAAATCCTCGGCAGCGGCGTCATTGCCGCGGGCGGCAAAGAGGGTGCCCAGGGCCGAAAGAGTGGTTGCTGTTTCGGGATGGCTCGGCCCCAAAATTTGCTCGCGCAAACGCAGTGCCTCACGCAGGTTCTTTTCCGCGGTATCGTACTGGCCGAGGGCCACCTGGACGATGCCCAGGTTATGCAGGCTCGTGGCCAGGTCGGCGTTTTCCGGCGGAGTCATGGTGCGGGCCACGGCGAGTGCCTCCTGGGCGGAGGCCAGGGCCGCGTCATAGGCGGCCTGGTTGTAGAGCTCGAGGGTGCGGGTGTTGAGGGCAAGCCATTGGGGGGACGAGGCCGAGGGCCCCTTGGTGGTGGCACACGCGCCCAGGGCCACAAGGAGCAGGGCAAAGATCACCGTCGTGAAGCGCATCGCCGTTTTCCTTATCCTTGGGTTGAGGGAATTCCCAATTCCTCCAGTCGGGCGAGGCCGTCTTCTTCCGGCCCTACCAAGTCCTGGTAGGTCTCCCGGCGGCGGATGAGCAGGTGCTTGTCTTCGTGCACCAGCACCTCCGCCACCCGGGGGCGGGAATTGTACTGGGAGGACATGACAAAGCCATACGCCCCGGCAGAGAACACCGCCAGGAGGTCTCCTGGGGCGACCATCGGGATCTCCCGATTCTTGGCAAGAAAATCGCCGGACTCGCAAATGGGCCCGACGATATCCGCCACCAAGGGCGGCGCGTCCGGCCGCTCGGTGACCGGAGCGATGCGGTGGTAGGAGCCGTACAGGGATGGCCGCACCAGATCGTTCATGCCCGCATCCACGATGACGAAGTGTTTTTCCCCGTTTTGTTTGAGGTATTGCACCTCGGTGACCAAGATCCCGGTATTGCCGGCAATGACCCGGCCGGGTTCGAGAATGATGGTGAGATCGGTCCCCTGGACCGCTTGGGCCACCGCTGCCCCGAGTTCCGTGGGGTGCGGGGGCTCTTCGGCGTTGTAGGTGATGCCGAGGCCGCCGCCCAGATCGAGATAGCGCAAAGAGATCCCTCGGGCGACAAGTTGACGGTAAAAGTCCATGAGCCGGTCGAGGGCTTCGATGAAGGGAGAGAGCTGGGTGAGCTGGGAGCCGATGTGGCAATCCAAGCCCACGGGCTCCACGCCGGGGAGCTTTTGCGCAAGCGTGTAGGCGGCGAGGGCTTCGTCCATGGGCAGGCCGAACTTGTTTTCCCGAAGGCCGGTGGAGATGTAGGGGTGGGTCTTGGGATCCACATCCGGATTGATACGCAGACTGATGCGGGCGGTTTTCCCAAGGCTGGAAGCCATCTCGCTGATGCGCTCAAGCTCCTGCACGGACTCCACGTTGAAGAGCAGGATGCCTGCCAGCAGGGCCTCGTGGATCTCGTGGCGTTTTTTGCCAACCCCAGAGTACACAATGCGTTCCGCAGGCACCCCGGCGCGCAAGGCCCGGAAGAGCTCCCCGCCGGAGACGATATCCACCCCTGCCCCGGCCTGGGCCAAAAGGCGCAGGATCGCCAGGTTGGAATTGGCCTTCACGGAGTAGCAGGTGAGATGCGGCACGCCGGCAAAGGCGCTGTCCATGGCCTGATAGTGGCGAAGCCAGGTGGAGGCGGAGTAGATGTAGAGCGGCGTGCCGTACTCCGCCACGAGCTCTGGCACGGGGATGTCTTCGGCATGAAGAACGCCATGATGGAAATGAAAATGGTGCATCGGAGATTCCTCGTTTTACGGTTCGATAGTGATGACCGGGGAGAGGGCTGGAGGGAGCGTGGCAAAGGTATTGTCCACGCCTACACGCAGCCGAAAAGTCTCGGGGAGGTTGAGGCCGCATACGCGCAGCACGTAGCTGTTCTCCTGCCGCCGCACCCCTGAGTCGTACGGGGAAATTTGGCGCACCATGGTCGGCGCAAAGGGACAGGTGGGGCAGCCATCCGTTTCCACCTCCAGGCGGAAGAACTCCACATTGGCCAGATTGCCGCCTACTTTGACGGCGATCCACAGGCAGGGCCCATCCCGGCGGGCCTCAATGGTGTCCACGAACACCTGTTCTTCCTGCGCCTGGGGCTTGGGCCATTCTTTTTTCCCACACCCCACCACAGAAGCCGCCAGCAGGAGAAACACAAGCGCCATTTGAGTGCGGTACATGATCACGGGGTCGTCTCCACAAGATGTTTCCAGCGTGTCACAAGCGCCAGGGCCTCATCCGGCGCGATGGACGCAAGCGAAAGGGCCTGCAGCTCACGCAGTACAGGATGGGGAGATGGCTGGGAAGGAGCATCGGTGAAGCGCAGCGGGGTGCAGCTCACGGTCTTTTTCCCTCGGGCTTCCAACTGCCGCAGGATTTCTTTGGCCCGTTGGATGACCGGCGCAGGCACTCCCGCGAGCCGCGCCACCTCGATGCCGTAGCTGCGATCCGACGGCCCTGGGACGAGGCGGTGCAGAAAGATGATTTCTCCTTTCCATTCCTTGATGGCCATAGTGCAGTTCTGCACCCCGGGCAAGCTGGCCTCGAGGGCGGTGAGCTCATGGTAATGGGTGGCAAACAGGGTGCGGATGCCGCCGTGGCGCCGCATGAGCTCTTCCGCCACGGCCCAGGCAAGGGACATGCCGTCAAAGGTGCTCGTACCCCGGCCGATCTCATCCAAAATGACCAACGAACGTCGGGTGGCCTGCCGCAGGATGCGGGCGGTCTCGATCATCTCCACCATGAAGGTGGAGTACCCTTGGGCGAGATTGTCCGAGGCGCCGACCCGGGAAAAGATGCGGTCACACAGGCCGATGCGGGCGCTGGCGGCCGGGACGAAGCTGCCGATCTGGGCAAGGATGCAGGCAATGGCGGTTTGCCGCAGAATGGTGGACTTTCCCGCCATGTTGGGACCGGTGATGAGGAGCATCCGGGTGGGGTCTTCCAGGCGGATGTCGCTGGGGATGGTATTTCCCCGTCCCACGGCCGCCTCCACCACCGGATGTCGGCTTTGCCTCAGGACAATGTCCATGCCCTCGTGGATCTCCGGACGACACCAGCCGTGACGCAGCGCTGCCTCGGCCAAGGACTGGGCCACGTCCAGCCGGGCCAGGCGATCGGCCTGGGCGGTGAGGCGGGGGTGCCATTTTGCCAAGGTGGCGCGAAGTTCGGTGAAGAGTTCGTACTCCCGGGCCTTGCGCGCTTCGCAGGCCCCGAGGATGCGCTCTTCCAGTTTTTTGAGCTCGTCGGTGATGTAGCGCTCTGCGGTGGCCAGGGTTTGGCGGCGGATGAAATGGGCAGGGGCGCTGTCCGCCTGGGCACGGGAGAGCTCGAAATAATACCCGAACACCCGGTTGTACCCGAGCTTCAACTTGGGCAGGGCACTGCGCTCCTGCTCCTCCTGCAGCAGCCGGCCCAAGGCCTCTTCTCCGTGCTCCGAGAGCTCGAGGAGTTCGTCGAGACGGGGATCGAACCCGGAGCGGAAAATCCCGCCCTCGGTGATGAGCGCCGGCGGGTTGTCGGCCAGGGCGCGGGTGAGCAGGTCCGCGGCCTCGGCCAGATCGTCCCAGTGGTGCTCGATGGTCGCAAGCTCTTCCGGGAGCGGCTGCAGGCGGGCAAGCCATCCTCGCAGGCGGGGGAGAATCGTCAGCGTGTGACGGAGGGCCGCCAGATCTCGAGGGTTGGTGCGGTTCATATGGATGCGGGTGGCCAGCCGCTCCAGATCGTAGACGTCGTCCAAAAGCCGCGCCAAGGCTTGGCGCTCCTGGTCGTGGTCACGAAGAAACGCCACCGCATCGAGCATGCGCTCGATGGGCGCTTGGTCGCGCCACGGTTGGCGCAGCCTTGCGGCCAAAAGCCGCGCCCCCATGGGCGTGCGGGTGGCGTCCAGGAGGTGCCACAGGGTGCCCTTGCCTTTACGGCCGTCGAGGGTGCGAAAGATTTCCAGATTACGGGTGGTGAGGTCGTCGATGAGGAGCCCTGCCCGGATGTCCACAGGAGAAAACGGCTGCAGGTGGGTCGCAGGGCAGCGGTGGGTCATCTCCAGATAGCTCAAAAGCGCCCCACAGCAGCGCGTCAGCTGCGGCGTATCCTCTAAATCCAAGGCGCTGAGCGAGGCCACGCGCTGCGCGCTCTTCACCCGTTCTGCGGCAGATGCCAGGTCAAAATGGGCCAGCGGCCACCGGGTGATCCGACGGGCGGCAATGCCGGGGGGAAGCGGCGTCTGCTGCCGATCCGGCACGAGGATTTCCCGCGGCTCGATCTTGCTCAGCCAGGCCAGTACCGTGTCGGCGTCTTTGGCGGCAACCCCGCTCCACTGGCCGGTGGAAACATCGGCCCAGGCCACGGCAGCGCCATCGTCCTCGACGAGGACTGCGGCGAGAAAATTGGCGCTCTCCGCTTCCAGGCTGGCGTCTTCCACCACAGTACCCGGGGTGAGGACCCGGGTCACTTCCCGCCGCACCAGACCCTTGGCCTGGCGCGGGTCTTCCACTTGATCGCACACCGCGATGCTGTAGCCGCGCTCGAGGAGAATCCGGGAGTATTCATGCAAGGCATGATGAGGAATGCCGCACATGGGCACCGGATGTTCCGCATGAGGGTTGCGGCTGGTGAGCGCAATTTGAAGTTCTCGTGCCGCAATTTCCGCGTCTTCAAAGAAGAGCTCAAAAAAGTCGCCCATGCGAAAAAAGAGCAGCGCCTCGGGGTACTGCGCCTTGACCCCCAGGTACTGCTCCATCATGGGCGTCATCTTGGTTTGGGTCATAGAGAGACAACAAAGCGCCGGACACCCCAAGAGCGCGGAGCATCCGGCGCAGGATGGTTAGGCTGCGGACTCGGCATCGGGAGCGATGGACGATTCTTCTGCAGAAGTGGAGAGTGGGCGATGGGCCGCCACTTGGGCTTCCAACTCGGCCACCTGCTTTTTCAGGGCGCGAACCTGCCCGGCAAGACGCACCCGCTCCAAGAAGAAATAGAGCGTGCACAAAACCGCGCCCACCAGGAATGCGGTGAGAATAGTGATGTAATACGGCGTTCCAGGCATCTGGATATGAACACCGAATGCAGACAAACTCAAAGAGAGCTCCTGCATCAGGGCGTCATGATTTTGGACCACGAAGAGCATGGAGAGAAAAAAGAGGAGCACCAGACCAAGGACTTTGAGATACCGCATAGGTCACCTCGGAGATTGAAGGTTGAGAAAAAGAGGACGAAGCTTTGCATACGTGGAGCGCAAATGCTCCGGGATAACCGAAACTTCACTCATGATCGCCATAAAAGAGTGATCTCCATTCCAGCGCGGAACGAGATGCACGTGGAGATGCTCACGGATTCCTGCACCGGCGGCTTCACCAATATTTACTCCAATATTGATGCCATGGGGATGGAACGCAGTCTCCAACACCTTTGCGGAAATTTGAACATAATCCATGAGTTCATGAAGTTCAGATGTAGAGAGTTCTGTGATATGGTGAACGTGCCGATATGGGGTGACCATGACATGTCCACTGCTATACGGATAGATATTCATGATTACAAAACAATGTTGCGCACGGCACAAGACAAAGCGATCTTCGTCTTCTTCGGTGGTTTCCGGAAGACAAAAGACACAGGTGTTGGGCTTAGGGCCGAGGATGTATTCGATGCGCCACGGGGCGTAGAGGGTTTTGCGAATCATAGGATTTGGCTCAAAAACTTTTGCGTGCGGGGATGCTTGGGGGCGGTAAAGAGCTGCTCGGGCGGGGCGACTTCCAGGATCTGTCCCTGATCCATGAACACCATGCGGTCCGCCACTTCGCGGGCAAAGCCCATCTCGTGGGTGACCACCACCATGGTCATGCCTTCCCGGGCGAGCTGGGTCATGACGTCGAGCACCTCACCGATCATCTCTGGATCCAGGGCCGAAGTGGGCTCGTCAAACAGCATGATTTTGGGCTGCATGGCAAGGGCCCGGGCAATGGCCACCCGCTGTTTCTGTCCACCGGAGAGCATGGCGGGATAGACGTCCGCCTTGTCACGGATACCCACTTTGTCGAGCAAGGCCATGGCAAGGTTTTTGGCTTCGAGCTCCGGCATCTTTTTGAGCTTCATGGGGGCCATGATGATGTTTCCCAGAACCGTCTTGTGGGGGAAGAGGTTGAAGTTCTGGAAGACCATGCCGAGCTCCTGGCGGATGCGATTGATATCGTGTTCCCCGGAGTGCACATTTTTGCCATCCACGATGATCTGGCCCGCATCGATGGTTTCGAGGCGATTGATGGTCCGCAGCAATGTCGATTTCCCCGATCCACTGGGGCCGATGATGACGACTTTTTCCCCGGTGGCGATATCGAGGCTGACATTGGACAATGCCTGCAAGCTGCCAAAATATTTGAAGACGTTTTGAATCTGGATGATCGGTTCAGGAGCGTTCATAATAATCGAGTTTGCTTTCCATGCGGCTCACCGCCTTGGAGAGAATCAAGGTGATGATGAGATAGACAAGCGCGACAACGGTATATGCCTCGAAATAGAGGAAGGACTCACTGGCAAATTCTCGTCCCCGGCGCAGGATGTCCGACACCGCGAGGATGGATACCAGAGAGCTATCTTTGAGCAGGGCGATAAATTCATTGCCCACTGGCGGCAAAATCGTGCGCCAGGCCTGCGGCAAGATGACCAAGGCCATGGTTTGCGCCCGATTGAACCCCAATGACCGGGCTGCCTCGGTTTGCCCTTTGTCAATAGAATCGATGCCCGCCCGAAACACTTCGCCCATGTACGCGCCATAGCAGATCCCCATGGCAAGCACGGCGGCAGTCAGCGGCGGCAAGGAGCTGAAGGACTCGATGCGGCCTAGGGCATAGTAAATGTAAAAAAGCTGGACAAGGAGGGGGATCCCGCGGATCACCTCCACGTAGGTGGAGGCTATGAGATTGAAAAACCGATTACGGGAAAGCCGCCCAAGCCCGGTCACCAATCCAAGCACCAAGGAAAGCAGAATAGACAAAAATGTCACCTGAAAGGTAACGACGATTCCATCCGGCAAAAAAGAAAGAATATGGAAATAGGGTGATGGATAAAAAACGCAAAGGTAGGTCAATACAGCGATGGCGCCAATGAAAGAAACCCACCAGGCGGTAAAGAGGCCATGGTCCTTTTTGGATGGAATTGCAGCGCCATCGCCAATATCAATTTTGACTGGTTGTGGGTGGCTTTGTTGATTCATAGGTTTTTTTACGGATATTGAAGAAAAAAGGTCATGCCGGAAGCAGGGCCTCCGGCATGACGGATTTTAGTTGTTCTTTTTGAACCATTTGGCGTAAATGGCGTCATATTCCCCATTTGCTTTGATCTTTTTGAGGCCGTCGTTGATGAGCTGGAGGACTTCGGCGTTCCCCTTCTTGACCGCAATGCCCAGATATTCCGGCTTGTCGGAAGCGATGGTGAAGGCAAGGGTCAATTTTTGGGAATACTGGGGATGCTGGAGGGCGTAGTCTGAAGCCACCGGGCTGTCGGCAATGACGGCATCCAGCCGTCCATTGTACAGGTCTTCCACTGCCAGACCGATCTCGTCATAGGATTTGGCCTGGGCCCCGTCGATGGTCTTGGCCACGAAATATCCTGTGGTCCCCATCTGGGAGGCGATGGTTTTGCCCTTGAGGTCTTGGATGGAAGCGATCTTGGCGCCTTTGGCCGTAATCACGCCCTGCTGCACCTCAAAATAGGGCTCGCTGAAGTCCATGGCCTGTTTGCGCTCTTCCGTAATGGACACGGAGGATGCCACGGCGTCGTACTTGCCGGCAGCCAGTCCCGCAAAGATGCCGTCCCAGGCCGTATTTTTGAGTACCGGCGTAAATCCTGCCGCCTTTCCAATGGCGCGCACGATGTCCGGACCAAAACCGACGATCTGTTTGTTGGCATCGAGCATCTCCATGGGCGGATAGGTGGCGTCCACGGCAAAGACGATTTCTTTGGCCAAGGCAGGGGAGCCGAGGCAGGCAAGAAGCATCAGGGCAACAAGGGCGCGTCGCAGCATCTTTCTTCCTCCATAAAGGTAACAGGTTTGCGAACTGTTCGTCCCGCCGAGGGGGGCGAAAAAACGTTCGCTGTTGCCTAAAGAATGCCGGCACTTCGGTCAAGGGAGCGCGCTTTTGGGCGTGGTTGTCCCCACACCCGGGCAAGCCGGGCCACGGCTTGCAGTTGCTCTTCCCGGCTGCTCCAGGAGCCATTGAGGAGCCCCCGGCGCACTGCCCGCAGAATTCGACCGTACACCGGGCCTGGAGGGATCCCCAAGGCGGCGATGTCCGCTCCGGAGACGAGCAGCTTCATATCCCGAAGTGTTGTGATGTAGAGGGAAATATTGCGCTTGACGTCATGATTGGCGCTTCGGGCCATGGCATAGAGCAGTCCTTCGAGGGGGAGCGGCTCCAAGATTTCGGCGAGACGTGACCGAGAAAGTCCTCGACGCAGCCCCTGCTCCAGACCCATGAGGGCGCCACGCACCTGATAGCGCAGCCCGGAAAGCATGGAATGCTGCTTTTGCGACACGCCAAAGCGCTGCGCCAGCCGAGAAAAGTCGGCGGCTTCCATGCCTGAACACAAGGCAAGGAAGTAGACAATCCATGCCTTGGGGCGTTCGGAACGGTACAAAAGGCCGTACCAGGTGAGCACGCGTTCGATTTCCCGCAAGAATGGTTCTTTGGTTGTGGGAAAATGGATCGCTGGATGGATCTGCTGCAGCACCCCTAAAGAACGGAGTCGTAGGAGTGAATCCACAGGAGCTGCGTCACTCAAAAGCAGCACCAGTTCATGCAGGATGCGTCCACCAGACAGACGCTGAAAAAGATTATGGCGCAGGGCGTTTTTGATCAGCCGCTCGGTTTGGACATTGATGGAAAAACGAAAACGTTGTTCAAAACGCACGGCACGAAGGATACGGGTAGGGTCTTCCACGAACGAAAGGGAATGGAGCACGCGGATGACCCGATCTTTGAGGTCTTGCTGGCCGCCGAAAAAATCCACCAACAAGCCGAAATGTTCGGGATCCAGATGGACCGCCAGGGTGTTGATGGAAAAATCCCGGCGAAAGAGGTCCATCTTCAGGGAGGAAAGCTCCACCACCGGCAAGGCCGCAGGGTACTCGTAGTACTCCAACCGGGCAGTGGCGACGTCGATCTTCTCTCCCCCGGGCAGGATGATCACCGCAGTATGGAATTTGGGATGGGGACGTACGCGTCCTCCCAATTGCTTGCCCAAGGCGTGTGCAAAGGTGATGCCTTCACCTTCCACCACCAGGTCGATGTCGTCGTTGGGATTGCCAAGGAGGATGTCGCGGACAAATCCTCCCACGGCGTACACCGGCATCGCCAACTCTTGGCCCACGCGGCCGGCGGTCTCCAGCAAGGCCACGGTGGCAGGGGAGAGCCGTTCGCGCAGCAGGTGGGCAATGGAGCGCTCGGTGCGTCGTCCAGGGAGCAGGGATTCCGGGATGCGGGCAGGCTCCTGCACCAAGAGGTGGATGAGGTCCGTGCGGGTGACGACCCCCACCATGGTCTCGGCACGCATTACCGGCACCAACCGCTGGCGCTGGCCGAGGATGATCTCCATCACCGCGTAGAGGTCCTCGTCTTCAGCGACCGTGCGGATCTCTTCCTGCATATACTCCCGCACCCGTTCCTCCCCCAAACCATGGGCCACGGCCTTGTCCGCCACGGCATGCTCGATGACGCCCACCGGCGTTTGCCCCTCCATCACCGGCAAGGCCTTGAACCCGTAGCGGGTCATGATGTTCGCGGCCTCTTTCAGGGGCTGCTTGGCATCGATGCCCACGGCTGGGGCGGACATGAAATGCCGCACCAGGCGGCTGCGGTGGATGGCAGAGTAGAGCAGGGCAAAGAGTTCGTCTTTGATTTGTGCCAGTGTGCGGTCCTTGATGGAGGCCGATGCCGCATAGGGGTGGCCGCCGCCGCCAAAGGAGCGGCAAATGAGTCCTGCATCCACCTCGGCGATCTTGCTTCGGGCCACGAGCTGCACGCGGTCCGCCATGCGGCAGAGGGCAAACAGCACGCGGATGTTTTCCATCTCCATGAGCTTGTGCGCCAAAAGGGCAAAGTCCGCCATGTAGGTCTCAGACTCGGCCTCCGCCACCACAATTTCGAGACCGTTGATGGTGTGGGTGACCGCGGAGTCCAGCAGACGCGAGAGCAGTGTCAGCTGCTCCGCAGAAAGGTCGCGGCGCAGGATATCGTGAATGATATCCAGATCCATGCCACACGCCCGAAGCCAGGCGGCAGCCTGAAAATCGTGCTCGGTGGTGGAAGAAAAGGTGAAGTGTCCGGTATCTTCGTAAATGCCCAGGCCAAGAATGGTTGCTTCGTCGGGGCTCACCGTGATGCCGCGATCCCGGAGTTCATGCACTAAAATACTCGTGGTCGCTCCCCATGGAAGAATGATGGATTTTTCTGCATGGATATCGTTCGTTTCTCCGAGATGATGATCATAGATATGCACTGTAGCCTTTTCGAGAAGGTGCTCCACATGGGGGATACGACTTTTTTGCGCCGTATCGACGACGACAATTGTATTGATATGTTGCTGTTCGACATCTTTGATGTTTTGGAATTGAAAAAGATACATGACGCTTTGCAAAAAATAGTTGCGAAGCGCACTTTCTTGACTCCCTGGGAAGATGAGCGCCGCATGTGGATAGAGTTTGGAGGCTGCGATCATGGCCGCCAAGGCGTCGAAATCCGCGTTGGCATGACAGGTGATGATGGTAGTGACCGGCTCGCTCATGGGTCGTTTCGGGGGTGATGCAGGTGATGGAGGGCGCGCAAACGGCTCGTATGCACATGGGTGTAGATGGTGGTGGCGGTGATATCGGCGTGTCCGAGAAGGATCTGCACGGTGCGCAGGTCCGCTCCGCCTTCCAGGAGGTGGGTGGCAAAGGAGTGGCGCAGGGTGTGTGGAGAAATGGTGATGGAGATCCCGGCGGCCTGGGCATAGCCTTTGATGAGCTTCCAGACTCCTTGCCGGGAAAGGGAGCGTCCAAAGCGGTTGACAAAGATTTTTGGGACTTGGGGGCGGAGACGGGGGCGAAAAACCTTCAAGTATCGCTCGAGGCTGTGCGCGGCGACCTCGTGCAGCGGGGCGAGGCGTTCGGCATCGCCCTTGCCGATGACCCGGATGACGCCGGCTTGAACATCCACGTCCTTCACGTTGATGGAGATGGCCTCGGAGACCCGCAGCCCCGCTGCGTACAGGATCTCCAGTAAAGCGCGGTCCCGAGCCCCCAAGGCGGTGGTGGGATCCGGCGCGGCGAGCAGGGCGGCCACGTCCTCTTGCGAAAGGACGGCGGGGAGTTTTCGGGGGATGCGGGGGCTGTCCACCAGACGCGCGGGATTGGGACCGCCATGGGTTTCTTCCACAAAGGCGAAAAAGCCTCGCAAGGCGGAGAGCTGGCGGGCGAGCGTGCGTGGGGTTACCCCTTGGGCCTTGCGGCTGGCGAGGTATGCCAGGACGATTTCGGCATCGATGTGTTCGAGCAGGACTGTATCAGTCCCAGACAGCGCGTCCAAAAAGGCGGATACGTCCGCAGCGTAGGCAGTGACCGTGTTTTCGGACAGTCCCCGAATGACCGTCAAATGGGTGAGGTAGGCATCGAGCAGGGCATGCATGACAGGGGCCTTCGTACCCAAGGCGTCTTGCCGGTACAAGGGAAAATGAGTAGCGCCGTTGTCCATGACAACGACACCATGCCATGCCTTTTTGGGTTTGGGTTCCAACAAGGGCGAAAGCGAGCGGCTTCTTGCTGTGGCCCGAGACCGCATTGCCCGCATTCCGCAGACCACTCTCGTGGCGGCGTCCTCCGTATACCGGACCCAACCGCAACTGTACGCCGACCAGCCATGGTTTTGGAATCAAGTGGTGCGGGTGCAGACAGCGCTCTCCCCCGGGGAACTCCTGGCGGCCACCCAAACCATCGAAGCGGAATTGGGACGCAATCGCCGCCAGGAGGAGCGTTTTGGTCCGCGCACCATGGATATCGACATCCTCATGTTTGGAGACCTTCAAGTGCAGGACGAGGTTCTCACCATACCGCATCCGCGGCTTGTGGAGCGCGCTTTCATGCTCGTGCCGCTTTTGGAGCTGGAACCTCAAGCGATCTTGCCCGACGGTACCGTGTTGCGCGAGGCGCTCGATCATCTTTCGTATACCTGGAGTAATGACCAGATTTGGCAAGCAAACTAAGGAGTATTCATGATCAAGTTTATCGTTTTCATTGCCGCTGGGTTTATTTTGTACAAGCTCGTCGTGGGCGATCGTCGCAAAAAGGAACAATTGCGCAAGGAAACCCAGCGGACCATGGAAAAGGAAGGTGTCCTCGTCAAAGATCCCATTTGTGGAACTTATGTGTCCAAGGATTCCGACATTCGGGTCAAAAACGGCGATCAGACCTTCTGTTTTTGTAGCTACGAGTGCCGGGAAGCCTATCTGGAAAAAATTCAGAAAAAAGTCGATCCGGAAAATACATAATGTAAATTATGTAAACTTAAAAATCACCAGCTATCTTTGGAGAAAACACCCATGGCATTGCACTCGCGGATTTCCTTCGTTCTCCCATGGACGGTGGGACTCATCGTCTTTTTCGCGGCATCTGCCTGTATGGCTTCTTCTGCGCCGCAAAACACGCCGAACTCCACGATACCAACGGCATCGGCCCCTTCCACGGCATCTGCCGAGGAGCCTGCGGTGAACGCTTCCAAGATTCCCCTCGACGTCCAAAGCATGGGGGCGGATAGCGCAGGCGCACTCCTGGGCTTCAAGCTCAAGGAAGCGGTGCTGCAGAGCTCGTTTTTTACCTTGACGCCCGGGGGCAAGCGCTTTGTGCTGCGTCTTGTCACCAAACCCGAATTTGGCGATCGCCCTTATTTGAGCTCTGTTTATGCAGTCGCCCTCTTCTACCAAGAAGCTCCTGATATCCTTCCCTATTTTCTTGACGTGCGCTGCGGCATGGTGGATGCGGAAAACGTCCAAGCTGAAATCAATGCCATTTTCGATTGGACATCGGATCTCACCAAAAAATTTCGATACTTGCTTACCCAATAGCCCAAAGCAAAAAGCCGCATTGCACTTGCCTTTATCCTGGCGTTGGGGATAGAAGAAAGCCAAACCCTGGAGGTCCCCCATGACGCCAGATCGCCTATGGCAACGACAAGCCTGCTTCGAATCCTGCGAAGCCGAGGTGGAGGGTACGGGAGAACGGGTACTGTGCCATGTGCTCGACTATAGCTTTACCGGAGTGCGATTGGGGGTGGACCGACCATTGCCGGTAGGAGCGCGCTTGCGTGTTCGCCTTCGGGATGGGACGCAGGGGCCCCTGATTTCTCTTTTAGCACGACCAGCAGCCATCGCATGGTGCCGACCCGCCCCAGATCCTGGGCAATGGTTTTTTGAAATCGGGCTCCAGCTCGCGGATGCATCTTCTTCTCGTCCTCGGAAAGTTTGAAAATTTGTACCGACGCAGGGGTTGTCCTCCCGCTATCTCCTGGATAAGGCTGCGGATAGTCTTTGGCCAATACGCATCGTTGTATGCGCAAACCCAGGGGATATGCCTATGCGCCATACCATTCGTGATGCCGTTCGTCGTCCCCCATCCCTTCTGGTGCGTCTGCTTACCTGCTGCGTCGTGAGCCTGGCCATCACCATCATGGGCGGAGGGCTCTTCGTTCTTCTCTTCCATCCAGAAATCACGTTTTCCAGCATCCAACCCCAAGAATCCATTACCCTTCTCGAACATCAGCCTGCCTCGCAAGAGCAGGTCTTCACTGCCGCGGCGTCTCAAGAACAACCGAACGCCGCCGCCCAAGCCGATGTCCCCTCCGAACCCGCACTGCAGGAGCCGGAACTCACCCGTATCGTTCGGGAGATTGAGCAGGGGGATACCCCCACTTCCCTCCTCGCCGAACATCTCGCTTTGGAGCATATCTACTCGTTATGTAGCGCCAGCCAAAAGGTTTATTCTTTGGAGCAACTCCGGGCAGGGCACCCCTTGGTGATGCTGCTGGAAGGAGAAAAACTGGTGGGACTGGAGTACGAAATCGATGCCAACGAACGGCTGGTGGTCAACCTTCAGGGAGACAATCCGGAGATCCGCAAGGAGTCCATTCCGTACGAAGTGCGCCAGGAAACCATCGTCGGGACTATCGATGGCTCCCTGTGGAACACCATGCAAGTCTTGGGGGAGCAGCCGGAGCTCATTGTCCGTCTCGCCAATCTTTTCAGTTGGGATATCGATTTCCATCGAGAGATCCAGCCTGGCGATTCCTTCCAGCTCATTGTGGACAAACGTTTTCGAGACGGGAAATTTGCCGGATACGGGGATATTCACGCCGCCAGCTTCACCAATGCAGGCACTACGTATTATGCCTTCCATTACACGACCAGCAGCGGTGAATCCGGATACTATGATGCACAGGGAAGATCCCTACGCAAGGACTTCTTGCGCGCTCCATTGCCTTTTCTCAAAGTTTCTTCTGCCTACTCCATGAATCGCCTTCACCCCATTTTAGGCTACCGCAGACCACATCAAGGCGTCGATTACTCCGCCCCAAAAGGGACACCCATTTTTGCGGTTGCTGATGGGACGATCGTTGCACGAGGCTATAATGGTTCCCAAGGAAATTTTATTGTTCTTCGCCATGCTGGAGAAATGAAGACCGTGTATAACCATATGAGCAAGTTTAATCCAAATTATCAAAAAGGTACTCATGTCAAACAGGGTGCGGTGATTGGATACGTAGGAAGTACTGGATATGCCACTGGTCCGCATCTCGACTTTCGCATGCAGATTGGAAATAAGTACATCAACCCTCAAGAATACTATAAAAAGCACAAGACAACGCCGTCCAAAGTCTTGGCCGCAAAAGAGTTGGCCCGCTTTCGGGAGCACATCACGATGTGGCAGGCGGAGCTTCAGCGCCGCGCCACCGCCATTGCGCAAACGCAAACGCCGCAGCCCTAGTCATTCCGGAGCCATCGCCAGGCGGGGAGACGCAACACGTTCCACGTGCGCCGCAAGGCCAGGCCCACTGCGAGACAGGCCCCTGCCAGCGGGATGAGCACCGCCTGTTGGGCATGCCAGCGAAACCCAAGGTGGAGCAGCCCCTCCACCACCGCCTGGGACGCGAGTGTTGCGATGCCCATGGCCATCCCGCTCGCCACGAGTGCTGCGAGCACAAACTCCACCGCAAGGATGCGCACCGTTTGCAGGCGGGTGGCACCGCACACCTTATAGACCACGGCTTCAAAATGCCGCGCCTCTTGGTCCGCGGCAAAACTTCCCATGAGCACCATAAGGCCCACCACCACGGCAAGTCCCCCCAAAAGTGCCATGGCAAGACCCAAACGCCCCACCACGGTGCTCACTTCCGCAAGGATGCGCCGCACATCCACGATGGCCACTTGAGGAAATGCGCGCGCGATAGCGGTAAAAACCGTTTCCGCAGCCTCTGGGGGGGCCTGGATGGTGCCGAGCAGCGTCCGTGGGGCGGCCTCGAGCACCCCTGGGGCGAAAATGATGGCGAATTGGAGATTCAAAGTAGTCCAGTCCACCTGG
Organism: Thermodesulfomicrobium sp. WS; assembly: GCF_027925145.1. GTDB lineage: Bacteria > Desulfobacterota > Desulfovibrionia > Desulfovibrionales > Desulfomicrobiaceae > Thermodesulfomicrobium. The sequence goes on from NZ_AP027130.1 coordinate 1,477,940, forward strand.
CGCACGCTCATGATGGACGCCTCCACCTCGCGGCCCAAGATATTGAAGCGCAGCCGATCCCCCACCTGCACGCCGAAACCTTGGGCCAAATCCGCGGTGATGGAGACACGGGGCTCGGCAACGGTGGCATTGGGCGTCCACCATACCCCAGCCACGAGGGTGCTGCCTTCCGGGAGGGCCAGCGCCGAGGTGAGCATCCGGTCCGATCGGACCGCCCACTGCACTTCCGGGGCAATGGGAACAGTCTCCACTTCCTGGCCGCGGATATGGGTGATGCGGCCACGTACCACCGGCTGCAAGCGGACGCGCTCTGCCCCGGCGGCATGGGCCACTTGACGGAAGTGGTCCTCTTCGTGCGGCGGCACGTCGAGCACGAAAAAGCTGGGGGCCTGCCGAGCGATCTCTTCTCCAAGGGAAGCGCCTAAGGAATCCGTCACCAAACGCACCGCCCCGAGCATGCCGAGTCCCAACCCTAAGACGAGCACCAAACGGGGCCCTGATGCCCCAGGGCGGGCCATGTTGGCCATGGCCAGGCGCCAGGTGGGCCAAGGAAGGCTCCGGCCCAAGCGGGCCGCGGCGCGCACCCCCATGGCCGCAAGCCAGAGCACGGCAAAGCTTGCCCCCACGCCAAGCACAAACCATACCCCCAAACGGAGACGGTCGGCCAGAAGCAGGACCACCATCGCAAGGGCCGCCGCTCCCACGACTATCGTCCCCCAGGCCCACAAGGGCGCCTTACGGGCAAACCCCACCCCACGTGCACTCTGCCGGAATACTACCGCTGCCGGCACCGCCACTGCGCGGCCCAAAGGCAGGGCCGCGAATACGGCCAGGATACAGAGCCCACAGGTGGCGCCCAGCAGCATGGGGGAAAAATACCAGCCCGGGACCACCACCGGCACGCCCCACGCCGCAAGGAGCCACGGCGTGCACGCACCGAGAACCACCCCCGCGGCGATGGCAAGCCCGCCCATCAAGAGCACAGATCCCCCGTGCACCACCAGGAGCACCCGGGTCGAAGCACCCAGCGCCTTCCACACCGCAAGTTCCAGCAGCCGGGAAGCCATGTGTGCGCGCACCCCGCTTGCCACCCCGAGGCCGCCCACCAAAAGGATCCCCAATGCCACGAAGGAGCTTACGGTGCGCAGGCGCTCAAGTAGCGTTTCCATGCGGCCGGAGGCGCGCGTGAAAGGCCGTACCCGCCATCCCGAATCCCCGATGGCGACGATCTCGTGGGCCACTGCTTCGGCGCGGGAGGCATCGGGCAGGCGCAGGGCATAGGTGCTCTGAAAAAGACTCCCAGGAACGAGGAGGCCGGTGAGCTCGAGGGCTTTGCGGGAGAGTATGACCCGCGGCCCCAAGGTGAAGAGATCCAAGGATCTGCCCGGCTCCTTTTCGATAATGCCAGCGACGGTAAGCCAGGAGTTCCCCAAGCGCACACGCTCTCCCACTCGCGCCCCGAGACGTGTCAGGACTTCGGCGTCCACCATCACGCTTTCCGGAGACATCTCCGCGCCGGTCACGTTTCCGCGGCCGGCGATGGTGAGGCTCCCGTAGAGGGGATAGGTCTCGTCCACTGCCTTGGCTTCCACCAGCGTGCTCTTTTCTTGGCTGTGGAGCATGGTGCGTACGGTGGTGGTGTGGCCAAGGGTCCCGTAGGCCGCAATGCGCTCGAGCTCCTGCGGGGAAAGGGTTCGCGATGTCAGCTCAATGGCGACGTCTCCGCCCAAAATTTCTCGCGCGTCCAGCTCCAGGGCCTGGCGTATCGACGCCGCAGTGGTCCCGATGGCGGTCATGGCCGCCACGCCGATGGCCAGGCTCACGAGCACCCAGCGGCTGCCGCGCATCCCTCGCCGCCATTCCCGCAGGCACCAGGCAAGGATCGGGGTCATACGTCCTCCATGCGGCCGCCCGCCAAACGCATGCGGCGTTGGCAACGGGCCGCTAACGCAGGATCATGGGTCACCAAAAGGAGCGTGGTGCCATGCTCCTCATGCAGGGCAAAAAGCAGTTCCATGACCCGCGCGCCGGTGGCGGCGTCCAGGTTTCCAGTGGGTTCATCGGCGAGGATCAGGGCGGGGCCGCCGGCAAAGGCGCGGGCCACCGCCACCCGCTGCTGCTCTCCGCCGGAAAGTTGGGAAGGCAGATGATGCAGCCGGTGCTCCAGCCCCACCTGGATAAGGGCCTGTCTGGCCCGCTTGCGGGCATCGCTCACCCCGGCCAGTTCCAAGGGCAGGGCAACGTTGTCTTCCGCGCTCAAGGCAGGAAGGAGGAGGAAGTTTTGGAACACAATCCCCACGTACTGCTGCCGGAAGCGGGCCAGCCCGTCTTCACCCATGCTGGAGAGGTCATGGCCGGCCACATGGATGCTCCCTGCGCTCGGGCGCTCCAGGCCGGAAAGCAGCATCAAAAGCGAGGTCTTGCCCGAACCCGAAGGGCCAACTACGGCCACACTCTCGCCGGATTCCACCTGAAAACTGAGGTTCTGAAGTACGTTGACCGGCGCAGCGCCGGAAATTAGAGTCAAACTGAGATCATGTACGGTGATCATGGGGGTATGCATGCGTCTTTTCTCCGTATTTTCCGCACTTGGCGTTATGCTGGCAGCAACTCCGGCCCTTGCAGGGGGCATCACAATCCTCGCCATGGGCGATAGCCTCACCGCAGGATATGGCCTGCCACCTTCGCAATCCTTCCCTGCAGTACTCGAACGAAAGCTCGTTTCCCGCGGCTGGGAGGTGCGCATCATCAACGCCGGGGTTTCCGGGGACACCTCGGCAGGGGGACGTAGCCGTATGGCCTGGGCTCTCGCGGATAAACCCCAACTGGTTATCCTCGCCCTCGGGGCCAATGACGCCCTGCGCGGCCTTCCCCCCCAGGCCCTGCGCGACAACCTGGAGGCCATAATCCAGGCCGCCCTCGCAGCCGATGCCCGGGTGCTCTTGGTGGGGATGTATGCCCCCCGCAATTGGGACGCCGACTACCAACAGCGTTTCAACGCCGTGTATCCCGAGCTTGCCCAGCGCTACGGCCTTGCCCTGTATCCCTTTTTTCTCGAAGGCGTCTACGGGCATCCTGAGCTTTTGTTGGAAGACGGCATCCACCCCAACGCCGCTGGCGTCGAGCGCATGGTGGCCGGGGTTTTGCCTTTGGTGGAAGCGGAACTCAAGCACCTGCTGCCCGAAGCAGGGACGCCGGCAGGTCGTCCGTAATGACCGCGTCCAGCACTGCGCCCTTCTGGCGCTGGCGCCCTTCTTTCCTGGACACCGCGGTGCCGCCCATTGGCCCGTACACTCCGCCAGCAGGGCTGGACGTGGTTTACGAAGACCAGGATATGGCCATCATCCACAAACCGGCAGGGATTCTCAGCGTCCCCGGCCGGGATCCGGCTTTTGCCGACAGCATTCTCACGCGGGTGCGGCAGCACCATCCCCATGCCCAGGCCGTGAACCGCCTGGATCTGCCCACCTCCGGACTTGTGGTGGTGGCCCTGCGCCGCAAGGCGGAAAGCCATCTCAAGTCCCAATTTCGGCAGCGGCAGGTGACCAAGGCGTATCTGGCGGTGGCTGCCGGCCGCGTGCAGGCCCCCCATGGCCACATCACCTTGCCCATGCGCTGCGACTTCCCCCGCCGCCCCATGCAGACCATCTGCTTGCAGCTGGGCAAGCCTGCCTGGACCGAATTCACGGTACTTGAGTACTTCCGCGATGCCACATTGCTTCTGCTAATCCCACACACCGGCAGGTCCCACCAACTGCGCCTACACCTGGCGGCCATAGACCATCCGCTCCTGGGAGACTCTTTCTACGCCCCGCCCGCAGTGGCCAAGGCTGCGCCGCGCCTGCTTTTGCACGCAGCAATCTTAGGGCTCCGACATCCCTACCGCGAGCAGTGGATGTGCTTTACCGCGCCTTGCCCTTTTGCCCCGCAAGTGCGCCTGCCGATGCCAGCGCCCCAGGCAGGTCCGTGGATGCCCCAGGAAGCGGAGATGGCCGCAACCAGCGCCAATGCGTAGCCGATGCAGTCAACATCGGGGCCGCAGAACCCTTGGCGGTGCGGCGGCTCCAGCGTGTCTACTGCACTTTTCCTTCGATGACCGTGACGCCGTGCGGCGGGGTAAAGGTAAACGCTTTGGGGTCCACCGCAGCATCCGTCTCAATGGCTTTGAGCTCAAGGGCATTGGTATTGCCGAAAAAATCCACGATGCTGATACGTTCGAGCAGTCCATCGTCGGGACGGATCCATACCCGCGCAAAGGTCAGTCCCGGCTCAGGTTCCTTGGGAGTGAGCTCCAAGAGATGCAGCCCGGCATCCATGCCTTTGTCGGTGATCATAAAATCTTCTTTGAGATTGGCCTCACCAGAGAGAAAACGCAGCATCGTCTTGGACTGAAAGATTTGCTCTACGGTGTATCGGTACACAACGCCGTCTTCTGGCAAATACTCCCACACTATTTTTGGACCGACAATCAACACTTCTTCCTCAGGACTCGTTGTCTCCCATCGCAAAAGCTTGGGTTTTGCAAAAACGATGGAACCGAGACGCTCTTCGGTCTTTTTTGTGGCCGCGTTGGTAAGGTTCTGGGTGAAGAAGGCGCGGAATGAATGTAATGTTTCATAGCGCTTTTGAAACATCTCTGTGATATCCGAGGCAAGTGCCAAAGCAGGAAAAATCATGCTGTAAAGAAATATTCCGAGAATTCGCATAGACTGCTCCTAGAATCTCAAGTTGCCTTCAAAAAAGAGAAAAGATAAGGGGCTGGACTTGTCTTTCCCCTGCAAACCACCACCGCCATGCCCAAAGAAAAACCTTCGTTTCGCAACGCCGTCCCGGCCCTGCTTCTGCTGACCGGAGTGTTTTTTGTCAATTTTCTCGCCCGCACGGTGCTGGGGCCACTGCTTCTGCCCACAAGCGAGCGCCTGGGCGTGAGCCTTGCCACTGCGGCGCAGGCATTCGTGGCCCTGTCGGTGGGCTACAGTGTGGCCGTGTTCGGTGCGGGCTTCCTCTCCAGCCGCATCGGCCACCACCGCACCATTTGCCTGTGCCTTGTCCTTTTGGGAGGGAGCCTGCTTGGCCTCTCCAGGACCACAACCCTGGGTGGACTTCTTGCCTGGGTACTGATCTTGGGCCTGGGGGCAGGGCTCTACATGCCGTCCGGCGTGACCACCATCACTACCGTCACCCCACCGTCCGGCTGGAGCCGGGCCTTTGCCCTGCACGAGATGGCGCCCAATCTTTCCTTCGTCCTGGCCCCATTCGTCGTGGAATTAGCCGACCGCTTAGGGGCTGCCAGCATGACCTTTGCCTGGATCGGCTGGGCGAGCCTCGCCATGGGTGCACTCTACCTGTGGTGCGGACCCCGCATCGAGCGCCTTGGGGTAGCGCCGCACCTTGCTGCCTTGCGGCCGCTCGTGCAGAATCTTTCCTTTTGGGCGGTGGTGATGCTTTTTGTCATCACCGTGGGGGTGGAAGTCGGGGTCTATAGCGTCGTTCCCGCCTACCTGGTCCATGACCGAGGGCTTGGCGAGGCAGAGGCCAATATGTTTTTGGGCGCCTCCCGCGTCGTGTCTCTGGCGGTGCTCCCCTGGATGGGATGGATCACCGAACGCTTAGGCTTGGTGCGCACCCTTACGGTGTGCATGCTCGGGGTGAGCCTTACCACATGCGTGGCAGGGGCAGGCCCTTTGCCCGTAAGTCTTGCCCTGCTCACGCTACAGCCGCTTTTGGCCGTATGTTTCTTTCCTGTAGGGTTTGCGGTTTTGGCCCAGGTGGTCCGAAGGGAAGAAAGCGACCTCAGCGTCTCGTTGGCGGTCACCTGCACTTCTCTTTTGGGCTCTGGACTGCTTCCCGCCACCTTGGCTGCCTGGGGTGAGCACGCAGGCTTTGCCTGGGCCTTTTTTGGCTTCGGCATGGCGAGCCTTGCGGGAAGTACCATCGCCCTGCTCTCTCTGTGGCGTCACCAAGGGCACACGTTGACGGTCAAACCGTAAGCGCACGACCCATCGTCCGGCAAAGCCGTGCAGCCATCCCAAAGGCAGGCGTCCACTTGCCTCCCTACACCGGCGGATTCAGGGCACGAGCGAGCTCTTCTTCGTCCATGACAAAACCCTGTTCGGCCCCCGGAAACGTGCCTTGGCGTACCTGTTCGGCAAAGGTGGCAATACCCTTCGTGGCCAGAGTGCCCAAGTCCGCATAGCGGTACACAAACTTGGGTGCCTGCCGGGGGTACATGCCGAGAAGATCATGCCATACGAGCACCTGGCCGTCGCAATGAGGGCCTGCGCCGATGCCGATGGTCGGGATGTGCAGCCGCTCGGTGATGACGCGAGCAAGAGGGATGGGGACGCACTCCAAAACCACCATAAAGGCCCCGGCAGCCTCGAGGCTCTTGGCGTCTTCCAGCAATGCCCGGGCCTGAGCCGCAGTTTTGCCTTGCACGCGAAACCCACCCAAGGCCGTGGCCGATTGCGGGGTCAGGCCAATATGGCCGCACACCGGCACGCCGGCACGCACGATGGCCTCCACATGGACGGCCACATTGCGGCCACCCTCCAGCTTGACCGCGTGGCAGCCGCCTTCTTGCACCAGGCGGCCAGCCCGCTCCACGGCGCAGGCTACGGAACTCGTGCTCCAAAAGGGAAGATCGCCCACGATAAAGGTATCCGTGGCCCCGCGCCGCACTGCCTGGGTGTGGCGAACCATATCGTCCATGGTCACCGGCACCGTGGAGTCATGGCCAAGCACCACCATGCCCACGGAGTCGCCCACCAAGATGAGATCCACCCCGGCCTGTTCTGCAAAATATGCGGATGGATAGTCATAGGCTGTCACCATGACGAGCTTATGACCCTGGACCTTGGCCTGGGCGAACTCCAGCACGCCTTTCATGGCCGCACCTCGTGGACGACATTGTGGCGATCCACCAGCACCACCCGCGGCTGATGCTGGATCATCTCTTCCAGAGTCATCTGGGCATAGGCCGCGATGATGAGTAGATCCCCAGGCATGGCCAAACGGGCGGCCGCGCCATTGACGAGAATCTCTTGGTCATTTCCTGCAATGGCATAGGTGGAGAACCGGGCCCCAGTGGTTACGTTGTACACATCCACCCGCTCATTCGGCACGATTCCAGAAACCTCCAGCAATTTTGGACAAATGGCAATGGAACCTTCGTAATCCAGGCAGCTTCCGGTCACCGTGACCCGGTGCAGTTTCGCCCATAACATGGTTCGGAGCATACAAGTATCCTTAAGGGAGTGCACTCCCGAGGTGGTGATGTGGGGTGTTATCCAATGCAAAGGTTATCGATGAGACGTGCCTTGCCCAGAAAAAGCGCCACTGCTGCCAAGGTGGGCGGCTCCACCTGGGTGCGTGGCACCAAGGTGTCTGGATGGACGATCTCTAGGTAGTCGAGCCTGCCGAGGGGCAGATGCTCGGCAAGATAGCGCAGGCCGGCTCCTTTCAGGGCGTCCACATTCCGCTCTCCACCCGCCACACGCTGGCGGAGATTCTGGAGCATGGCAAAAAGGGCCGGGGCCTGGGCGCGTTCTTCGGCCGTCAAATAGACATTGCGTGAGCTCATGGCCAGCCCGTCGGGCTCCCGCACGGTGGGGCAACCGACGATCTCCACCGGACAGGAGAGGTGGCGCACCATGGCGCGGATGACGGCTAGTTGCTGCCAGTCCTTCTCGCCAAAAAAGGCGACATGCGGCTGCACGATCCAGAAAAGTTTGGTCACCACCGTGGCGACTCCCCGAAAATGCCCGGGCCGTGATGCCCCGCAAAGTCCCTGGGAGAGATGCGGCACTTCCACCCAGGTGTCGTGGTCTGGGGTGTACATATCCTGCGCTTGCGGACAAAAAACGAGGTCCACGCCGTGCGCTTGCGCCAAGGCCAGATCGTTTTCGAGGTTGCGCGGGTAGCGCTCCAGGTCTTCGTTCGGGCCAAATTGCGTGGGATTCACAAAGATGGAGGCCACCACCTTGGAGCACCGCTGCCGGGCGGCATCAAGCAGGCTCACGTGTCCTGCGTGCCAATATCCCATGGTAGGGACGAAGCCCACCTGCTGCCCATGGCAGCGCCACTGCATGACCTCTTCACGGACAGCGTCGGGATGGCGCAGAATCTTCATGCCCTCTCCCCTCCCTCTTGTTTGCGCGTGGAAAGCGGCTCTTGAGCGGTCCACAATTCATGCAGCTCTATGTCCAACGCCCGCGTGGACAGGAAGATTTCCATGGCCGAAACCACCAAGGATGCCATAAGCAGGACGAGACTTGCGGCGAATACCCATTTTCCGAGAACGAACCATCCTTCAAAGAGGAAAAACATGCACACCACGCAACATAGCAGGCTCAAGATGCCCAAAAGTTGCATCAGGCGGATGAGTCGCACCCTGCCGAGAAGACTTGCGATTTGTTGACGCACTCCAGATGCCTGTTCATGCCGGTAGCGGTCGTACAGGGAGCGGATACGTGTGGACAGGGCCAAAAAACGGTTCGTATAAGCTAAGAGCAGCAACGAGAGCGTCGAAAACAGCAGTGCAGGGGTAGTCAGGGTGATTTCCATGATACCGACCTTGTTGGGATGGAAAAAATCGGGGGCTACCTAAAGGGGAACGGTGGTATTGTCCAGACGCGCGCCTTCGTCATTGGCGATCAGGCGGCGCCAATAGGCAAAGACCAGACAGGTGAGCGGCAGGGCGAGGAGCAGGCCCAAAAACCCCAGCAAACTGCCCCATACGGAAAGGGAGAGCAGCATCCACGCTGGGGAGAGCCCCATGGCCTTGCCCAAAAAGCGCGGCACCAGCACCATATCCTGAATGGCCTGGACAACGGCAAAGACCACCAGCACGAGCCCCAACACCGTCCAAAACGACGTCCCGGTCTCCAGGGCGTGTACCCCGGCCAACAGCACGGCAGGCACAAATCCTACCATCTGGAGATAGGGCACCATGTTGAGCAGACCCAGAAAGAGCCCCAGGACCACGGCCAAAGGCAGCCCGATGAGACCGAAACCAATGGCAAAAAGGATGCCCACGGTGCCGGCCACCAGGGCTTGGCCGCGGAAATAGCGGCTCATGGCGGTATCGAATTCCGCAAGAAATTCGAGTACCGGCTGCCGCCAGGCCGCAGGAAGCACGGCGTGCCAGCGCTGGCGCAACGAGTGGAAATCCAAGAGCAAGAACACGGTGTAGAGCCCAATGACCAGCACCACGGCCACGGCCATGACCATGCTGTAGGCGCCGCTGATCAGCCCCATGATCCCAGGAACGATACGGCGAAGCGCTCCTTGGGCCATGGAGAGCACACTATCACTGCGCAAGAAGTCCTGCACTTCGGGGCTGGTCAAGACACCGCGCACAGCTTCCCAGACGTCGGGAGGGAGCCGCTTGGCGGCCTCGGCGGCCAGGCGGGAGTTGGAGAGCATCTCTTGGGCCAGTCGTGCCATATGCGCGACTTCCCGGGCGATCATCGGGGTGATGAGCGCTCCAGCCAAGACCAATGCCACGATGGCGCCCAAAAGCACCACGGCAATGGCCACGCTCCGATAGCGCACCCGCGCCTCCACCCACCCTACCAGAGGATCGAGGACGTAGGCCAAAAGCAACCCGATAAGAAAAGGAATGATCGCGTCACTGAGCGCCCCCAGCAGCCGGACTGCGCCCCAAATCACGGCAGCGGCCAAGGCCAGGCGCACGGTGCGATCAAAGGTCCACGGCTCACGACCGAGCATCGTTCCTCCAGGGTCTCACTTGACAGCTTCCGATGGCCTCTTACCTATCGAGGCAGCACACCCTACCCCGTTGGAGGAACACATCCATGACGCAAACGCAAGAGATGGAATTCAAGACCGAGATTCGACAGCTTTTGGAGATCATCACGCATTCCATCTATACCAGCCGAGAGATCTTCCTGCGCGAGCTCATCTCCAACGCCTCGGACGCATTGGACAAGCTGCGCTTCGAACAGGCCCGCGGCGCCGACATTGAAGACCCAGACGCCGAACTCGCCATCCGCGTCACCACCGACGCCGACGCTCGCTCCATCACCATCACCGACACCGGTATCGGCATGACCCAAGAGGAGGTCATCACCAACATCGGCACCATCGCCCATTCCGGGACCGCAGCATTTCTCGCCAAGGCCAAGGAAAGCGGCGCGGACGCCTCCACCCTCATCGGCCGCTTTGGGGTGGGCTTTTACTCGGTCTTCATGGTGGCAGAGCGCGTGGTCCTGCGCACCCGTTCGGCTACGCCCAATGCCAAGCCCGTGGAATGGATTTCCACCGGTCAGGGCTCCTACTCCATCCGCGAACTCGATGAGGCCCTGCCCCGTGGCACCTCCATCCACATCCACCTCAAGGAAGACGCCGCCGAGTTCGCAAACAAAGACCGCCTGGCAGCCATCATCAAAAAGCACTCCAATTTCGTCTCGTTTCCGGTGTATGTGGATGGCGAGAAGGTGAATACCGTACCGGCCCTGTGGCGGGAAAACAAGTTTTCCATCACCAAGGAACAGTATAGCGAATTTTATCGCTTCCTCACCCTGGATTCCGAAGACCCGACACATACCATTCACATCAATGTCGATGCGCCGGTGCAGTTTTCGGCGCTCCTCTTCATCCCGCCCAAGACCATGGATGTGTTCGGCATCGAGCGCGACGCCCACGGCCTGGATCTCTACGTGCGCCGTGTGCTCATTCAATCCAAGAACAAAGACCTCATCCCCGAATATCTCGGGTTCGTGCGTGGCGTGGTGGACACCGAAGACTTGCCCCTCAACATCTCCCGCGAGACCTTGCAGGAGAACCGTGTCATTCGCAAAATCGCCCAGACCATCACCAAACAGGTCCTCGGGGAACTGCACAAGTTCGCCCAAGACCAGGAACGGTACGCTGCTTTTTGGAAAGAGCACAGCAAGCGCTTCAAAATGGGCTATGCAGACTTCGCCAATCAGGAGGCCTTTGCGGAGCTCCTGCGTTTCCACTCCTCGGCGGCTTCCGACCCCGATGCCCTGGTTTCTCTGGAAGAATACGTGGGCCGCATGCAGGAAGGCCAAAAGGCCATCTACTATATCTCCGGCCCATCCCGGGAAGCCATTGAAAAGAACCCCCACGTGGAGATCTTCCGCACCAAGGGGGTCGAATTGCTCTACCTCTTCGACCCTATCGACGAGTTCGTCATGGAGGCCGTGCGTCGTTACCGGGACTTCCCTCTCGAGGCCGCGGAAAACGCGGATCTCCGCAAATTGGAAAACCTCCCCGATACGACCCCCGACGACGCGGCGGCCGCCACTGCTTCGGCACAAGCGGAAGACATGGAGGCCTTGCTGACGGTCATGCGCCGTGTCCTCAAAGACCGAGTGACCGAGGTGCGCGCATCCAAGCGCCTCAGCCACAGCCCTGCCTGCTTGGTGAGTCCCGATGGATCCACCTCGCAGATGCACCGCATCATGCAGATTTTGGCCAAGGATACCTCCATTCCGCAAAAAGTCCTGGAGGTGAACCCCAAACACCCATTGGTGCACAATCTGCAGAAGATGGCCCAGCACAGCCCGGACGACCCCTTCTTGGCCATGGCGGTGGAAGGCATCTTCGAGGCGGCCCTGCTCCAGGACGGCTACCTGGCGGATCCGCACTCTTTGGTGGAGCGGACGTACCGGCTCCTGGAAGAGGCCAGCGCCTGGCATGCGCCCAAGGAGTAATATCAAGGAGTTCTATAGAGAAAAGTTCTTTGCATTGACACACCTAAGGTTCCTCGCTAGCCCGAGGTCTCTGGCATCATCAATTTGAGGAGGTCTTCATGTTTGCACTGAGCAAGGCCGCAAAGGAGCAGTTGGATATGCACTTTGCGGGAAAGGATGTATCCCCCATCCGCGTCTATATCGCCGCTGGCTGAGGGGGGCCGCGGTTGGCCCTCGCTCTGGATGAGCGAAAAGACGGCGATACGGTCCTGGATGTGGATGGCTATACGTTTCTGGTCGAAACGAACCTGCTTCAGGAAGTGGCTCCCATTCGCGTGGATTTCAACCACCACTATGGCTTCAATGTGCAGTCGCGCCTGAAAGTCACCAGTTCGGGCTGCAGTTCCTGCTCTTCCTGCGGGTAGCAGTCCCGATCACCGACGAGAGCAGAGCCTGGGGGAAACCCTGGGCTTTTTTGTTTGGGGCGGTGTTTTTGACTTCCCCTGTCCGCGTGGGTACACCAAAAACCTCGTCTCTTCCCACCTGAGAGGTTCTTATGGAGCGCAAGAAACTGCCCATCGGCATCCAGACCTTTGCCAAGATCTGCCAGGAAAACTGCTATTACGTGGACAAAACGCCGTTCGTGGCGCGTCTGGCCGAGGACGGCGGCTACTACTTCCTCTCCCGGCCGCGGCGCTTCGGCAAATCCCTGTTCCTCGACACCTTGGCTGAAGCATTTGCCGGCAACCGCGCGCTTTTTACCGGACTGTATCTCGAGAATCACTGGAATTGGGAGAATCACCATCCAGTAATTCGGCTTTCCTTCGCCGAAGGGCGGCTGCAGCAGGAAGCCCAGTTGGAAGAACACATCCACGAGACCCTGACGGAAAATGCGGAGCGCCTCGGGGTGTCCATCGATCCTGCGCCCAAAGACGTCCACCTGCGCTTCGGTCAGCTCATCACCCGTGCAGCGGAGAAGCACAAGCGCCAGGCCGTGGTGCTCATTGACGAGTACGACAAACCCATCCTCGATAACCTCACCGATCCGGACACGGCGCGGGCCATGCGCGAGGGCCTGCGCAACATCTATTCCGTGCTCAAGGGCCGGGATGCAGATCTGCGCTTCGTGTTTCTCACCGGGGTGTCCAAGTTCAGCAAGGTGAGTCTCTTTTCCGGGCTCAACAACCTCAACGACATCACCGTGGATGAGCGCTACGCCACCATCTGCGGCTATACCGAAGCAGATCTGGATGCGGTCTTCGGCCCGGAGTTTACCGCTGCCGCCAAGGAAGGCCGCGCGCTCGATCGCGATGCCGTGCGTGCCTGGTACAACGGCTACCGCTGGGGAAGCGGGGAAAGCGTCTACAATCCTTTCGACGTGCTGCTCCTTCTCGATAAGCGAGAATTTCGCGCCTGGTGGTTCGAGACCGCCACGCCTACGTTTCTCGTGGAGTGGCTCATGCGCCATCAGTTCTTCACCCCGCGTCTGGAGCGCCTGTACGCCGACGACGCCCTGCTTTCGGCCTTTGACGTGGAGGCCATCGCCCCCGAGGCCCTGCTTTGGCAGACGGGCTACGTCACCATCACCCGCGTGCACCGCAGCGAAGACGGGGTGGAGTACGAGCTGGGTCTTCCCAACCGCGAGGTGCGCATGGCCCTCAACCGCGCCCTGGTGCGGGGCTTGGTGCCCGAGCTCCCGCATGCCCCGAATTTTGCCCTCACCACCATGCTCAAGGAGGGCGACGCCCACGGCCTGGGTGAGCACATGCGCAGCCTCTTTGCCGGCATCCCCGCAGACTGGTACCGCAAAAACCCCATGGCCCGGTACGAAGGTTATTTCGCCAGCGTGTTCTATAGCCACCTGGCGGGCCTTGGGGTGATGACCATCCCGGAGCGCGTCTGCACCCCGGGGCGCTTGGACCTGGTGGTCATCGCCGGGGCAGTGGTGTGGATCTTCGAGTTCAAGGTCATCGACGGCGACACCCCCACGGGCGAGGCCCTGCGGCAGATCCAGGCAAAGGGCTACGCCGCGGCCTACCGGGGCAAGGCGGCAGTAGCGCGGGTCGTGGAAGTGGGGGTGGAATTCAGCACGGCCAAGCGCCAGATCGTGGGCTGGGAGGTGGCATAACGCGCCTCTTGGAGGGGGTGATGTCCTCTTGGTTGATGCCGCGACTGTCTGGCGCAACCTGGGCGGCGCGCCCCCCAAGACGAGGTGCCCTGGTTGCGGCTTGGCGGCATGTATTGTTCTCTCGGACCGCACTGGGTGACAACCAGAGTGCTCTCGCGTATGTCCCCGGTCCGGGAGGAGCCATTGCGTCGACCAAGCCTATGCCTTCTGGTGGTGCTGACTCTCCTGGCCTCGGTGTGTTGGGGCGAGGAGAACGTGCGGCTTTTTTTCCACAAAACCGCTGCGGGCAAGGCCCCAGAGGGGCCCAAGCACGTGGTGCGGGAAGGGGAATGGCTCTACAAAATCCTTGAGGACGCCGGCTTTTCCCGGGAAGAATTCCCTCAAGTGATTCCCAAGGTGCGGGCCATGAACCCGCATGTGGCGGACTTCAACCACCTGCGCGCCGGCCAGGTGCTCTATCTCCCGCGGGCCCCAAAGGCCGGCAAGGCATCTGCCTCGCACCGCCCGCCGGTCTCCCCTTCCGCCCCACCGACGCTGCTGCGCAAGGAATACGTGGTGCAGCCAGGGGAGACCCTGACCCAGATCTTGCGGCGGGAAACCGGCGCCACGGATGCCGAACTTTACGCGCGGCTCTTTGATGTGGTGCGGCAATACAACCCGCACATCCACAACCTCGACGCCCTGCGCCCCGGCGACCGCTTGGAACTCCCCGCCGGAACCCCTTGGCGGAGCGACGCCGAAGGCAACGCTTCCTCTACCAGTGCCGAAGACACATCCCCCAACGAAGACGCCCCCTTGGGTGCGGGAGAAAATGCCACGCAAGAAGTCGGCGTCGCCCAGGGCGGCACGGGGGGAAACGGCACGGGTCTTGCCCCCGCAGGAGGACTGGCCGTGCCCGCAAGCGGTGATGCCCCTCAAAGCACCATCGAGAGAAGCGGATCCGAACCTGCGCAACCCGCTGTCTCGGTATCGCCGCTGCGTTCTTGGGAACAGGGACGAGCGCAGGCCCGCCAGCTTCTCCAAGGTTTGGGTTTGACCTTGATCCCAGGAGAAGAGGCCCTTTTTCCCTTGGAAGACGGCAGTTGGTTTGCCGTCAATCTGCGCGAAACTCCGGCCCTTTCCACGCCGTGGGGGGCGCGCATGCTCCTCCTGGATGCCCCCAAGCCCGCCTCGTGGATGGAGAGTGCCCGAGCCGCAGGCTTTGTCCCCATCATGGTGCCTGCGGACTGGCAACTGCGCCCGGTGCTCCAGGCGCTGGCAGGCGCGTTCCCCCAGCAGGTACATTTGTGGCCCCAAGGCCGCAATCTGGTGCTGCCGCGCCAGGGCATGAGCATCAATCTCAGGGCCGCACTCGTGGCGGTCCTGGAGGGCGGGCGCACGGTAGCCCTATGGACCCAGGACCAAAACGCCCCGCCGCTTCCGCAAGGGGTGCGGGAAATTTTGGCTGCTGCGCAGGTGACGCTTCTGGAAACTGACGCCAGCGGCACACCCTTTGCCCCGCCAGCGCTGCCCGGGGCGGCCATGCTCCTTCCTGCGGCCAACGCCGCCTGGCTCCACAAGCAGCTCGACGCACGTTTTCCCGAGATCCGCCCGCTGACCTCGCCGGGGCAGATCTTGGCCTTCTTGCGGCATGGGAAGCACCTGGTTTCCAAACATATCACCCTTTCCTGGGTGCGCGGCGCCAACGAGCTTTCCATCCAAATCCCTGCATGGCTCATCGATGGCGAGCCTCCCATCGCCCTCCTGGAAGACCCTCTGCCGGCCACAGTAGCCTTGCTTGCCCAAAACGGCTACCAATGCGCCCGCATGGAACGCTGACAGGAGGAGGCCGCATGCGTGCGGAATTTCGGGTGTATGGGCACATCGCTGGGGCGCCGAAACCTGTCCTCGATCGCATCGCGCAGATGTTGGCCGGGTACGAAGTCACCTTCCAAGCCGATGGAAGCCTCGACTTTGTCCACGAAGGCCTGTGGCGGGACGCGGAGGCCGACCTTCACGCAATCCATGAAGTCTTGGGCGCTGCAGGTCGCGGGGTGGTGGATGTCATCGACCACGCCGAGTGGCGGATGACCCGGTACTTCTTGGAAAATGGCGGCATTCGGGCCGTGCCCATCCATCTCGATCACGCCCTGGACACCGCCTACCGCAGCGAAAAAGGAGTGGATCATGCATGAACTATCCTTGGTGGAGGGCATCCTCGCCATCGTGCGCGAAGAAATGGCCAAGCACGGCCTCAAGCGCCTTATCCGGGTACGGGTCAAACACGGGGAGCTTTCCGCAGTGGTGCCTGAAGCCTTGGAGACGGCCTTTGAGGTCCTGACCGTGGGCACCGATCTCGCCGGGGCCTGCTTGGAACCGGAGATGGTCCCCCTGCGGGTACGTTGCCGCCAGTGCGGCGAGGAGTTTTCTCCATCGGAGAACGAACGCTTCTTGATGCCCTGTCCGGCCTGTGGCACGGAGCTCGGCCACCATGTCCTTTCTGGAAGGGAACTCTACATCGACCACATCGAGGCCGAATAGTCCGGCCTGCAACCTGAATTGCAAGGAGAAGAGCCCATGCAAGTGGAAGTCGCCCGCAATATCCTGGAAGCCAACGACGCCGGCGCCGAAGAGCTGCGCCGCATCTTCGCTCGTCATGGCCTGTTGGTGCTCAACCTCATGAGCTCCCCGGGATCGGGCAAGACCACCCTCCTCGAGCGCACACTTACGGATTTGCGCGGACAGTTGCGCTTTGGAGTCATCGAAGGCGATTGCCAGACGGAAAACGACGCCCGCAGGGTGGCCGCCACCGGCGCCCGGGCCGTGCAGATCAATACCCATGGCGGCTGCCACTTGGATAGCACCATGGTGCGCGAGGCCTGTGAGCAGCTCGGGCTGGACGACCTGGATATCCTCATCATCGAAAACGTGGGCAACTTGGTTTGCCCGGCGGAGTTTTCTTTGGGCGAGGACGCCAAGGTGACCATCTTGAGTGTCACCGAAGGGGACGACAAGCCCGAAAAATATCCCTTCATCTTCTCCCAATCCCGGGTTATGCTCCTCAACAAGATCGATCTCTTGCCCTACGTGCCCTTTGACCCCGCCCGGGCGAGCGCCTTTGCCCGCGCCGTCAACCCTGAGCTGGAGATCTTCGAGGTGGCGGCCCTTTCCGGCCAGGGCATGGACGTATGGTATGCGTGGCTGCGCAGGAGTCTGGAAGCCAAGCGGGCGGCACGCTAGATCGCATGCGCTCCATTTTCGAGCATTCCTCAAAGGAGGACCCTATGTTCCAAGTCAAGGACATCATGACGGAAGACGTGTTCACCCTCAAAGAAACCGATACCTTGAGTGCGGCCAAGGACCTCATGAGTTTGGCCCGCATCCGCCACATCCCCATTGTGAACGACGCCGGAAAATTCGTGGGTCTGGTGACCCACCGGGATATCCTGTCCGCTACGGTCTCCAAACTTGCAGGCATCGATTCCGCAACCCGAGAAGAGATCGAATCCCGCATCCCGGTGCGCGAGATCATGCAGCGGGAAGTGACCACCATCCGTGAAGACGCCCCGCTCAAAGAGGCGGCCACCATCCTGCTCCGGGGAAAGTTCGGCTGCCTGCCGGTGCTGCGGAAGGGCAAACTTTGCGGCATCATCACCGAGGCCGATTTCCTGCGCCTCACCATCCAGCTCCTCGAAGCCACGGACGTGGACGACGCCTAAGAGGGGTTTGACACCATGGGGGATGGCTTCGTAGGCGAAGCGGCATGCACGCCATCCATCCCCGCATCCAATCCGCCCTGGAAACGGTGCTCGCCGGCGGCACAGTCTCGCCAGAGGCGGCGATGGAGATCGCTCTCCTGCCCGACTCCGAGACCCCAGGCCTGCTGCTGGCGGCCCGCACCATCCGCCGGGCCTTTCTCGGTGCAGCCACGCACCACTGCGCCATCGTCAACGCCAAGAGCGGCCGCTGCTCGGAAAACTGCGCCTTTTGCGCCCAAAGCAGCCATTGGCCCACTGCGGTTTCGCAGTACGGCCTCTTGGATGAGGCCAGCCTCGTGGCGCGCGGTGAAGAAGCCGCCGCCTGGGGGGTGCGCTGCTTTTCCCTGGTGACCAGCGGTCTGCGCCTCTTACCCCGGGAGATGGAGACCGTGTGTCGGGTGGTGGAGGTCCTGCGCCGGCGCACGAACCTGGAAATCGCCGCCTCCTTGGGGCTGCTTTCCGAAGAGGACGCCCGCTGCCTGCGGCAGGCAGGGCTGGTGCGCTACCACCACAACCTGGAGACCGCGGGCTCATTCTTTGCCCGCATTTGCTCCACCCATGATTACGCCGAAGACCTCGCCACTGTGGAGCGGGCCAAGGCCCATGGATTTTCCGTGTGCTGCGGCGGCATCCTCGGCCTTGGGGAAGGATGGGCCGAACGCATCGAGCTCGCCTGCACCCTGCGCGACCTCGAGGTGGACCGGGTCCCCCTCAATTTCCTCACCCCCATCCCCAAGACCCCACTGGAGAACCAGCCCCTCCTTGCCCCGGCCGAGGCCCTCAAAAGTATCGCCCTCTTCCGCCTGCTTGTGCCCCGCGCCGGCATCACCATCGCCGGCGGACGCGGCCGCGTGCTCCAAGACTACCAGTCCTGGGCGCTTCTCGCCGGCGCCACCGGCTACATGCTCGGCAATTACCTCACGACTCCGGGGCGGGATCTTGCCGCAGACCAAGCCATGCTGGAGGCCGGGACATGGATTTGACCATCATGCACCGCTCGCCCTCCCAGATCACGGCGCAGCTTTCCTTTTCCGCCCACGACCCCTGGGTGCGGGAGCACTTTCCCGGCGCTCCCGTGCTCCCTGGATCCCTGGCCCTGGCGGCCGTGCTCTATCTTGCCGAACACCTGGCCGCGCAAACATGGACGGTCCGGCGGCTGCGCTGCCACGCCCCGGTGCCGCCGGGCACCTACCGCCTGTGCGTCAGCCAGCACCAGGGCGGCGTGCGCGGCATGCTCGTTGACGCTCACGAAACGCCGCTCGTCTCTGCGGAGCTTGTGCCATGAAGCTTACCTTTCAGGGCCGCCGCGCCCTCCTTCTGGGCGGAAGCTGCGACCTTGGATTGGCCCTCATTCCACTCCTCAACGCCGAAGGGCTCGAAGTCTTCGCCACCGCCGCCTCCGCGCCAGGACGGGCCCGCCTCGCCGCCCTGCTGCCACCGGAGCGGATATACACCGTGCACCTCGGAGAAGCGGCAAGCGTATCGGTATTGGCCGAAAACCCGCCGCTGGTGGACTATCTGGTGGATCTGGCGCACCTGCGGGAAGACGACGCCCTGCTGCTCTCCCTGGACCCCGCCAAGGCCCACGCCACCTGGATGGCCATGGGGGCGCACCGCCACCAGCTCATCTGCGCCCTGGGCCGCGGCATGCTCGCCCGGCGTTTCGGACGCATGCTCTACGTCTCTTCCACCGCTGCCGCTGTCCCTGCCCCAGGGCAAGGACTCTACAGCGCCCTCAAGCGGGCTGCTGAAGGCATCTATCACACCCTTGGGGTGGAGCTCGCCAGCCGCGGGGTCAGCACCGTGAGCCTGCGCCTTGGTCTGACCCAGGCCGGCCGCGGGGCCGCCTTTCTTGAGCACCACCCCCACCTCCCCTGGGTATCCCCCGAGGACGCCGCCTCCTGCATGGTGTTTCTCCTCTCCGACCAAGGGCTGTGCATCCGTTTGACCTCCATCACCGTGGACGCCGGACTCTTAGCGCGTAAGTATTCATCATGACTGACGAAATCATTCGAATCATTGCCGATATCATGGACCAAGACCCGCACACCATCACCCCCGCCACCTACCTGGTGCGGGATCTGGGCGCTCAGTCCATCGACCTTTTGGAAATCGGTGTGGCCATGCAGCAGCGCCTGGGCATCCCGGTGCAGGACGACACCCTGTTTTTGCGGGATCTGCGTCTGGTGCTGCTGCGTGCCGCGGACGAAAAGACCGCGCCCGAAGCGGCCTTGGCGCAGCGCTATCCCCATCTGAGCCCGGCGCGCATCAGCGCCATCCTTGCGGATCTCGATGCCGGTCCGGTGCTGCAAGTGGCGGATCTTGTCGCCTACGCCGTCCACGTACGCTCATGAAGGTTGTGCTCACCGGCTGGGGGGCGGTCACCCCCTTGGGAGCGAGCCCGCAGGCCATGGCCGAGGCTGTGCGTCGAGGGCAAACCCCCTTTGTCCCATCGCCATGGGGGTATCCGGTGGCCCCGGCACCTTCCCCCAATGTGCGCGCCCTCGTAGGTCCCATGAAAAACGCCCGCTACCTCTGCCGGGCCGGGCGCCTGGCCGTGGCTGCAGCGGTGCAGGCAGTGGCGGATGCGGGGCTTGCTCCTCCACTTTCTCGGACGGCGCTTTTTCTCGGCCTTGGCCCGCACCTGGAGGCAGCCCCACCCCAGGCCTTGTGGCTCTTGTCCGCCATGCCCTCCACCACCACTTCCCTGGTGGCCGCGGCCCTGGGCATCCACGGGGAAAGCGCCACGCTACTCGGGGCATGTGCGGCCTCGACGCAAGCCTTGGCCTGGGGGGCCCGGACCATCGCCGAGGGCCGCACCTCCGTGGCCCTGGTGGGCGGCGCCGACAGCCGGGTGGGCGAGCGCGCGGTGGCGGCGTACGCCAGCGCCGGAGTCCTCGCCCCTGCGGACATCCGCCCCTTCGATAGAGAACGAAGCGGCTTCATCCCCGCCGAAGGAGCGGCTATGATGGTCCTGGAATCCGAAGAGCATGCCCGCGGCCGCGGGGCCCGCATCCTCGCCTCCGTCCTCGGCACCGGCATAGGCATCGACGGCCGGGAACTCACCGACCCCAACCCCAAGACCATGGCCCCAGTGGTGCGTAGCGCCCTCAAAGGGACGGCGGTGGACCTCTCCCGGCTTCTGGTGTTAGCCCACGGCACCGGCACCCGAGCTGGAGACGCGGCCGAAGCCGCCATGCTGGAAGCGGTGCTCGGCAGCGATTTTCCGGGTGCGGTAACGGCGCTCAAGTCCTGGCTGGGGCACGGGGCCGCCGCCTGCGGACTCATGGAGCTTGCCCTCTTGCTCGCCTGCCGCAGCCATGGGTTCGTGCCGCCGGTGCGCGGCCTTGCCACCCCGTGCGCCCGGCTGCCCTTCATGCGTGCATGCCGGCCATGGCAGCCGCGCTTTGTGCTTGTAGAAAGCTTTGGTTTCGGCGGCCAGGCCGCCGCCGTGCTCATGGAGTTGACCCATGCCCTGGGAACCCCGGTTTGATCCCAGCCAGGCCCTCAGCCGTATCCATGCCTATGCCCCGGAGTATCTGGAAGCCGAGGCCCGGGGGGGAAGTCCGGCCATGTTCCTGGAAGCCCTAGCCCAGGCGTGCGGCCTGCACGCCCGCTGGAGGGCCCGGTTCATGGTGCAGGTCCGCTTGGTTTCCATGGCCGACATTCGCCTGCAGCCCGGCCGCGGCACCCATGTTCACGCCTCTCTTCAGGCCGCGACCGCTTCCGGCGCACGCTACCGGGTGGAAGCTGATTTTCTGGCCGCTCCGGCCGCAGTGACCCTGGCCCTTCTGCCGGAAGCCTCCCCGCAAACCCTTTTCCAGAACCGTTTCCAATGGCTCGCTTCCTGACCACGCTGCACGATCGTCTGCGTGTCCTCGATGCCTGCGGCCTTGGCCGCACGGTGCTGCCCGTGGAAGACCGCCACGGCCCCATGGTGCGGGTGGACGGCAAATGGCTGGTGGATTTTTCGTCCAACGATATCCTGGGGATCGCAAGGGATCCAGACCTGGCCGCCCGTATCTGGAATGCGGTGCGGCCCAGACGCCTGGGGGCGGGGGCGGCGCGCCTAGTCAGCGGGCAGAGCCCGGAGCTGGACGAGGCGGAAGCAGCGCTGGCTGCCTGGTGCGGCGCGCCTGACGCCCTGCTCTTTCCCAGCGCCACGCAGGCCAACGCCGCGGTGGCGTCCCTCTTTCAAGGGGACGACCTGGTGGCGGTGGACAAACGCGTGCACGGCAGCATCCTGCACGGGCTTTCCGCCAGCCGCGCCCAGGTGCGCTCCTTTGGCCATAATCGTCTCCCGCACCTTGCCCGCATCCTTGCGAGCGCCCCGGTTGCCGCTGTATGGAGCGAGTCGCTTTTCAGCATGGATGGCGATAGCCCCGACATCCCGGCCATGGCGCAGTGCTGCCGCGAGCACGGCGCCCTGCTTGTCCTCGACGAGGCCCACGCCGTGGGGGTGCTCGGAGCGCACGGCAAGGGCCTTGGCGAAGGATACGCCCCGGTGCGCACCGTGGGACTGGGCAAGGCCTTGGGACTGGTAGGCGGGGCAGTGCTCGGGCCGCCGGAAGTGCGGCGCGCCCTGCTGCACCTGGCGCCTTCGGCCATGTTCACCACAGCGCTTCCGCCGTGGATGGGAACGCTCATCACGACCGTGATCCACGAAGTCCGGCAGCAGGAAGAGCGGCGGCGCCAGGTAGCCCACCTGGCGGATTTGGCCCGCCGTCTGTTCCAGGGCCTTGGCGTCCCGGTGCTGGGGACCCACCATATCCTGGCCGTGGTGCTGGGCAGCGAAACCCGTGCCGCCAAGGTCGCCTGGCGTCTTCGAGATTTTGGATTTCTCGTCTTTGCCGCCCGCTACCCCACGGTGCCCTTGGGTGCTGCGCGCCTGCGCGTGGTGGTCACGGCCCAGCACACCGAGGAGCATCTCCACCAACTTGCCAGCGCCATAGCCCAGGCGCTTCACGATCTTACGGAGTGACCATGCCGTCTGCGGATCCGCGTGCGATTTTCATTACCGGTACGGACACGGATGTGGGCAAAACCATGGTAAGCGCCGCCCTGCTGGCCTGGTTGCAGCCACGCTGCACGACGCCGGTGCGCTACCTCAAGCCGCTGCAAACCGGCTGCAGCGATGTGGAGCAGGATTCCGATCCCGCCTGGGTGCGCCGGGTGACCGGCGGTTCGTGGTCCGCCGCTGCGGCCGTGCACACCTGTCTGCCAGCGCCCAAGGCCCCGAGCATCGCCGCTGCTGCGGCCGGCATCACTCTCGACCCCAAGGCCGTTGCGGCCTGGGTGCGCGGGTTCTCCGGGCTCTGTCTGGTGGAAGGCGCAGGCGGCATTCGGGTGCCCATTGCCCCGGGGTGGACCATGCTGGAGTTCGCCCAGGCCCTTGGCGCCCCCTGTGTGGTGGTGGCCCGGGCAGGGCTCGGCACCATCAACCATACCGTACTCACCCTGGAAGCCCTTCGGTACGCGTCCGCGCCGTGTTTGGGCGTGGTCTTCTGCGACCCCACGGACGCCGTGCCCCATGTGGAGCGCCAGGAAAACGCCGCCGCCATCTTGGAACTCACCGGCGTGCCGGTGCTGGGGACCCTGGGACGCATCACGGACCCGACTTCCCTCACCCTCAGTCCGCCTGCGGTCATGGCAGAGCTCGGGACGCGGGTCCTCCAATGGGCCTGTTGAGTCCACCCCACCACCCCAAAGGGATTCCAACCTGCCCCTGGTGGGCCGTGGTGTTGGGATTATCCCACCAGCAAAAAGGGATTGGGGCTGTGCGCCAGCGCCGGACACGGCAGAAGCTCCCTTTCCAGGGCAGCCACGAGTTCCTCCCGGCTGGCCGCCTGCCGCAGGCGCTTGGCGATGGTGTGGCCATAGACGAAATTGGCGCAGAAATAGGGCAGCCATTTGCGAAAAAGCTGCATGGCGGAGGCAGCCGCATTCCAGGTCCACAGGGCGTCCACCATGGCCAGGGCCGTGGAGAGAAAGATGGATGGCTCCGGGGAAAAGGCGCCGCGGATCTGGGCGAAGATCCACGGCTTGGCCACCGCCGCCCGGCCGATGCTCACCCCGGCGCATCCGGTCTGCGCCTGCATGCGAAACGCGTCTTCCGGATGCCAGATATCCCCGTTTCCCATGACCGGGACATCCACTGCCTCCACCACGGCGCGGATGTCTTCCCAGCGGGCAGGCCGGGTACGCCGGTCCGGGGCCACGCGCGGATGCACGGTCAACCAGCTCGCCCCAGCGCAAGCCAAGCGCCGCGCCAAGGCGCAGGTGCCGTCCACGTCACGGCCCGGCAAGGTCCGCAGCTTCACGGATACCGGGATGCGCACCGCGTTTGCCACGGCCTCGACCATGGCCACGGCGCGCTCCGGGTCGGTCAGCAGGGCTGCCCCAGCCCCCTGACGGGTGATGGCGGCCACGGCGCAGCCCATGTTGATGTCCACGCCGGCAAAGCCTTCGGCCTCGATGCGCCGGGCAGCCTGGGCCATGTCCTTGGGTTCGGCGCCGAAGATCTGGCACACCAGGTAGGGAAGCTCTTCGGGCCTCCAGCGGAACACGCGCGAAGTTTCGGGGTTTTCCGTCGCAACGGCCCGGGCGTTGCACATCTCTGTCACCATGAGGGCATACCCGCCAAAACCCGCCAGTACCTGGCGGAAGGCGATGTGGCCCAGCCCGGCCATGGGAGCCAAGATGGCGGGCAATGCATCATTTCCACAAGGAGGCAGTGCCATGGGGCGGTGGAAACTCTGGTTGGGGGGCGTACTTGCCCTGGGCGTCATGGGGGCGATTCGACTCCTTGCCAAGTACTTTGGCCTGGCAGGGCTTGCCGGAGGGATGCTCGCTGCAGTGATCGCGCTTGCGGCGGTGATCCTCCCTCGGGTGCTGCGGCGTTGGTAAACTAGCCCGTAAGGCCATCCATGGCCTGGGCCGGTCCCAGGCACACAAGCAGGTCGCCTGCGCTCAGCGGCTTGTGCGGACTCGGCACAAAGGAAAAATGCTCGGTCCCGGCCTTGCGGATGGCCACCACCTGAATGCCGAATTGGTTGGTGAGATCGAGGTCGCGCAAGGACTTGCCCGCCCACTCGCGCACGCAGATCTGGCGCAGGACCACGTCCTCACCCAAGGGGAGGTAGTCGAGAAAACCCGGCACCGCCAATTGGGCGGCCAGTTGCTGGGCGGCAAAGCCTTCGGGAAAGACGACCGCATCGGCCCCCACTTTCCGCAGGATCTTTTCGTGGTCCTCGCTCACGGCCTTGACGATCACGCGCTTGCAGCCGATTTCCTTGAGAAACAGGGTGATGAGGATGCTCGCTTCCATGGAGTGGCCGGTGCTGACGATGACCTCGTCGCAGTCTGCCAGGCCGAGCTGCATCAACGCGGTCTTGTCCGTGGCCTCGGCCACGTAGGCATGGGACAGGTACTCCGCGGCCAAGCGCACCTTGTCCGGGTCCGTGTCGATACCGATGACGGTTTGGCCTTTTTCCCGAAGGCAGCGTCCCAAGACGGAGCCGAACTTTCCTAATCCAATGATGGCGAACTCACGAGCCATACTGCCTCCTATCCGATGGAAATGGAACGCTCCGGCCAGGCGAAATGTTCTGGTTCCTGCCAAGTTTGCAGCAAGGTGAGAAATACCGCAGGGCCGAGCCGACCCACGAACATCAGTCCAATAAGCACCATTTTGCTGACCGGGGTGAGCGAGGCGGTAATCCCCGTGGAAAGCCCCACGGTGCCAAAGGCGGAAACTGCCTCGAAAATGAGTTCCAGCAGCATGGAGCGGGCCGTGCCATGGGGCGAAACCCCGGCCTCCAGGAAAAGGAGACCCAAAATGGCCGCCGCCAACAACCCCGTCGAACACACCACCAAGGCCATGGCTTTGTTGAATGAGGTGGTGTCCACAGCGGCCCCGGCCACCACCACCTGCCGCCGGCCTTTGACTTGGGCCACGGCGAACCCCCAGAGCACCCGCAGGGTGGTGGTCTTGATGCCACCGGCACACGAGGCGGGAGATCCGCCCACCAGCATCAAAAAAACCAAAAAAAGCAAGGACACATCGGCAAGGCGGGCCAAATCCACGGTGTTGAACCCAGCGGTGCGCGCGGACACGGCATGAAACACGCCGTCGAGCACGGCCTGCCCCCAGGAAAGTTCTCCAGACCCCAACTTTTCCATCAAAGCCAAAGAGAGACCTCCTGCCCCAATGAGCCAGAAGCTCGTCGAAAGCACCAGTCGGCTTTGCCATCCCAAAGAGCGCCACGAACGACGCTGCCACAGCATATCGCGCAGATCCACAAGGACATAAAAACCGATGCCGCCCAAGAAAATCAGTGCCATGATCGCGCATTGGACGGCGATATTTCCACGAAACCCCATGAGGTTATCTGAATAGGTGGAGAATCCTGCGTTGCAAAACGCGGAAATGGCGTGAAAAAACGCATCATAGAGCCGCATGCCGCATGTCCACAACAAAAACGCCCCAGCCAGTTCAATACCGATGGTCATCACCACGACGTCCACGAGAAAACGACCAAGGCGGAAGCGGGGATCCGCAAGGAGCGCTCCTCCCACGGCAATGCGGTCGGTGAAGGAAACGCGCCGCCGCCAGAGATAGAACACCAGACTGGTGTAGGTCATGATGCCCAGCCCTCCCAATTGGATGAGGGCTAGGATGATGTTTTGGCCCCAGAGCGTAAAGCGTGTCCCCGTGTCCAGCACCGTAAGCCCGGTGACGCACACTGCCGATGTGGCGGTGAACAGCGCATCCAACCAGGAGATGGATTGGGTGGTGGCCCAAGGCAGACGCAGCAGGGCCGCTCCCCCCAAAATGGTGGCGGCAAAGGCATAGACCGGAAGCAGCGCCGGAGAAACCATGCGTTCCCATTTCATAAGAAACTCGCAGCCTGCAGCAAAGTTTGGGTGGCCGGGTGGCGGGGTGCGGCGATGACCTCGGCAAAGGGGCCGGACTCCACGGCGCGCCCCTGGTGCAGGACCAAAAGACTGTGGCAGAGGGCCCGAGCCAGGGCCAGGTCATGGGTGATGAACACCATGGCAAGGCGCAGCCGCTCCTGCAGGGCGCGCAAGAGCTCCACCATCTGGATCTGGGTGGAACGATCCAGGGCGCTGGTGGGCTCATCGAGGAGCAGGACCTTGGGCTCGAGCACCAAGGCCCGGGCCACGGCGATGCGCTGCCGCTGGCCCCCGGAAAATTCATGGGGAAAGCGGTGCAGGATGTCTTCCGGCAGCTCCACCGCGGCCAGGGCAGCGGCCACCCGCCGTCGGCGCTCCTCGCTGGAGAGGTCCATGTGCACCCACAGCCCCTCGGCCACGATTTCCTCCACGCTCATGCGCGGATTGAGGCTGGCAAAGGGGTCTTGAAACACCATCTGCATGTGCCGGCGTGCCCGCCGTAATGCCCTGCCCTGTACGGCGAAAAAGTCCGCTCCCAAGAGCCGGACCGATCCGGTTGCCGGCAGCAGCCGGGTAAACGCCAGGGCCAGGGTGGTCTTGCCCGAGCCGCTCTCCCCTACCACAGCCAAGGATTCGCCCTCACGCAGGCGCAGGTGGACGTCTTCGAGGAGCGTTCGGCTGCGGCGGCGCCAAAAACCTCCCTCCGGCACCTGCACCCCTATGTGGCGTGCTTCCAGGAGAACGGCCTCGCCGGGGGTCGAGCGCGGAGCACGAGGCAAAGGCCGCAAGAGCTCCTGGGTGTAGGGATGCGTGGGCTGCGAGAAGACCTGCGCCACCGGGCCGCGCTCCACCACCTGGCCGCGCCGCAGCACCACCACCTCGTCGGCCAGGCGCCGGGCAAGACCGAGGTCATGGGTGATGAAGAGCACCGCCATGCCCGTGCGGGCGCGCACGTCCTGCAAAAGCTGCACAATCCCCTCTTGGGTGGCCACATCCAGGGCCGTGGTCGGCTCGTCGGCAATGAGGAGTTGGGGATCATTGGCCAGGGCCATGGCGAGCATGACCCGCTGGCGCTGGCCGCCGGAGAGTTGGTGCGGGTAACTTTCCGCATGCCGTGGCGAAAGCCCCACCTGCTCCAGGAGTGCTTCCACCCGCCGGCGCACCTGCGCCGGGGAAAGGGCTTGATGCAAGGAGATGGCCTCGGCGATCTGCCGCCCTACCCGGTGCAGGGGATTGAGGGAAGTCATGGGCTCCTGAAAGACCATGCCCACGGCCCCGCCGCGCATGCGCTGCAGGGTCTTCGGGGAGGCGCTGAGCATTTCCGTGCCCAGAAGGCGGATGCTGCCCGCAAGGTGCGTGGTTGCCGGCAGCAGCCGCAGCACCGCCAGGGCTGTGGCCGTCTTGCCGGAGCCGCTCTCCCCCACCAGGGCCAGACTCCCTCCGGCAGGAAGCTGAAACTCCACATCGTGCACGGCTGGATGCGCCATGCCTGCAAAGGTCACGCAGAGGCCCGAGACCGTGAGCAGGGCGTCAGTCGTGGGCATGGGGATCGAAGGCATCGCGTACTCCTTCGCCAAGGAAGACCAAAAGGCTGAGCAGGGTCGCCAAGGCGCCAAAGGAAGCGAGCCCCAGCCAGGGGGCCTGCAGGTTGTTTTTTCCTTGGGAGAGGAGTTCTCCCAAGGAGGGGGATCCCGGAGGCAGGCCGAAGCCAAGAAAATCCAGCGAAGTCAAGGTGGTGATGGCTCCGCTGGCCACAAACGGCACAAAGGTGAGCGCCGCCACCATGGCGTTGGGCAGGATATGGCGCAGCATGATGCGGCCGTGGGGCACGCCCAGGGCATGGGCCGCCCGCACGTAGTCCAGGGTGCGACCGCGCAGGAACTCGGCGCGCACGGGATCCACCAGGGTCATCCAGGAAAAGAGCATGGTTACGGCAAGCAGCCACCAAAAGTTCGGCTCCACCACCGAGGCCAGCAGGATGAGCACGAAGAGCCCGGGGATGCCGGCCCAAATCTCCAGCAGCCGCTGCCCCAAGAGGTCCACCAGGCCGCCGAAGTAGCCTTGCACGGCCCCTACTGCCACGCCGATGACCACACTGGCCCCGGCCACGGCAGCGGCAAAGACGAGGGAGATGCGCATGCCGTGGAGCATGCGGGCCGCCACATCCCGGCCCACGTCGTCGGTGCCGAGCAGGTGCCGCCCGGAAGGCGGGGCCGGCACGGCCTGGTTCAAGGAAAAATCGATGGTGCGCGGGCCAAAGGGGATGGGAGCCCAGAGGATCCAGCCGTGATCCGCGATGTGGCGCTGGACCCAGGGGTCGTGGAAATCGGTTTCCGTGGGCAGAAACCCGCCGAAGGTGGTCTCGGGATAGGCCTGCAGCACCGGGGCATACAACTCCCCTTGATAGCGCACCAGAAGCGGGCGATCCGTGGCCAGGATGTCTGCGGCCATGCAGAGCAGGCACAACAGCACCAGGATGCGTCCGGACCACACGGCGCGGCGGTTTCGGCGAAACCGGGCAAGGCGGCGCTGCCATACGGGATTCACTGCTGGCCTCCAAAGTGGATGCGCGGATCCACCAGGGTGTAGGTGAGGTCCGAGAGGATCTTGGTGAGGAGCCCAAGCAGGGTGAAGATATAGAGCGAGCCGAAAATCACCGGGTAATCGCGGGAAATGGTGGCCTCGAACCCCAAAAGCCCGAGGCCGTCCAAGGAAAAGATGACTTCCACCAGGAGTGAGCCGGTAAAAAACATCCCGATGAAGGCCGCCGGAAATCCGGCGATCACCAGCAGCATGGCGTTGCGAAACACATGGCCCAAGAGCACGCCCCGCTCGCTCGCCCCTTTGGCCCGGGCGGTAACGGTATAGAGCTTGGAGAGCTCCTCCAGAAAACAGTTCTTGGTGAGCATGGTCAGGGTGGCAAAGCCACCGATGGTCATGGCCGTGACCGGCAAGGCAAGGTGCCAGAAATAATCCACGACCTTGCCCCAGAGCGTCATCTCCTCCCACCCCGGAGAGGTGAGTCCCCGCAGGGGAAAGATCTGCCAAAAGCTGCCGCCGGCAAACAGCACCACGAGCAGCATGGCAAACAGGAACACCGGGATGGCGCTGCCCATGACCACCACCAGGCTGGTGGCGGCGTCGAAGGAGGAGCCGTGGCGCACGGCCTTGGCCACGCCCAGGGGGATGGAGATGGCATAGATGAGAAGCGTGCTCCACACCCCAAGGGACATGGAGACCGGCAGGCGTTCGACGATCAATTGCATCACCGGCTTTCCCCGAAACAGGCTCTCGCCCAGATCGAAGCGCGCGTAATGGATGAGCGTGTCCACGTAGCGCTCTCCAATGGGGCGGTCAAGACCGTAGAGTTTTTCGATGCGTGCCTGCAGCTGTGCATCGAGTCCCTGCGCGCCTCGATACGTCCCCGTGCGTGCCGTGCCGCCTTCAGCCGCTGGTCCCGCCACCTTGGCGGTGGCCCCCACTTCCACGCCGTGCAAGCGGGCGAGCATCTGCTCCACCGGCCCGCCAGGGGCGAGCTGCACCAGGAAGAAGTTGATGGTCAAAATCCCCCACAAGGTCGGGATCACGAGGAGCATACGCCGCAAGAGATACGCGCTCATGGCCTGCCTCCTTCCGGCTCCATCCACCAGCTTTGCAGATCCAATCCATAGGGCGGGGTGTGCTCCGGATGGTGCAGGACATCCCAGTACGCCACCCGAAAGCTCGTGGCATGCCATTGAGGTACCACGTACCAGCCATGGAGCAGCGCCCGGTCCAGGGCCCGGCAGGCGGTGATGAGCTCGGTCCTCGACGGGGCGCGGATCACGGCCTCCACCAAAGCGTCGATGGCGGGGTTGGCGATACCGCAATAATTGCGCGATCCTGGAGTCTTCGCCGCCGCTGAGGTCCAAAAGGAGCGCTGCTCGTTGCCCGGAGATAGCGACTGGGGAAAGGAGGTGACGATCATGTCGTAGTCGAAGGTGCGCAGCCGCCCGATGTACTGGGCCACGTCCATGAGCCGCACCTGCATCCGAACACCAAGCTTGGCGAGGTTACGCTGGTAGGGCAGAACCACCCGCTCGAACTCGGGCTGCACGAGCAGCAGCTCAAAGGAAAGCGGCTGGCCGTTGCGGGTCATGACCCCGTTTTCCAGGCGGTAGCCGGCCTCGGTAAGCAGCGTGAGGGCTTGGCGCAAATTTTCCCGGGGAAACCCCGATCCATCCGTCTTGGGCAGGACAAACGGCAGGTCCACCGATGCAGGCAGGTGCTCGCGCCACGGATCCAACAAGGCCCGCTCTTCGGGGGATGCCGGGCCCTCTGCCGCCAGCTCGGAATTGGCGAAGAAACTGGTGGTGCGGGTATATTCCCCGTGGAACAGCGCCGTATTGCTCCAGGAAAAATCAAAGGCCAAGGCCAGGGCGTGGCGCACCCGGGGATCGGCAAAGATGGGACGGCGCAGGTTGAAGGCAAAGCATTGCATCCCCTGGGGCAAATGATGGGCAATGCGCTCGCGCCGGATGCGGCCGGACTCCACTGCAGGGCCCCGGTAGCCGATGTGCCAATGCTTGGCCGTGGTCTCCAGACGGAAATGGTATTGACCGGCGAGAAAGGCCTCCAGGGTCACGGAGGTGTCGCGGTAGGTTTCGTAGGTGATGCGGTCAACGTTGTGGCGACCGCGGTTCACCGGTAGGTCCCTTGCCCAATAGTTGGGGTCACGGACGTAGGTGATGCGCTGGCCTGGCTGCACGGATTCCACCCGGTACGGGCCGCTGGTGAGCGGCGGCTCCAAGGAGGGGGCGGTAAAGTCCCGCTCCTGCCACCAGCGCTGCGAGAGCACGGGCAGTTGGCCGACAATGAGGGGAAGCTCCGGGCTGTGTCCTGCGGCAAAGGTAAAGCGCACGGTGTGTGCGTCCACGGCCTTGGCGCCGGTGACTTCGGCGTAATACTGCTGGTACACGGGGGATCCGCGCTGGCTAAGGGCCTCGAAGGTGAAGACCACGTCCGCGGCCGTGACCGGGCTTCCGTCATGGAACCGCGCCTCAGGCCGCAGGCGCACCACCATGGCTTCGTCCTCCAGCTCCACGGACTGGGCCACCAGTCCGTACACCGTGAAGGGCTCGTCCAGGGACTGCACCATGAGGGTATCCACGGTGAGCTCCACGCCCTCTGCCGCCTGGCCGCGCAAAATCCACGGATTGAGGCTGTCGAATCCTCCGACGGCCGCCAGCCGCAGATGCCCGCCCTTGGGGGCGTCCGGCCGCACGTAATCGAAATGGGAAAAATCCGGCCCGTATTTGGGGGTCGAGCCCAAGGCCAGGGCGTGGACGGGTTCTCCCCAGGCCGGGGCGGCCATGGCCAGGGCCACCAGGGCGAGCACGAGTCCCGTCCACCTCATAGTCCATCCCCCATGCATTGCTGGCGGATGCGCACATCGAGGGCGGTGTAGCGGGCGCGGCCGCGCTCGTTGGCCAGGCCCATGCGCAGCGCCTGCCGGGAGCCCACCAGCACCGCCAAGCGGCGGGCGCGGGTCAGTCCCGTATAGATGAGATTGCGCTGCAAGAGCATGTAGTGTTGGGTCACGATGGGAAAGACGATGGCCGGGTACTCGCTCCCCTGACTCTTGTGCACGCTGATGGCATAGGCCAGGGTGAGGTTGTCGAGCTCGTCGAGGCAGTACGTTACTTCCCGGCCATCAAAATCCACCCGCACCTCGCCTTCGGCCGGATCCGCGGCTACGATCCGGCCCAAATCGCCGTTGAAGACCTCTTTGTCGTAGTCGTTGCGGACCTGAAGCACCCGGTCGCCCACGCGAAATCCCCGCTGCCCGGACCCTACGGCCCGACCACGGGGGTTGAGTACGGCCTGCAGGCGCTCGTTGAGGGCAGCGGTCCCTACCTCGCCTTTGTGCATCGGCGTAAGGACCTGCACGTCCGTCAAGGGATCCAGGCCGTAGATTTCCGGGATGCGCTCCGCCACCAAGCGCACCACCAGCTCCGCCACCTCGGCGGGGTCTTCCTTCTCCACCCAGAAAAAATCCGCCCGCGGCGGCTCCTTGGGGCTTGCCAGGGGCATTTTTCCTTCCCGCACCCGGTGGGCATTGACCACGATGGTGCTCGTCTCGGCTTGGCGGAAAATGTGCGTCAGCTGCACCGCCGGGACGCAGCCGCAGGCGAGGATGTCGCCGAGCACGTTGCCCGGTCCTACCGACGGGAGCTGGTTTTCATCCCCCACCAAGATGAGGCGGCAGCCCAAGGGCAAGGCGCGCAGCACTGCCAAGGCCAAGGCACTATCGAGCATGGAGGCTTCATCGAGGATCAAGGCCTGCAGGGGAAGCTTGTTGTCTTCGCCGTATTCAAAGCTCGCCCCGGGCTGGTACTTGAGCAGCCGATGCACGGTCTGGGCGGCAAAGCCCGTGGCCTCGGCCAGGCGTTTGGCCGCCCGCCCCGTGGGCGCGGCAAGCCCCACCTTGAGGCCCAAGGCCCGCAGCACCCGGGCCACGACGCGGATGATGGTGGTCTTGCCCGTCCCCGGACCGCCGGTGATGACGCAGACCTTTTCCGTCACCGCCGTCTCCACGGCCAGACGCTGCTCCGGGGCAAGGCGGATGCCCAGCCGCGCGGTCTCCTGCTGCAGACGCTGCTCCACCTGGGCTGCGGGAAGCTCCATGCGGTGCTCCATCAAGGCCACCAGGCGGGCCGCGGTCTCCCGCTCGGCGCGGTGGAAAAACGACAAAAAGACCGCCTCCGGCACCCCCTTGGCAGTGAGGTCTTCTTCGACGATGCGCTTGCGGGCGCAAAGCCCTTCCAAACCTTGGGCGAGCAGATGGCCGTCGGAGCACGCAAGGAGTTTGGCCGCCTCATCCAGGACGCCTGCGCGCGGCAGAAACACATGTCCGCCCTGTTCGCTGGCCTGGCGCAGGGCAAATTCCAGGCCTGCCTGGATGCGCTCCGGGGAGTCTTCCGGAAACCCGAGGCGCAAGGCCAAGGCATCGGCGGTGCGGAATCCCACCCCGTGCACGTCGTAGGCCAAAGCGTAGGGGTTTTGGCGCAGCTGCTCCACCGAGCGCGTGCCATAGACCTTGAAGATGCGGTAGGCGAGCGACACGGGAAAGGCGTGTTCTTGCAAAAAAAGCATCAGCCCACGGATTTCCCGCATGTTCTGCCACGATGCGCGGATGCGGGAAAGGGTGGCCTGGCCGATGCCTTCCACACGCAAGAGCTTTTCCGGCTCGCTCTCCAAGACTTCCAGGGTACGGGGGCCGAAGTGGTCGATGAGGCGCTGGGCGAGCTTGGGCCCTACCCCGCGCAGCGCCCCAGAGGCAAGAAAGCGCTGCACCCCGGCCAAGGAGGCCGGCAGGCGCACCTGATAGCTTTGGGCCTGAAACTGGCGGCCAAACCGGGGATGATCCACCCAGCGGCCCTCCACCTCCAGCCCCTCTCCTGGAGAGACGCCGCCCAGAGTTCCCACCACGACCACGGTCCCCAAGGCCCCGGCATCCAGACGCAGGATGGCGTAGCCCGTCTCCGGGTTGTGGAAGACCACGCTGACGACATCACCGCAGATGGATTCCATGGTCACAGGTCTTGGCGATACTTCAAGGATTGCTTGAGGGTTTCCGGATCCACGTATTTGAGCTCCGCCCCCAAGGGAATGCCCTGGGCCAGGCGGGTGACCCGCACCGCCGGAAAGCGGGCCTTGATGCGGGCGGTGACGAGAGACGCCGTGGCCTCCGCCTCCATGGTGGAGCCCAAAGCGAGGATCACCTCCCGCACCCGGCCTTCCTGGAGGATGGCCTCGAGGCGGGCAACGTCCAGGCGCTCCGTATCCATGCCGTCCAAGGGGGCCAGGAGGCCGCCGAGCACCACATAGCGGCCCCGGTACACGCCCATCTCTTCCATGACCAGGATGCTGTCCCACTCGGCCACCACACAGAGCTCGTCGTCACTGCGGGCCGGGTCCTGGCACAAGGCGCACACCGGCGTTTCCGCCAGGGCGCCGCAGCGTCGGCAGATGTGGAGGTTCTCGCGCAAGAGCACGATGCGCTCCCCGAGATCGCGGGTGCGCTCCTCGGGCCAGCGCAGCAGGGTGAGGCCGATGCGCAGGGCGCTCTTGGGCCCCAGGCCCGGCAAGGTCGCCAGGCGATCCACGACCTCCCGCAAGGGGGCGGGCAACGGGCGCGCCACCTTGCCCTCCTAAAGCAGTCCGGGGATGCGCATCCCGCCGGTGATCTTGGCCATTTCCGTCTGGAGCTCGGTCTTGCCCTTCTTGAGCACCTCGTTGACGGCAGAGAGGATCAAGTCCTGCAGCATCTCCGCATCGCCACTGGCGAGCACCGACGGGTCGATGGTGATCTTTTGCAGCTCACCCGCACACGTGGCGGTCACCTGCACCATGCCGCCGCCGGCCGAGGCCTCCACCACACGCTTGCCCACTTCTTCCTGGGTGCGGAGCATCTTTTTCTGCATGATCTGGGCCTGACGGATCAATTCATTCACGGTTCATTCCTCCTGTATTGGGCCGGACATCGATGATCTTGGCCTGAAACCGCTCGCGGATGGCTTGGATTTGGGGATGGTTGAGGGCCATTTCCTTGAGCTCTGCCTTGGTCTTGCGGGAAGACGGCGAAGGAGCATCCACAAGCACCTGCATGGGGCGGCCAAAATAGGTCCGGGCAATGGTCGAAAGCGATTTTTTGGTCTGAAAATCCTGGAGCCGCGCCGCCACAAAGGCGCTGGGCACGCGGATGCGCACCGTATCCTCCGCCACTTCTCCGTGCAGTACGGAACAGACCTGCGCGGCAAGGCCCTGTTCCTGGAGATAGGCGACAAACCCCGGCCAGGAGCCCGCCTCCACCGCAGGCGCAGACGTCGCGGCACGCTGCGGTGCCGAAGGCGTGGCGCTCCCGTCACCGGGCGCTGCCATAGCTTCGTAAGGCAAAGGTGCCTGGAGGGCGGAGCTCTGTGCGGAGGGCGTGGAACTCTTTGAGGCGGACGGCGTGCTTGTGGCAGCCGCTGCGGCGGGCGCCGCAGACGAACGCTGCTGCGCCTCTCCTTGGGGGGCGCGCTCCACGGGCAAGAGCTCGGGCACCAGGGCCAGGTTCACCAAATGGAGCTCCAAGGCCAGGGCCGGGTCCGGACTATGGGTGACCGTGCGCTGGCTCTCGAGGCTCATCTGCCACGCCGCGTGGGCATGGGCCGTGGAAAACCCGGCCGCCACGGCCGCCAGGGCGGATTTCTCTTCCTCGGGCGTCTCCACCAGGGCCATGGCGGCGCTGCCCAAGCGGGAAAGGAGAAAGACATCCCGCCACAAAGAGGTAAGCTCCCGCAGGAAGAAGCCCAAATCCATGCCCCCGTCCACCAATTGCCCCACCAGGGTATGGAGCGCGGCCAGGTCTCGGTCGCGCACCGCCTGCAGTACGTCCAGAAACGTGGAGAAGCCCACCATGCCGAGGACGTCGCGCACGTCGGCCTCCGAGAGCCGCTCGGCCCCGAGGGCGAGGACCTGCGAGAGGAGCGACATGGCGTCCCGCACCGAGCCAGCGCCCCGGCGGGCGATGAGACGCACCGCCTCCGGGTCGAAGGCCACGCCTTCGCGGCCGAGCACCTCTGCCAGGTGGGCCTCCAGGTCGGTCTGGGCGACACGCTGGAACACAAAGTGCTGGCAGCGGCTCACGATGGTGATGGGGAATTTCTCCGGCTCGGTGGTGGCCAAAATAAAGGTGGCGTGGGCCGGGGGCTCTTCCAGGGTCTTGAGCAGGGCGTTGAAGGCCGCCTTGGAGAGCATGTGGGCCTCATCGACGATGATGACCTTGGAGCGCGCTTCCAAAGGCGCATAGCCCACGTCTTCTTTGAGGCGGCGCACATGCTCCACGCCGGTGTTGGAGGCGCCGTCGATCTCCACCACGTCCACAGCCGTGCCTGCAGTGATCTGGCGGCACATGGAGCAGGCGTTGCACGGCTCCGGCGCTGGGCCGTGCAGACAATTGATGGCCTTGGCAAAGATACGCGCCACCGTGGTCTTGCCCACCCCGCGGGTGCCGCTGAAGAGATAGGCCGGGGCGATGCGGCGCTGCGCCGCCGCCTGGGACAGAATGCGGGTCGTCGCCCCCTGCCCCACCACGGCGGCAAAGGTTTGGGGACGGTACTTGGCGGTCAAGCTCGTATGGCCGGCAGCGGTCATGGCATTGGTACCCGTAAGCGCGGCAGCGGCCCGGGGGGTCCGGGCCGCCTCCATGAGATGGATTTCCAGCGTGCGGGCATCTGCCCTGGGATGTTCGGCATCTAGAACGAATAGCGGGTGAGCCAGGCGCCGTACTTGGGATTTTCTCCCCGCAGCACCTTGAAATAGGCATCCTGCAAGGCTGCGGTCACCGGCCCACGCTTGCCGGCGCCGATGACACGGCGGTCCACCTCGCGAATCGGCGTGATCTCCGCCGCGGTGCCGGTGAAGAAGGCCTCGTCGGCGCTGTACAGGGCATCACGGGTAAAGCGCTCTTCCACCACGGTGTAGCCCAAGTCTTCGGCCAAGAGCATGACCGACTCCCGGGTGATGCCCGCCAAAATCGCCCCTGGCGGCGGGGTCTTGAGGACACCGTCACGCACGATGAAAATATTCTCGCCCGTGGCCTCACACACATACCCTTCGGTATCGAGCATGAGGGCCTCGTTATAGCCTTCGGCGATGGCCTCGCGCTTGGCCAGGATGGAATTGACGTAATTGCCGCAGGTCTTGGCCTTGGTCATCATCACGTTCACGTGATGGCGGGTGAAGGTGGAAGTCTTCACGCGGATTCCCTTTTCCAAGGCTTCGGCGCCCAGATACGCCCCCCACGGCCACACGGCGATGATGGTCTGCACAGGATTGTCCCCTGGGTACACCCCCATGACGCCGGTGCCGATGATGCAAAGCGGCCGGATGTAGCCCTCGGCCAGGCGGTTGGCCTTGAGGGTCTCGACGATGGCGTCGCAGATCTGCGCTTCCGTGAAGGGGATGGCCATCTCGTTGATCTTGGCCGAATCGAAAAGCCGGCGCACATGCTCGCGCAGCCGAAACACTGCGGATCCGCCATCGGTGCACGTGTAGCAGCGGATCCCCTCAAAGACGCCCATGCCATAGTGCAGGGTATGGGTGAGCACGTGGACCTTGGCCTCATCCCACGGCACCAGCTCGCCATCAAACCAGATCGTTTCCGCTTTCTGAACCATCCGAAGCCTCCTCGGGTAGAAATCGCCCGGGCACCCATCTGCCCGTCGGGAAAGTCTGTCGTCTAGGGTAGAGGGCCTCCAGCGGTCAAGGGCGGGGGAGATGGCGCCCGCTGCCTACCGCCGCCGGCTTGTCTTGGAATCCTGCGGGTCGTGGCTGCTGCGAGCAGCAGGCGTACCGCAAGTCTGCCCAAGCCAAGAAGTACTCCAAGCTCCCCAGCACCTGGGAGTTGCGGCGAACCTCTGCGCTGTCCACGCACCGCAAAGCGGGGACGGCACGAGCTGTGGACACCGTAAAAGGGAATGGAGGTCCAAGTGGAGGTTTGACGCCCCAGTGCCAATGCACTATGCGTTTTTTTAATCATTACGGCGGCGACGAAGGCAACTCCGCAAAAAGCCAAGGAGGCACGGCCAATGACCGAAGAGCGGCACACTCCAACATCCCCTCACGAGCTGACGCTTGATCCTAAGACCATTGATGTCTTGATTGCCAATATCATTCCCACCTCAAAATATTTTGAGGTCCGGTTCGACAACCTGCAATACCAGGTCAATGAGATCAAAGAGGACATCAAAAACCTGGAAGACCGCATGGTCAAGCGCTTCGAGCAGGTGGACAAGCGTTTCGAGCAGGTGGACAAACGCTTCGAGCAAGTGGACAAGCGCTTCGAGCAAGTGGATGCGCAGTTCGTTGCTGTGCGGACGGAGATTAAAGATCTAGAAGACCGTATCAATAAGCGCTTCGAGCAGGTGGACAAGCGTTTCGAGCAGGTGGACAAACGCTTCGAGCAAGTGGATGCGCAGTTCGTTGCTGTGCGGACGGAGATCAAAGATCTAGAAGACCGTATCAATAAGCGCTTCGAGCAGGTGGACAAACGCTTCGAGCAAGTGGGTGCGCAGTTTGTTGCTGTGCGGACGGAGATCAAAGATCTGGAAGACCGTATCAATAAGCGTTTCGAGCAGGTGGACAAACGCTTCGAGCAGCTGGATAGTAAGCTGGACAAGATCATCGAACGCATTGACCGTCGTATCGACGAGGGTTTGCGGGAAAACCGCAGTCAAATGATGCGCATGTTCACCTTTGCCATGACTTTTTCCGCCATTTCCATGATTGGACTCATCGGGAAGATGCTGCAACTTTTCTAAAACACCATGTGTTGTTTATTTTGAAAACCCTGCTCTCCAACCTGACGGCAGCTTTTCGCCCCGATCCGCGGCATCCAAGGCGGCGAGGAGAAACTCCTCCAACTGTCGGACAATCAGGGCGTCGGCAAAGAGCTTCTCCCGCGCCGCAAGGGCCGCCTGGCGGAAACGCTGCCGCCGGTGTGGATCGTTTGCCCAGGCCACGGTCACCTCGGCATATTCTTCCAGGCTGTTGGCCACCGGCACATCTATCAGTCCCATCTGTTGGTAGCCGCCGGCGACAATGCGTCCCCGCATAAAACGTCCCGGCCAGGTGACGATAGGCGTACCGTAATACATCGCTTCGTAAAAAGTGGTACCAGAACCAAAGTGCACCGTATCCAAAATGACATCAGAACGGGCCACAAGACCCATATAATCATTATGCTCTTGTCGAGGTAAAAATCGTGCTCTTCTATTGAGCATAGGAGCAGTGCACTGCCAACGGGAACGTAATCGATCCGTCCATTGCTCGGACATTCCTTCGATGAATACAAACTGTGCATTGTGGTCTCGTTTTGCAATTTCTTCCAAAACCTTGTCAAAATCAGGATGGTACTTGAATAAGTTTTGTGGACAAAAATATAGTGGACGATGATCATCAATCTGCCAATAGGAACGATCAGGAATTGAATCGGGAGCTACGATAAAAGCAAAATACGCCGGCAAATGATCGAGCAAAATCAGGCGCTCCGTGTAGTGATGTATGGCGTCACACGGCTCGATCACGTGTGAAGAGATGTAATAGTCAAGAGTATCGATTCCTGAAGTGCTCGCAATACCCCAGCTGGTGAATTGTACCGGCGCCAGACGGGCACAGCCTAGGTATAAGTTTTTTTCTTCCGTAACATTCGGCAAGAACAGGGCATCGAGTGCCACCGCCGCCATTCGTTCCACTTGATGCGAATAGCCGGGGGGCAAATCCACCACCTGATCCGCCCACGTGTTGATTTTGGCGCGCAGGGGATCGTGTTTGGTTTGTGGGGTATGGATGACGAAGACCTCGAATCGGCTGCGGTCGATCTCGCGGATAAAGCCGCTGGTAAACTTGGCCACGGGGTGGTTACACAGGCCGTGGGAGCAGATGCCCAAGCGAATCCTGCGTCCCCGCGGCATACGCCACCGGCGGCAATGCGGGGCCGTGACATTGATCTGCGGTGCCTTGGCGCGAAATACGCGACACAGCGCCTCCATGAGCGGTCGGTCATCTTGTCCCTGGTACGGCAAACGAAAATAGTCGCCAACGACACTCTCTCCATCCAGCGTGCCCGTGGATCGCATGAGCTCTGCAATCCCTTGGGCAAATCGCTGTCTCCAGCGATCGATTTCCGCACGAGACTGGAAAACCCAGGGAAGAAGCAGCCAATATCGAAAGCGGTTCTCGAGGGTATCCGCTACCGCCAAGAGTTTTTCGAAGATGGCAGCAGCGTCCTCACAACGATCAACATTGCTCAAAGAAATACCGAGGAGTTGCAACACCTTTGGGGATTCTGGCGCCAATGCAAAGGCCTTTTGCGCATATTCCAGTGCAGCACCAATATCATATTGATCATTTGCAAGACAAGCGAGATTGATGAGCGGCACTTCATGCTTCGGGTTTATGGTATGGGCTCTGGTAAATGCATCTTTGGCTTGATCAAGACACATTAATTTGCGCAACATATTACCATAATTGTTCCATGCCACAAACGAATCTGGATCGATCGCTGTTGCCCCCTGAAGACTCTGCGCCGCCTGTTCCACATTGCCCGATTTATCTAAATAATCAGCGAGGATAATTCTGTAGCTGATATTTTCCGGATCCAATCGAATGCAATTGCGTAGAGCTTCAATAGATCCGAAAATATCATTGTGTGCGTAGCGTAACTCAGCAAGATGCCTCCAGGCATCCACACTTTCTGGATTTTGACGACAGCATTGCTCAGCACTGATAAGCGCTGCATCCCTTTGCTCTTGTATTCGTGCTTGCAGCTCTTCTACCGCGTCTCCGGAAAGTCCTCGATCCTGACCTTGGACGAGCACTTTTTCTGCAGCATCCAGTTCACCACACTCCACCAGTGCTGCAATGAAGGAAATCCAATATTGGGCTACGTCAGGTCTCGCCTCCAAGGCAGTCTTGAGGTGTTGCAAGGCATCACGAGGAGTGCCTCTCTGCCGGGCCAACTGGCCTAGGTTATGCTGCGCATCGGGATGCGTGGGATTGATAGCAAGGATGGCGCGGTAGAGACGTTCGGCCTTGGCACGGCGACCCTTCCGATGCGCGGTGACAGCCGCCTCAAGGAGGCGCGCCTCTTGAGAGGCTGGCATACGGTTCATGACGGACAACCCTCCGGTCGGCACGGCACAGAGGTTTCGGTGCTCGGACGATAGGGATGCGGATCGCGAAGAAAATCGATGAGCCGACCCTCGTGCTCAATGAGGATGCGGGAGGCAACAATACCTTCGCGCTCCATTTCCGCCAGGATGTCCCACGCCCGCCATTGGGTGGGAATAATGAGGACATCCACCGTCATTGTCTTGAGCACGTCGCGAAATTGAATACGCTGGCCAGTTCCCGGGACATACGTGCCCACTTTCTGAATGTCCGAATCCACCACCAAGGCAAACCGTTGGGCATCGACATCGAAATGATGCATGAATGCTGCCGCCTTACCTGTTCCGCCCCAAATAGCCACTCGTGCCCCACTGCGCACGAGATCATCCAATTGCTGAGCAATAGTAGTGCGCGCTGCCTGACTTTGCGCTGCAAAACACGCGGATGCTTGCGCCCGATCACGCAAGACTTCTGGCACCTGCAGGCGCACAACGCCAATCAATACTTCGCCGTCGTAAGCGCGCTGGAGCTCCTCCACTTCACCGCAAGCGCCAAGGAGCTGAGAAAAAGACGAGGTGGTAAATTGCTGAGGGTGCTCGTAGAAGAGGTCAGCCAGACGACCAGTGGTCAGTACCCGATCAATGCAAGGCACTTCAATGAGCATGCGCACCGCATGGGGTACGGAATGCGCCGCCCAAGCCATGCGGTGAAGAAACATTGCTGGTTCTTGGAAATGTTCCAGAACATGGCGCATAATGACGAGATGGGGCGCAAAGACG
This sequence comes from Thermodesulfomicrobium sp. WS, assembly GCF_027925145.1. Taxonomy (GTDB): domain Bacteria; phylum Desulfobacterota; class Desulfovibrionia; order Desulfovibrionales; family Desulfomicrobiaceae; genus Thermodesulfomicrobium. The sequence goes on from NZ_AP027130.1 coordinate 1,519,878, forward strand.
GGCACGTCCTGCCAGGGATCAAAGAGCCGACAGTGAAACGCAAAGTCGCCCGAGGCACTCCCGTTGGGGTCAAACCCGATGTAGCGGCCCGGCCAGCGTTGGGCCAAGGCATGGAGAAAATGCCCACACCCGCAACCGATCTCAATGACCGTGGGCTCTGGCGGGAGCTGCGCCAGGGTTGCCTCCACTAACCGGGCAATGTGGCGCTGCCAGCGCATACCGCTGTTGAACATGCGGTTAGGCTGCTCACTGTAGGGGATGGCGTCAGGAAAAAAGGCACGATTCCATACATGGCCGCATGCCGGGCAGCGCACGAAGTGCAAAGGAAGGCGCGCCATGTTTTGGGCGTCTTGGGCGCTCTTCGGCCATCCGAGCGTGGCCAGAGGGGCGGAACCACCGTCAAAAAACGGTGCTGCAAGGGGATAGCCGCATACAGGGCAGGCAGAGGCCGTCAGCGGCTCGGAACATTCTGTGTGTGTGTGTGTGTGTGTGTGGAAGATGCATCACGGCTTTTTCATCTCGATGAATAAGGTTCAAAACCATCGCCTATGAATTGCGATAGCGGCCTCAATGTCTCTACCGCCGCCGGCTTGTCTTGGAATCCTGCGGGTCGTGGCTGCTGCGCAGGACCAGGCGTACTGGGGTCTTGTCCAGGCCAAAGGCCTTGCGCAGCTGGTTTTCCAGAAAGCGCATGTAGCTTTGGCGAAAGACGGCCGGGTCGTTGACGAAGAACACGAAGGTCGGGGGCACGGTCTTGGCCTGGGTCATGTAATAGATCTTGCCCCGGCGGCCGCCCACCACCGGCGGTTGCTGGCGCTCGGTGGCGAAGCGCACGAAGCGGTTGAGCTCTCCGGTCGGCACCCGCACCTGGCTTTGGGCGTGTACCTGCTCGGCCAAGGGGAGCAGGCCGCCCAGCCCCGCCTTGGTCACGGTGGAGGCAAAGAGCAGCGGTGCGTGGCTGAGAAAGGCAAAGGTCTCCTGCACTGTCCGGCGCATCCGTTCTCCTTCTCCTCGGGCCAGGAGGTCGATTTTATTGCCCACCAGGATAAAGGGGATCTTTTCCTGCTCCAAAAACGCGGCCAGACGTTTGTCCTGCGCCACCACGCCAAAGGCCGCGTCCACCACCATGAGCGTCACGTCCGCGCTCTTGGCGGCCTGCATGGAGCGCAACACCGAGAAGTACTCCAAACTCTCCTGCACCCGGGACTTGCGGCGAATCCCCGCGGTATCCACGAACACGTAGCGCCTGCCGTCGCGCACGAGCTCCACGTCCACGGCGTCGCGGGTGGTGCCCGCCAAGGGGCTCACGATGAGGCGTTTTTGCCCCACCAGGGCATTGACCAGTGAGGACTTGCCCACATTGGGCCGACCCACCACCGCCAGACGCAAACCGGGCTCGTGTTCCTCTTCCACGGGCGCTGTGGCCGGGAGCATCGCTTCCACGGCTTCCCGCAATGCGGGGACCCCGTGGCCGTGGGCGGCGGACACCCCCACCACCGGAAAGCCCAAGGCATGGAATTCCGAGCACAAGACCGCCTCGCGCTCCGGGCTGTCCACCTTGTTGGCCACCACGAGCACCGGTTTGCCGCTTTGGCGCAAAAACCCAGCCACGGCCTCGTCATGGGGGTGCAAACCTTCCCGGCCGTCGGTCACCAGGATGACCACATGGGCTTCCGCCATGGCCTCCCGCGCCTGGGCAAAGACGTCCTGGGCCAAGGGGTCATCGGAATCCATGAGGATGCCGCCGGTATCCACCAGAATGCTGGTGCTCTCCTCCCAACGCACCTCGCGCCAGATGCTGTCGCGCGTCACCCCTGGTTCATCGTGGGTGATGGAGACGCGCTCGCCCACCAAGCGGTTGAACAAGGTGGATTTGCCCACATTGGGGCGGCCCACCAAGGCGACAAGCGGCAGATGCTTCATACCCGACCCCCCAAAACCTGGGCGATGGTGGCGGCTGTGGGCGGCTGCAGCACCGCCCGCTCCGTGATGATGGCGGAGATGAGTTCTGCGGGCGTCACATCGAAGGCGGGATTGCGCGCCCCAACCCCTTCAGGGGCCAGGCGGCTGCCGCAAGGGTGGGTGACTTCTTCCGCAGCCCGTTCTTCGATGGGGATGTGCGCGCCGCTCGCAATGGAGAGATCAAAGGTCGAATGCGGGGCCGCCACGTAAAAGGGAACGCCAAAGTGCCGCGCCAGAACCGCCAATCCCAACGTGCCGATCTTGTTGGCCGTATCCCCATTGGCGGCAATACGGTCCGCACCCACGATGACGGCGTCCACTTCCCCCCGGGCCATCATGGAGGCCGCAGCGCCTTCGCAGATGACCTCCACCGGGATGCCGTCACGGGCCAGTTCATAGGCCGTCAGTCGCGCCCCCTGCCACAAGGGCCTTGTCTCATCGGCCAGCACGCGAATGTCTTTGCCCATCTCGCGCGCTGCCCGGATCACCCCCAAGGCCGTGCCATAGCCGCCCGTGGCCAGGGCGCCAGCGTTGCAATGGGTAAGCACCGTACCTTTCTGGGGCAACAGCGCGGCCCCCAACCGCCCCATGGCGCGGCACATGGCCACGTCTTCGTCGTGAATGGCCCGGGCCTCGTCCAAGGCCGCAAGGGCGGCTGCCGCTGGGTCTGGGGCCTTGGCAATCCGCGCCGCCACGCGCCCGACGGCCCAGGAGAGATTCACCGCCGTGGGACGGGCCTGGGCGAGATCAGCGAGCAGCGCCTCCACCGCGGTGCGCCACGAGGCATGGGCACTCACCTCCCGGCATGCCAAAGCGCACCCATAGGCCGCAGCCACGCCGATGGCCGGAGCGCCGCGCACCACCATGGGTCGGATGGCGGCGACCACGTCGGCCACGGTGCGGCACTCCACCCAGGTCTCCTCCCAGGGCAGACGGCGCTGATCCAACAGCTGGAGCGTCCACCTGGACGGATCAAAAACGATATGTGCTTGCATGCGATTCCTCGCTCCACAAAAGTGGTGGGCCATGCTTGGCATGACCCACCACCGCTACCTGGCCTCCCCACCCCTTGGCAACCCTTAGGCAAAGGCAGCCATGAGGCGCGAGAGCACCGCTGGATCCGGCTTATGGCGGTAGCGCGGCCCCTGCTGGCAGACTGGCAAAATCTGGTCCTTCGGCGTGGATGGCCGCTTCAAGAGCACCCCCACCGGGATGCGCTCCCCAAACTCCCATGCCAGGCGCATGGCGGCTTCCTGGTCCGTAGGGTCGTGGGAGGCGGGGATCTCCTGGCAGCGGGCCTTGTACCAGGCAAAGGTGTTGACCTTGTTGAAGGAGATGCACGGGCTCATAATGTCCACCAAGGCAAAGCCCGGATGCCGCACCGCCTGTACAATGGTCTCAGCCAGGTGTTCCTTGAGGCCGGAAAAGGAGCGCGCCACAAAGGAGCATCCCATGGCCACGGCCACGGCCACGGGGTTGAAGGGCATATCCAATACACCCAGAGGCTGGTTTTTGGTCTTGTGTCCCACCATGGTCGTGGGGCTGGATTGGCCTTTGGTGAGGCCATAGATCTGGTTGTCGTGCACGAGCAGAGTGATATCGACGTTGCGGCGGATAGCGGCCAAAAAGTGATTGCCGCCTTCGCCATAGGTGCAGCCATCGCCTGACTCCACGAGTACCGTGAGCTCGGGCTGAACCAGCTTGAGGGCCTGGGCCGCAGGCAGGGCCCGACCATGGAGCCCGGCAAATCCATTGCAGCGCAGGTAATGGGGGGCTTTGGCCGCCTGGCCGATGCCCGAGACCAGGGCGAATTGGTGTGGCGCAAGCTCAAGCCGCGCCAGCGCCGTCTTGAGGGCCGCCAGGATGTCGTGATTGCCGCACCCTGGGCACCAAGAGGTCGGAAACGCACCATAAATCGTTGTATCCAGCATGGTTATTCCTCCAGCAGGGAACGCAGCCCCTGACGAATATACTGTACCGTCATGGCCCGGCCATCGTAGCGCCGGATGGCGTGCGGCGTCGAAAAGCCCGCCGCCCAGGTGAGCAGCCGGGCAAACTGTCCGGTGCTGTTGCCTTCCACCACCACCACGCGGCGCGCTGCCGTGAGATACGGCAGGAAGGTCTCGGGAATGAGCGGCCATACTTGGGTAAAGGTGAGGGCGGCCAGTGTGCCCGGCCCCTCATGGGTGCTTACGGTCTCGCGCACCGCACCGTTGGGGCTTCCCCAGGACACCAGCAGCGTATCCGGGTTTTCTGGGCCGTGATAGGTGGGCGGGACCACCTGTTCCTTGAGCACCGAAAGCTTGTGGAGCCGCCGATTCTGCTGGGCCACGCGGATTTCCGCCGATTCGGTGATATGGCCGCTTGGCTCGTGCTCGTGGGAGTCCCAGAGTACCAGGGATCTGCCGGCGCCGGGGATGCGCCGCGGCGGCACCGGGCCCATGCGCAGGCTATAGCGTTCATACCCCTCAGGGTCGGTGTCGGAGAGGTCCGGCTCGGTGATCGGCGGCAGCCCCTCCACGGAAAAAGGCGCTGCGGTAAAGAGCCCATCGGCCAAAAACTCATCGGAAAGCACGAACACCGGCGTCTGGGCGCGTTCGGCCATGGCAAAGGCCTGGTAGGTGAGCCGGAAGAGGCTCTCCGGGCCATCCGGGGCCAAAACCGCCCGGGGAAACTCTCCGTGCCCTGCATAGAGCACCAGGTCCAAATCCGCCTGTTCGGTGCGGGTGGGAAGCCCGGTGGCCGGGCCTGAGCGCTGGGCCACAAAGAACACCACCGGCGCTTCCATGACCCCGGCCAGGCTCACGGCCTCGGTCATGAGGGCAAAGCCGCCTCCCGAGGTGGGCACAATGGCCCGCGCCCCACCGTAGGCCGCGCCCACGGCCATGTTGGCCGCAGCGATCTCGTCCTCGGCCTGCTCCACCACGATGCCGGCATCCGCCCCGGCCCAGGCCAGGGCCTCGGACAACGACGTGGACGGACTCATGGGGTAGTAGCCGCAAAACCCCACCCCTGCGGCCACGGCACCCAGACAGGCCGCCTGATTACCGTTCACCACCAACCGCGGCTGCGCTGCCGGGGCGGGATCAGGCATGGGAAGTCGCACCCCCGCCGCCTCGCCCCACTGGCGGCCGTTGTGCAAGGCCTCGAGATTGGCGGCCACCGTGTCTTCACCTTTGGCAGCGAACTGCTCGCGCAAAAGCTCCGCCAGGACCGATTCCTCAAGGCCCAGAAACGCCGAGATCACCCCCAAGAGCACGGTATTCTGGAATACCGGACGGCGGGCCAGATCATGAAACGGGACCTCCAGAAGACCGGCCTCGGCAGGCAGCTTCCAGGCACTATCGGCCAGGATCGCCGCCCCGGGCGCAAGCCGGCCCCGATGCAGCGCCACGGATTCTTCGGTCATGGCCGCAAGGAGGTGAAAGGTATCCGCCGGGGCCTCGATGGGCTCTGCGGCGATGCGCAGCCGGACGTTGTTGTGGCCGCCGCGCACCCGGCTCATGACGTGCTGGGCCGCCAGGACGAACCACCCTGAGCGCACGAGCGCCCTTGCCAGCATCAGGGCCGCAGAGTCCAACCCCTGGCCCGCGGCGCCACCTATGATGAGATTACAGGACACAGGCACGAGTTTCCTCCTTGACATTTGAGGTTCTCACTCCTGCGCCCCATGCCATAGGGCCCCGGTGTTGGGCAAGAAGCGAGCGAAAAAATTTCTGACTTCAAGAAAACGCAAACCCCGCCACGGTGGCGGGGTCGCGGATTACTGCGCCGGTGTGGGCGCGGCGGGCCCAGGCGCGGTGGGCACGGGAGTCTGGGGCTCCGGGGTGACCGGGGCCTCCAGCACCACGGATTCCTTGGGTTTGGTGTGCTGCTGGGCACTGAGATACGTAAAGGTCATGGTGGTGAGGAAGAAGACCACTGCCGCCCCGGCGGTAATCTTGCCCAAAAGGCCCCCAGCGCCGGAAGCGCCGAAAAGCGAAGAACTGCCCCCGCCAAAGATCACGCCCATGCCTTCTTTGCCCGATTGCAACAGCACCAGCACCACCAAGGTGATGCAGGCAAGAATATGAATCGTCACGATAAGTGGGTTCACGAATCCTCCGTAGCCTCAGGCCAAAACGATTTTGCTAAAACTTGACGCCTCAAGGCTCGCGCCGCCTACGAGGACGCCATCCACATTGTCAAGTCCAAGAATGGCGCCGGCGTTGTCCGGCTTGACGGAGCCGCCATACAGGATACGCACGCTGCGGCCTGCCTCACCCAAGCTCTCCGCAAGTAGGCGCCGCACCACGGCGTGGGCGGCGTGGATGTCCTCCAGGGTGGCGACTTCCCCAGTGCCAATGGCCCACACCGGCTCGTAGGCAATGGTGAGCCGCGCCGCCCCATCCTGAGGGATACGCGCCACGGCAGAGGTGATCTGCCGCGCGAGCACGGTTTCCAGTTGCCCGGCTCGGCGCTCGTCCAAGGTCTCGCCGATGCACAAGATGATCTGAAGTCCCTCCCCCAGGCCAAAGGCGGTCTTCTGCGCCACGAAGGCGTCGCTTTCGCCAAGCACATGCCGACGCTCCGAATGCCCCACCAGGGCATAGGTGCAGCCCACATCCAGAAGCTGGCGCGGCGCCACCTCACCGGTAAAGGCCCCTTCCTTGGCGGGGTACAGATCTTGCGCGCCAAGCCGGATGTCTGCCCCCTGCAGGGTCCTGGCCAAGGCAGGCAGGTGCACAAAGACCGGGCAGACCAGCACCTCGCGCCCCGCAGGGATGCGGCTGGCAAGGGTGGCGGCCAGTTCCCGGGCCGTAGTCTCGGCCTCGGCCAAGGTCTTGTACATCTTCCAATTGGCAGCGATGAGTTTCGGCATACACGCTCCTTAGCGGCGGGCTTTGGCTTCCAGGGCGGCAAAGGCCGGCAGGGTCTTGCCTTCGAGAAACTCCAAAAACGCCCCGCCACCGGTGGAAATGAAGGAAAATTTTTCGGTCAAGCCGAGGCGTTGGATGACGACATTGGTGTCTCCACCGCCTACAATGGTGAGGCCCGGAAGCGCTGCCACCACGCGACAGAAATTCTCCGTGCCCTGGGCAAAGACCGGATTCTCAAAAGCCCCTAAAGGACCGTTCCACACCACAGTGCCCGCATCCCGCACCACCTCGGAGAACAAGGTGTGCGAAGCCGGACCACTGTCCAGGACCATGGCGTTGTCCGGGACGTCCTGATAGGTGCACACCCCAAGCGGGGTCGTGGCCTTGGGGTCGGTGCCCACGATGTAGTCCACGGGCAGATAGAAACGCACCCCACGCTCCTTGGCCGCGAGCATGATCTGCGCGGCCTCCTCCACCAGGTCGTCTTCCACCAATGAAGTCCCCACGGCAAAGCCCTGGGCCTTGCGGAAGGTGTTCGCCATGGCGCCCACCACGATGAGCGCGTCCACCCGGGAAAGGAGATTGTGGAGGATCCCCAGCTTGGTGGAAACCTTGGCCCCGCCGATGACGGCCACGAAGGGCCGCTTGGGGTCCTTGAGGGCCTCGCCGAGATAGCGCCACTCCTTTTCCAGCAGCAATCCACCGCAGCACACGTCCACAAACTCCGTCACCCCTACCACCGAGGCATGGGCCCGGTGCGAGGCCCCAAAGGCGTCATTGACGTACACCGTGGCAAGCGATGCCAATTGCCGGCTGAATTCCGGGTCGTTTTTGGTTTCCCCAGGATGGAAACGCAGGTTTTCCAGCATGAGGATCTCACCGGGGCGAAGCTGTGCCGCCCGGCTGCTCGTCTGCGGTCCCACCACTTCCGGGACGAGCTCCACGGGCCGATTGACAAGCGCGCTCAGGCGCTCAGCCACCGGGGCGAGGGAAAAGGCTGGATCCACGGCCCCTTTGGGGCGGCCCAAATGCGAGCAGATGATGAGGCTCGCTCCGGCATCAAGAATGTGCCGCACCGTGGGAAGGCTTTGCACGATGCGATTGTCGTCAACAATGTGACCGTCTTTGAGCGGTACATTGTAGTCCACGCGAAGGAGCACCCGCGCACCGGCCAGAGAAACGTCCTGCAAAAACAACATGGCGACCTCCCCCCACGGTTTTAGGGCTGTTCATAAAAAACGTACGTACAATAATTGGAGACTTCAAAATAGATGCGCCGCTCTCCAGGATCGGCAACGCCATTGAGATTGGCATCGAGCACGCCATACCCGAAACGGTACTCTCGGGCGTTACGGTCCGAAGTACCCATGGCAGTGGAGAGCTTGTCGATCTGCAAAAACCGTTTGACCAAGGTGCTGCCGGCATAGATTTCCAAAACACCATTGGTCCCGGTCCAGTTCTGAATGGCTCGGCCCAGTTGGTTCTGCGCTTCCTGCGTGCAGCCCACAAGACCCATCATCAGCACCATCACGGCCAAGCGCCACATACGAACTCCTTGGAGAGTCTTCCACCAGTGGGGAGGCCGCTTGGGCCTCCCCACGTTCTACCATTGTGTTTCGCGCTGCCGGGCAAGGGCTTCCGCCTGCTCCGCAAAGGAGGCAAAGCCCGCCTGATGCAGGGCATCCTCCACCGTGCGTGCCCAGTCCCAATTGGCGTAAATCACCGGCTTGTGGAAGATACGCCGGAAACTATTGAGTTCCTGACGGTAGAAGTCTTCCTTCATCGTGCCCAAATGGTTCTGGAGTTGCTCGTGGAGCCGGGCGAGCTCGCCTTCATACCAGTCCATGAGGTCCGCGGCGGAGGTGTTCTTCTTGAGGATATGTCCGTAGTGGTTCTCCTGCATCAAGGTGTGGAGCCGGGCCAAGTGCTGTTCCGAGATCCACGCGCCCAAGCGTTCCACGGGGATGTTCTCCGCCTCTACTTCCGCCACGTCGAACTTGGTCTGCTGGTAGGTGTCCGGCACCACCGAGGCCGAGACAATGCCCGCAATGCACACCAGCCCGCGCACGATCTTGGAGTTGGAAACCCCCTGGCCGCAGAAACCGATCTTTTTGCCGTACTTCTGGCCCGTAAAGATGGTGGTGAGGATGGCCCATACCACCGCCGGGTCTTCCTCGTCGTAGATGTGACGCAACCGCGAGTTGTCCCGGTCCGTGCCCAGGACAAGCTGGGTCATATCGTTGGAGCCGATGGAGAATCCGTCGAACTCTTTGATGAACTCCTTGGCGAGAATGGCGTTGCTCGGAATTTCGCTCATGAGGATGAGCTTGAGCCCCTGATCGCCCGAGCGCAAATTGTGCACCTGCGCCAAGTAGCGCTTCATGGAGCGGGCCTCCTCCAGGGTGCGCACGAAGGGCAGCATGAGATGGAGGTTGGTGCCGCCGTACACCCCGCGGGCCAGCTTGAAGGCCTCGATCTCCCAATCGTGCACCTGGCGGGACACGCCGCGGTAGCCGAGCATGGGGTTGTCCTCGTAGGCCTCGAACAGGGAGCCGCCCAAGAGGTTGCGGTATTCGTTGGTCTTGTAGTCCGTGGTGCGGTAGACGATGGGCCGGCCGTGGAAGGCCATGGCAAAAAGCGCCAGCCCCTGAGAAAGGCCCTGGACATAGAGCTCCTTGCCGCTGCGCACCCCACGGGAACGCAAGATTTCTGCGATCTTCTGGGGCAAGGTGCGCACGAACTCCATCTCCTGGGCAAGTCCCGCCTTGCGCGCCACGTCCTCGCGCAAGGCGGTAATGCGCGCTAGGACATCCTGCACCATGGGATCGTCTTTGATGCGCGCCACCTGGGCCTGGATGCTCTCTTCGATCTCGGCGCGACGGCGCTGGGAAGCCGGGTCGCTCCCCAAGGATTCCAACTCGTCGGCATAGCCCATGATGATGGCCACGTGGGTCGCCAAGTCATTGGAGGTCTTGAGGGTCTCCAGGCGCTGGGTGGCGTACTCCAAATGCACATCCAAACGTTTGTCGAGCTCGCGCAGCTGGCGGTGCAAGGCGAGCACCTCGTCCGTGCCTTTGGAACCTTCCCGTTCCGTGAGCTCCTCCATTTGGCGGGAGAGCTCGGTCACCATGCCCACATAGGCCCGCAGCTTGATATCCAACGTGGCAATGCCCGAAGCCATCTGCTCGGCAAGCAGCTTGGTGAGGTCTTGTTCCATCTCCGCGAGCTTGGCCTGGACCGTCTGCTGCAAAGTCCCCCGGTCGTAGGCCTCCAGCGCCAAGGGATGCACGCCGATATTGCCGAGCATGAACTCGGCCCGCAGCAGCCCCACTTCGAAATCCGGCACGTCGCGCAGACGGGAGAGGAACATGGATTGGCCCACATCGGCAAGGATCAGGCCGATCTTGGTCTTGGTGGGCGGGAGTTTGCTCACATCGATTTCCCCGCCCACTTCCACCAAGGGCAAAATCCCCCGGTACACCTTGCCGCGCGAGCCATCCACCGTCACCTCATGACCGTCCAAGGCCCGCAGCTTTTCGAGACGCTTGATGCCGATAACCGCCGGAATGCCCAACTCGCGCGAGGTGATGGCCGCGTGGCTGGTGTCCCCGCCGGCATCGGCCAAAATGGCCGAGGCGATGCGCATGCCCGGCACCATGTCCGGGTCGGTGCGGTCTGCGGCGAGCACGTCGCCCTTGTTGATCTTGTTGAGCTCCAGGGCGGAGCGCAAAAACCGCACCTTGCCCTGGCCTGCGCCGCGGGAGGCGCCATTGCCCTCCAGCAGCACTTCGGCCCGGGACAAAGCCGTGGGGTCCACTTCCTTGCGGCGCATGAAGATGGAGTGCGGATGCTTTTCCAACTCCTCGTTCCAGCGGGTCTCAGGCCGGGCCTGCACGAACCACAACCGATCCCACTGGTCGATGCAGAACTCCGAATCCATGATCATACCGCCGTAGGCCTGACTGATGCGGCGCACCCCCTTGGCCACGGCCTCGGCCTGGGCAAGCGAAAGGGACCAGCGGTAGACCATCTCCTCGGGCACAGGCTCCACCTTGGTGCCCTTGCCCGACTCTTTGTACACGATGCGCTTGTCTTTGCAGCCCATGAAGCGGATGACCACTTCCTGGCCGTCTTCGCGCTGGTACACGTAAAATTTGTCCGGAGTCACCATGCCGCTCACCACCGCCTCGCCCAGACCGTAGCTGGCGTCGATGGAGACCAAGTCATTGCGGCTGGTGCCGCGGCAACCGGTGGCCGTGTCCGCGGAAAAGGCGGTACCCGAGATCACCGGGTTGATCATGCGCATGATGCACACCGACAGAGACGTATTCTCGATGGCCCACTCCTGCTTGGCCTTGATGGCAATGGAGTCGTCGCCGGTCTGTTCCGCCCGGGCCACGGCATCCAAGATGGCCTCACGGCGGTAGGTCATGGAGCGCAGGTTGTACGCCGAGGCGCAATCCCAGTGGTAGGCCTGCACCACGTCGTTTTCACCCACGATATTGAGATAGGTATCCTGAAGACCGGCAAAGGCCTTTTTGCGGCTGTCCTCTCCCGCGGCAGAGGAGCGCACCGCCACGGGCTCGTTCTCCAGCCCCGCCTCCCGGCAGATATCCTGATAGGCCTGACGCACCGCCATTTCCACTTCCTTGGGCAAATCCACGGAAAGGATGGCGGCCTGCACCAGCACCGAGCGCTTGCGCAGTTGATCGATGCCTTCGGGAGAAACCGCAAATCCCTCCACCACGTTGTTGACGAAGGTGCGCAGGCGGATGAGCGTGCCTTCATGGCGCTTGGGATGTTCGCGAATCTCCTGGGCAATGCGGCGGACGAACTTCTGCAAGAAACCGGCGTCCTTGTTCACCTCCGGCGAGGACCAATCCACGGACTCATACGCACGGTCCACCGTGGCGCGCACCACCGCAGCATTGACCTTGGTCTCGTCAAGGATTTTATGGAAAGCGATGGAAGAAATGGCCCGAAATTGCGGCGCACGAATACCGTCGATGGTACTGATGATGGCGGTGTTGTAGTTTTTTCCGCCAACGAGAAGCTCGGCCTCCTCACCAATGGCAACGATATCCTTGCCGGTGAGCACCAGCTGGGCCTTCAGGGCCTCTGTCTGTTCCATATCCATAGCGGCTCCTTGTGCCTGCTCCGTGGAAGGGGTTTGGGTTTTTTGGGCTTTTTTGGCCATGTGCACTCCTTTGGACTGCGGGTGCCAGCATCTTTCCCGCAAACTCTGCCACAAAAATCACTCGCACGCCAGACCTTGACGACACCCAAAAGGGCAGCTTGAGGAGAAAATTTCCTCGCGCGCACTACACCTTCTGACCACATCCGGGGCAGAAGCGGTACTCCTCCCGCGTGACCGCCATGCCGCACGTGGGACATTTCTTGGGGGCGGGGACCAATACCACCAGGAGTTCCCCCTCCTTGACCGGCACCATCTTCTTGTCCTCATGAAAGTCCGCGAATTTCAGCACGCGTTCCACCATGCCATCCACGGGTGCGAGCACGGCCTTTTCCTGCTTCATGATGGAGATATTGCAGATCTCTTCGCCTTTTTTGACCAGATCCCCTGGCTTCACGTGCATGACCCAGAGGTCGCCATTGGATGGGGCAGCCACATGATAGGGATTGTTGGGATCCGCCATCTCCACGCCGCCCTCGTCCTTGGCCGTGCCTTCCGCCACCTTCACCTGCATGCTGAAAAACTCGGAATCGAGACTGTAGGCAACCAGGCTCATGCCGTGGTCGTCAGGGCGGGCGATATGCGTGATCACCAGCTCATGGTGCTTGCCGAGGCTGTCGCGGAAAAGGAGCTTCTCGCCCACCCGCAATCCCTCGAACCAGACATGCAGCGGCAAGTTGTTGGGATCGCCGTACGTGCGCACGAATTGGATGGTCTTGAGGGCGTCGCCGGGATGATTGAGGTACATGATGAGCTCTTCTTCCGTGGGCGCCCGGCCAATGTGCTCAGTCAAGGCGCGGGTCTCGGCGGCGATATCCACGTCCGCCAGGTTCACCAAGGGAGAGCGCTCCGTGCGCCGCGCCAGGGCCTCCGCATAGTCGGGACCAAAGGCGGAGGCGTACACCCAATCCGGCGGGAACCCCAAGGGCAGGCGGCCGAACTTTCCAAGCAAGAGGTCGCGGAAGGCGTCGTTGGCGTCCTGATAGATCATGAGGCGGTCGCGACGCAGCTCCTCGGAAACCTGATCTTCCGGCGTATTTACAACCTGATCGAGCACATGCAAAAGCCGCCGCACCGCCTTGCGTCCACCGCGTTTGAAGGCGCAGGTCACCGCCAGAAACGCCGTATTCCAGGTAATCTGCGACCCAGGAGTCACGTCGTGGTAGCGTACGATTTTGCGCGTCCCGGCCAGGAACTTGAGCATGTACGGCAGCAGATGAATATATCCCTGCTTCATCGCCCCTTCCTGCGAGGACGATGTGGCCCCTCCCGGCATTCCATGCTCGACGACGTCATAATCGATGCCTTGAAAATACGGCGCGGTGTAGCGATCGTAGTAGGGCATGATCTGTTTGAGCACAAAGCCCGCAGTACGGATCATCTCTTTGTTGAGATTGGTCTTCATGCCCAGCTCTTCGATGTAGGCCGCGGTGGAGAGCACCTCCCCCTGGCCATACCAGCGCACCGCCGCACCGATGGCGGTATCGACGATATGGGCTCCGGCCTTGGCGGCCGCCGCCACTGCAGGTACGAAGAGTCCATCCGTGTAGTGCCGATGATAATGGATCACGAGCTCCGGATAGGCCTTGCGGAGGGCGGAAACGAGCTCGGTCATGAACCGGGGCGGACACACCCCTGCCATGTCCTTGAGCCCAAGGATAATGAGCTTTTCCGCTTTTTTCTTGGAACACCCCGCCACTTCGGCGGTCATGGCGATGATCTCCTCCACCACGCCCAGATAGTGCGGCACGTCAAACCCCTGGGCCCACGAGAGCGAGATGGCCGGCTCCCAGATATTCTTCCTCGAGGCGAGCGCCACTTCCGCAAACGGGCGCATGTTTTCGATGTGATTGAGAAAATCGAAACAGCGGATGACGTCGTAGTGCTCGCAGATCATCTCGCCGGTGCGGCGCATGAGGTTGCGCGGCTGGGGCTTGTAGCCGAGCACATTGGTGGAACGAATGAGGATCTGTTTGAGGGTCTTGGGGGCAAAGGCGTTCCACTCCTTGGCCTCGGTAAAGGGATAGGTCATGTTGGCGAGCATGGCCACGTGGAAATGGGCACCGCCGCCGTTTTCCAAGGAGAAGAACCCGCAATTGTCCAAGTAGGGACCAATGATGCGGTCCTCGGCCAAGCGGAAGCGGTTGCCGGAGTTGGACTGGGTGATGTCACGGCACGTGGTGTCAGAAAAATGCACGTACCCGGAATCACGAATGAAATCGAGGATGGCGTCGCGATCTCCGCGCGGGTAGGGATAGCGGTAGTATTCCGGCTCGATGCGCGGCAGGCTCGGCCGGAAAGGACCGATGCGAACGCTGTCGCGGGTGCGGTATTCGCCCAGTTTCAAATACGGATTATACCCCTTGGCGGAAATTTCCGCCACCAAGCGGGCCAGACGCATGGCCTCCGGCTCTGGATCCCGGTAGTCCATGAGTTCGGGAGTGGTATCCACAAAGGTGGTGTCGTAGTCGCCGCTGCGGAAGCGGGGATGGGCGATCACCTGCCGGTGGAAAGGGATGGTGGTCTTGAGCCCGCCGACAATGTACTCGCCCAAGGCCCGCTCCAAGGTCCCCAGCACCTTGTTCCAATCCCGACCATACGCAATGAGCAGCGACGCCGCCGAGTCATACTGCGAGGGAAATTCATAGCCGCTGCTCACGCACGAATCCACTCGAATCCCTGGGCCGCCAGGCGAGATGTAGCGGGTGATCCGACCGGAGTTGGGGGCGAATTTCTGCCGCGGGTCCTCACAATTGATACGCACCTGGATGGCACAGCTATGCGGCAGGATTTCTTCTTCCCGCAGCCGCAGTTCGGCGCCAAAGGCCACGGCGATCTGCTCTTCCACGAGGTCGATGCCGTAGCGGCACTCGGTGATGCCGTGCTCCACCTGCAGACGCGTATTGACCTCGATGAGGTACGGTCGCCCCTCGCGGTCCACCAGAAACTCCACCGTGCACAAGGAGAAATAGCCCACGGCCTGCACCAAGCGACGGGCGTAGTCCTTGAGCTGGGCGCGCAGCGCCGGTGTCATGCCCGGCCACGGGGAGGGGGTGATCTCCACCAGTTTCTGATGATTGCGCTGAATGGTGCAGTCGCGCTCATCAAAGGCGAAGATATTGCCGTACTTGTCGGCGATCACCTGGATTTCGATGTGACGCACCGAGGTGAGCAGTCGCTCCACATAGAGCCGGGGGTTGCCGAAGGAGGCCTGCGCCAAGGCCGAGGCCTTGATGAAGGAGTCTTCCAGTTGCCCTTCGTCGAACACCTCGTAAATGCCCCGGCCGCCGCCGCCGCCTTCGGCCTTGAGCATGACCGGCAAGCCCAGCTGCCGGACCACCTCTCGGGCTTCCTCAATACTCACCGCCCCCTCGGAGCCAGGCACCACCGGGATATCTAGGCTTTTGGCAAGTCGCCGCACTTCGACCTTGTTCCCCAAAAGCCGCATGGCCTCGGCCGTGGGGCCGATGAAGACAATGCCCGCCTCCGCACAGACCCTCGGGAAGTTGTCGTCTTCGGAAGCAAACCCCCACCCGGGATGGATGGCAATAACCCCTTTGGCTTTGGCCTTGGCCACAATGGTCTGGATGTCCAAATACGCCCGGTGGTCTTCGCCCAAAAGCAAAAGTTCATGGGCTGAAGCTGTATAGGGTGCGGTTTTGTCCACATCCGTGGCCGTCACCAGAGGCACTGCATGGAAAACTTCCTTGATGGAACGCATGATCCGCCGCGCCGGGATCCCCCGGTTGGCCACCAAGATCTTTTTCCCACGAAGTTCCTCGACAACCGCATCGAAGGTGCGCGCCATCTCTTTCTCCTCAAAATCGCTCTATGAGTTAGGGGACAGAGGTCGCAGCGATCCACTGGTGATCCGCGCCTCTTCGCCTCCAGGAAGCGCCAACCGCAAGGCCCCGTCCTCGGCCACACCGCAGAGAACACCACAAATCGATGATCGATGATCTTCGACCTGAACCCATTGGCCATGCCAGGCCAGACAGGAAGAAAGGGAAGAACACCACGCCGCAGGACTCATGGAGGCAGGGATCGTCTCGTAGCAGAGACGAAGCCCGTGCACAAGTTGCCGCCACAGGGCCAAAACCGGCGGGCACGGCGCGGGAAGCCTCCCTGCGGGAAGAGCTGCTTCGGATCGAAGCTCCTCGATTGGCGGGGCGGAAACAAGATTGATGCCAATACCGGCCACGAGCACGCCGTCGCGCTCTTCCAGGAGGATCCCGCCGAGTTTCTTCCCTTCCAAAACCAGATCGTTGGGCCACTTGAGACGCACGGCTTCCTGCCCCAATCCTTGGCGTATCCCGAACCCCACCATGAGGGAGACCAGCGGCACCCAGGCAGAAGGGAGGTTCGGCAACCGCACGCTGGCGTAGAGGTTTCCCGGAGGAGAAGTCCACGACCGCCGCATCTGTCCTCGGCCTGCCCATTGGCGGGCGCATAGCACCGAATCCCACGGGGCAAGCTCTCCGCGCCGCACCAACTGCCACGCCACGTCCAAGGTCGAAGAACAGGCCGCAAGCACCCTCACCCGTTCCGGGCCAGGCCAGCCAGGATCCGCACATCCCATGGCCTGCCACAACGAGTCTTCGGGGCGCAGCGGTGCGCCCAAGGCATCGTCATCCCAATCCACACAGAGAGGCATCAGGCAGTGCCCGCCTGCTTTGCGGCTTTCTTTTGCAGGAGCAGCTTCTTCAAGGCCACCTTGTCCGCCGGCGGTCCTTGCGGGGGCAGGCGCCGGGTTGGGGGCGGCGGAGCCTGGCGGCGCGGCGGGGCAGGACGCGCCGCAGCCTCCTGCTCCACAGGTGCTGGCGCAGGGGGGGACACAGCGAGCGTTTCAGGGTCCCGCGGCAACGGGGGCGCAGCCTGCGGCGGCCGCACCGTGGTCGCGCCTGGTGACGGCGGAGTCGAGGCAGGCGCTGCCGGCGTTTTCGGCATAGCGGCGGCGGACGCTCCCAGGGGCGCCGCGGCAGGCCGGGAGGTACTGGCCAAAGACGGGCGGGGCGCAGCCACCGGCCGCGGCGGAGAAGGAGCAGAAAAGGCCGCAGGCTGCGGCGGCGCTGTGCTCGCGGCAGCCGGGCGCGGGGATCCAGCCAACTGATAAAACACGGCGCGCATATACCGCCGCGGCTCGAACATTGTCGTCACCCCGGAAAGGGACTCGGTGGACCCAATGATGAGCGCACCGTCCGGTTCGAGCACGCCAGCGATCTTCTCGAACACCGCCCGCTTGTCGTGATGCGTAAAGTAGATGGCCACGTTACGGCAAAAGACCACATCGAAACGGCCAAGGCCGGTAAACGGCTTCATGAGATTGAATTTCTTGAATACCGCCATGGCGCGGATCTCGTCCTTGATGCGCCATCCATCTCCAGTGGACGTAAAATAGCGGTGTAAGACATTCATGGGGAGCCCACGTTCAATCTCAAACTTGTTGTACTTGCCGTAGCTCGCTTTGGCGATGGCTTCGTCGGAGATATCCGTACCGAGGATCGAGATCTGGTAGCGATCGAGCCGCCCGAGGGTCTCCACGAGGGCGATGGCGATGCTATACACCTCCTGACCCGTGGAACATGCCGCACTCCAGATGCGAATGGGGATCGGCCGGCCTGCATATACCTTGGAGCGGGCGTCGATGATGTCTGGGAGGATTTTGTACTTGAGGACCTCAAAGGGAGCATTGTCGCGGAAAAACAACGTCTCATTGGTAGTGATGGCGCTGACAATATCTTTTTCCATCTCCCCGCTTTTGTCCGCAACGGCCCTCTGGTAGAGCTCCATGTAGGACGACAGGCCATACTTGGAAAGCAATGGCTTGAAGCGCGACTCCAAAAGATATGCCTTGCTCGCATCCAGGGCCACGCCGCACAAGGCATAGACATATTTGGTCAGCGTACTGATTTCGTCGGCAGTAATGGCCACCATAGGCGTTCTGTTGGGGCGTCCTAACGCACCGTGCGTACGATCTCTTCCGCAATGCGGTCCAGCGGAGCAACAATATCCACCACGCCTGCTTCAATGGCCATCTTCGGCATGCCATACACCACGCAGGACGCCTCGTCCTGACCAATGGTGACCGCGCCGAAGCTCTTCATTACCTTGAGTCCTAGGGTGCCATCGCCGCCCATGCCGGTCATGATAACACCGGTAGCCAAAGCCCCGTACTCCCGGGCCACGGAGCGGAACAGGTAATCCACCGAGGGTTTGCAATTGTTCTCCGGCGGATCGTCCGTGATCTGGATGACTTTCAGGCCGGCGCTGCCGGAGGCAACCCGCATTTGCTTGCCCCCTGGGGCGATATAGATGGTATCCGGCACCACGATATCGTTGTGCTCGGCCTCCCGCACCGTATAGGCGCATTTGGCGTCCAGGCTTTCGGCGAGAGACTTGGTAAACACCGGCGGCATGTGCTGCACCAAAAAGATCGGCACCCCCAATTTGGGGAGCATGGGGAGCATCTGCGCCAAGGCATTGGGGCCGCCCGTGGAAATGCCGATGGCCACAGCCTTGGACTTTCCTACCCGGCGCGCCAGGGGGGCTCCAGAAGGCTTGGCTGCCGGAGCGGCTGTCGGCGGCGCGGGCGTTGGGCGCGAGCGCAGCAGCCGCCGCACTTCCATACGTTTGGCGTACGCCTTGATGCGCGGCACCAGGGCGCTGCGCAACTCCCGCACCGCCTGCTCCCGGTCCTCGGCATCAGGCTTGGTGATGAAATCAAATGCCCCCAATTCCAGGGCCCGGAGCGTGATTTCACTGCCCCGCTTGGTGAGGGTGGAAAGCATGATAACCCCCACGTCCAAGCCACGGCGCTGCATTTCTTCCAAGAGTTCCAAGCCGTTCATCACCGGCATCTCGACATCCAAGGTGATGAGGTCCGGCTGTACCGAAGCAATACGTGACAAGGCGATCTGGCCGTTATTGGCGGTGCCCACCACTTCCACATCAGGGACTTCTGCAAGAATATCCGACACCACTTTCCGGTACATGATGGTGTCGTCCACCACAAGAACACGAATGGGCATATGGTCTCCCGCGTTACTCGTCAGCGAGGACGGCATCAATGTCCAAGATAGCGACGAGTTCTTTTCCAGACTTACATACTCCGTGAAAATATTTGCCTTTAATACCCTTGATATTGGACGGCGTCGGCTCCACGTCTTCCCATCGCGTCGTCACGACATCGGCAATACGGTCCACCAAGAGGCCGATATTTTCTTCGCGAGAATTGACAATAATAATACGGCTTTGCTCCGTCTTCTTCGACTGACCGAGACCCAGCTTCTTTCCCAGATCGATGATGGTGACGATACGACCACGCAAATTCATGATGCCGAGCACATACGCTGGGGCTCCTGGGACCCGCGTCATCTCCATCTGCTTGTTCATTTCTTGGATAACGCGGATATCAATGCCACACAGGGCGGATCCCACATAAAAGCACGACATTTGCAACTGACCGCTTTGTTGCGTTTTCATGGATCCTCCTTAAGCGGCGGCGTAACGTTGCAGACAATCATAGATAGACTGGAGCAGACGGTCTTTGTCCAACTTGATCTCATAGGCATCGATGCCCACGGCCTTGCCTCGGGCCTGATCCTCTTCGCTGGCCAGGGAGGTCAAGGCCACCACAGGCAGTCCCGTAAAACGGGCATCGCCGCGAATCCTCTCCGTCAACTGGAAGCCATCCATGTTGGGCATCTCGATGTCCGTGACGACGAGATCATAGCGATCCGGGCCTGCCTGGAGCATATTCCAGGCAACCAGGCCGTCTTCCGCTGTCTCCACAGTGTAGCCGTCTGCCTCCAGGAATCGCCGCACCTGATTGCGGAAGAACTCCGAATCTTCCACCAGCAACAGGTTGGGCACGCCCGCTTCTCCATCGCCGCCAGTATCGGACACCGGGGCGACACGCTGGACAAACCAGTCGGGCTGCAGAGTCTGCACCAGCTCGTAAATATCCACGATAAGGGTGGTATGTTCGCCGATGATGGCCGAACCACTGATACCTGGCTGACGCAAGGTAAAGGTATCGATGGCCACGTCCAGCTCCATGGCGTCCACCGGCGGGGAAGCCAAAAGACCAATCTCGTGCCCGTTGATGGAAAAAACGATGACCACGAGCTCGCCCGCAAGCTCGAGCACTCCCACATTAGCCGCTTGATCCAAAGAAAACACCGGGAGACTGCCGCCACGGTATTTGATCACCCGACGGCCACTAACCTCTTCAATGTCTTTAGCATGGATGAGCTCCACCCGAGCCACTAAATCTAACGGTACAGCACAATGTTCTTCTGGGGTGTTGCGGAAAGTGAAGAGCGAAATACGGTCTTCACGGATTCCTTTGGCTGCTTCTTCCTTAGCCAAGGCAACACTCTTCTGCTCGAGGCCAGCAGTAATGCTGAGATCCGCCAAGCGGCCCAGTCCCGCGACGTCCAGGATCAAGGCCACATGACCATCGCCCATGATGGTGGCCCCGGCATAGCCCTGGCATTCCTTGAAGTGCCGGCCCAAGGGCTTGACCACGATCTCTACCGAGTCGTGCAGTTCATCCACCACCAACCCATAGCGGAACTGCCCGGCAGACACGACCACGAGGTTGATGTCCACGGGCTTCTCCGGCGCCGGTTCGCCGCGGAGCACGTGCCCCACCATGCGCGCCGCCGACGAAAACTCGTCACCCAAATTGAGCACCGTGGAGAGATATACCAAGGGGATGAGCTCGCCCCGTAAGATGAGCACTTCCGCATCCCCCACCAGCTCGATGCGCTCGCCGATGCTCTGGGCCGGGACACGCAAGAGTTCGTCCACATTGACCTGAGGCACGGCAAAACGCTCCTCGCCCACCGAGACCAAAAGGCTTGGGATGATCGCCAAGGTCAGGGGGAGCTTGATGCGGATGGTGGTGCCCTTGCCCGGCGCAGTCTCGATATCCACCTGGCCGCCCAGCTGATCGAGGTTGGATTTCACCACATCCATGCCCACACCGCGGCCGGAGACATCGGTGACCTTTTCCGCAGTGGAGAGCCCCGGCAGGAAAATCAGGTTGGCCTTCTCCTTTTCGCTCATGCCCCGGGCCTGCTCTGCGGTGATGAGTCCCTTGGCCACGGCCTTTTCCACGATTTTGGCAGTATTGAGACCACGGCCATCATCAATGATCTCCACGATGACCTGCCCGGCCTCATGATAGGCCTTGAGCAGGATGGTGCCCGTGGGGTTTTTCCCTTGGGCGATACGCTCTTCCGGCGGCTCGATGCCGTGATCGGCGGAGTTGCGCACCAAGTGGGTCAAGGGATCGCCCAGGCCCTCGATGATGGTCTTATCCAGCTCAACTTCGTTGCCTTCCAGCTGGAGATCGATCTGCTTGCCCAAGGAACGGGCCAGATCCCGCACCACACGTGGAAACTTGTTGAAGATGGTGCCGATGGTCTGCATGCGGGTGAGCATGATGGTTTCCTGCAACTCCGAGGTCACCAAATCGATGCGCTGCCCGGCCACCTGGATCTGATGCAGGACGTTGGAGGAGATGGCCTGCATGAGCTGGTTGCGGCTGAGCACCAACTCTCCGGCCAGGTTCATGAGGTCCTCCAAGAGGCTCACATGCACCCGCAGGGTCTCGGACTGCGTAAATGTCTTGCCGCCGGGCTTAGGGGCGGCATCTGCCGACGCTGGTTCTTGCTCGCTTGCTGCCGCGGCTGGCGCAGATTTGGGCGGCGCCGTAGGTTTGGGCGCTTCCGGTGCGCGAGGCGGCGTCGGGGCCGCAGGGGCAGGTCCCGGTTGAGGCGCCGGCGCACCCACAGCTGCCGCCAGGGTATCCGCCGAAAACAGCTCTTTCACGAGGTCATCGGTGCGGTCCTCCTCCGGCGTGGGCGGAGTTACCTCCAAAAGCTCCTGGGCGAACTCCGGGGCCGAAGCCGCCGGGGCCGAGGCCAGGTCCACCGCATGGATGGCCCTCTGATCCAAGTCCAGAAGCGCGGGCATAATGTCCGCCTCGATGATGGAAGCAAAAAGCACGTACAGCGGGATACGATTGGAAAAATCACCGCTTTCCAGATCGCCTACCGCCTCCAGGTCGAGTTTGACGTCAACAATGGTTCCCGTGGTTTCCAAGTTCTTGAGGATGTCCAGGACGGTCTTCTTTTTGGCCTCGATGTCGTGAATGAGATCGAACTCCAGGAGATAGAGATTCTTCCCTCCCTTGGTCGCCTGTTCGAGATCGAAACGAGACACCGCGAACACGGAACGCCCTTGGGGATTTTGGATATCCACCAAAGTCTCCACCGCAGTCTGGACCGCGGGCTTGCCGCCGCCGGTGACGATGCCGGTGAGCGCTGCGATGTGGCTTTCGATGTCCTCGTCATTGCTCGTGGCCGCGGAGGCGATCATGTCGCGCAATTTATCGAAGGCAAGGAGCACGATGTTGACCACATCCGGGGTCGGCGTCAGCTCCCGGTTGCGGATCAAGTCCAGGACATTTTCGATCTTGTGCCCCAAATCCTTGATCTTGGACAAGCCCAGAAATCCAGCGCCTCCCTTGATGGAGTGGGCAGCACGAAAGACCTTGTTGACCAATTCCTCGTCAATATCCGCTCCGGCCTGTTCGATGGCCAAGAGGTCATTCTCGATATCGGCGAGGTGCTCCATGGCCTCTTCCACATACATGCCGAGAGTTTCGTCATCCATCATCATGAGGCTTCTCCTTGGATTTTGGAAAAAGAGGCAGCCCGGCAGCCCCGCCCTACTCTTCCACCGTGAAATGTCGGTCCAGACGCATGGAGCGCAACAGCTTGGCCACTGGTGCAGACACATGGGTCAGACGCAACGCCCCGCCATTTTTCTTCAAGGAATTGTGGGTGGCCACCAGCACTCCGATACCCATGGAATCCACCAACTGGACCTGCGCGAGGTTGAGACGAAGCTCCGCTGGCTTGAAGGCGACAAGATCCACCAGTTCCGCCTTGATGGCCTCCACCGTGGTGGAAACGATATCCTTATCCAGCTTGACCTCAATAACCTCGCCGTCATGCACCACTTCTGACATGTCTGCCTCCTTGGGCGAATTTCCAAGAACGAGTGTAGCTTTTTTGCCCAGAGCTGACAACGCGTCCCCCAGCAAGTCTCCTCCTACTCCACCCGGAACCGCTCCACCAGCGACTGCAGGGCCTGGGCCAAAAGCGACAGGTTTTCCGCATGCTGCTTGAGCTGGGTGCTGCTCACCGAAATGGAACCCGAAGCCTCGTTGACGCCGACGATATCCCGGGCGATTTCCCCGGTTACCGACGAGGCCTGGGCCACGTTTTCGTTGACCTCCTGCAGCCCCTGGGAGGCCTGGGCCACGTTCTGGGCAATGTCCCTGGTGGTCACACTCTGCTCTTCCACCGCTGCGGCAATGGTGGCCACAAAGGCGTTGACCTCTTCAATGACCGCCATGACCTGGTTGATCTCCGCCACCGTGGCCCCGGCCGAGGTTTGGATGCCCTCGATGCGGTGGCTGATGTCCTCGGTGGCTCGGGCCGTCTGGTTGGCCAGTTCTTTGATCTCGTTGGCCACCACGGCAAAACCGCGTCCTGCCTCGCCGGCCCGGGCAGCTTCGATGGTGGCGTTCAAGGCAAGCAGATTGGTCTGGGCAGAGATGGCGGCGATGGTTTCGGTGACCTTGCCGATCTCCTGGGCGGCCTCGCCCAATTGGTGCACCCGCTGAGAGGCCGAGGTGGCGGTGGTCACCGCCCGCTGGGTCACTTCCCGGGCCTTTTCCGTGTTGCCGGCGATCTCGTGAATGGTGGCGCTCATCTCCTCCGAAGCCGCGGCCACGGTACTCACGTTGGTGGATGCCTGCTCCATGGCTGCGGCGACGTTGTTCATGTTGACGCTCATCTCTTCCGAGGCTGTGGCCACGGTGTGGGAGCGGCTCGCCAAGTCCTTGGAGCGGACAAGCAAGGTGTCGGCCATGGTCTCCAACTCCGCGGAAGCGCCGATAAGGGTGCGGGAGCGGGCCACGATGTCCTGAACGATGGAGCGCAGCCCTTGCGCCATGGCATTGAGGTTGCGCTGCATCAGGCCGATCTCGTCCTCGCGCTCCACGGGGATGGTGGAGGTCATGTCCCCGGTGGCCAGACGATCCAAATAGGCGCCGGTCTGCGCCAAGGGGCGAATGACGCCGCGGCGCACCAAGAACCAGGCGATGGCACCCACCACCGCCAGGATCCCCAGCGTCTCCAGTCCCAGACGCAGCGCACTCGCACGCACCGCGGCATTGGCGGCCTCCAGGGACATGGCGATGGAAAAAGCGCCGTGGATCTCCCCGACTTTCCACCCTTCCTTTACACCGCCGGTGGGATCCTTTTCGCCCTTGGGATCCCCGTGGCAGTAGAGGCACTCTTGGGTGAGGCGGATGGGACGAAAATACACCACGCGATCCTTTTCCACGACGACCTTTTCCGGGGCACCCGTGGCCTTGAGCTCTTCAAGCACCTGCCGCTCGAAGGCAGTGGGCTCGTTTTTGGGATTGCGCGGACTCTCCTTGGGCACCCGGAACTCGTAGCCCGCTTCCTTGGCCTTGGCCGCAGCGGTATTCATCGCGGTGACGATGGGGACTGCCTCCAAGAGACGCGTCGGGTCCGAGCGCAATTCCTCAAAGGGGCGCAGCACGTCGAGGGAGAGTTTGTGCGCCATGGTCTCGCGCATCCCTTCGGCCATCATGACAATGGAGCGGCTCTCCTTGATGCGGGAATCCACGGCATCCTGCTGGATGCTTGCCACATGCTGATAGAACAAAATCGCCGCGGTCACCGCCGGGCCAAGGAGAACAATGCAGAGCACTTTCCATGCAAGACTGATTCGCTTGAACATCGTGACCTCCAAATTTGTAAGAGAAGCGGAGCGAGCACCCGTACGGCTCACGCTTTCCAACGCCGGTGCATCCACAACCATTGCTCGGGGTAGCGGCACACCGCGTGTTCCACGGCCTGGGTGTAGAACCGGCACACGGATCGCACCCGCGCCGCAGGATCCCCCGTAAGGCCCCGAGTATCCAAGGGGCTTTCTTGAAGCAAGCGAAAACTCCCAATTCTGGGTTCTCTTACCAAAAAAAGCGGCCACACCTCGGCCTTGGCCCGCACGGCAAGGAGCGCCGGACCCCGGTTGACCGAGGCCTCGCGCCCCAAAAACAGCAGCCGCTCGGCCTCGGCCTGGCGGCAATGGTGATCCACCAAAAAGGCGGCAAGCCCTCCAGCGCGCAGCATGGCGAGCACCCCGGCGCTGGCGTCCCGATGCCCCACGGTACGGATGCGGGCCTGATTGCGGGCATGGAGGATAAGGCCGCGCAAAAACGGGCTCTTGGGCAGCCGCACCACCACCTGGCACGCAGGACGGTGCGGAAATAGGGCCATGAGGGCCACCAAGAGCTCCCAGGCCCCCAAATGGCCGCTCACCACCACCGCGGGTCGAGTGCTGGAAAAAAGGGCAGTCAGGAGATCCGGGCGCTCGACGATCACCTGTTCGTGCAAAAACCGCGGCCCAGTGTGCCGACCTTGGAAGATTTCGGCAAAGGCCATGCCCGTATGCCGGAAGCTCTCCCGGGCAATGCGCTCGGCTGCAGGCCCTGGCACGCCCAAGCGCCGATGCACCGAAGCGTAGGCAAGGCCCCGGCGCTTGGGCAAAAGCCACCACAAGGCCCGCCCCAAGGCGCTTCCCAGGGAAGCGACCCAGGGCGCGGAAAGTCGGGTGCCCAGCGCTGCCCCACATGTCCCCCAAATTTCATGCATCGCACCCCTCCTGAGGCCGGACGGCCTCCAAGGCTGCGGTGAGACGCTGGCTGTAGGCATCGAGGTCCTCGCCTGGAGCCGGCGGTGCCAGCGGCTCCCCATACACAATGGTGCACCGGGCACAAGGCAGCGGCAATTGAAAGCGGTCCCAGGAGGCAAAGGTCACGACCGGATGCATGAAGGCACGCACCGGCAGCACCCGGGCTCCCAGGGCGCGGGCCACAAACCCCGCCCCTGGCTTGGCCACGTGCCGAGGCCCCCGAGGGCCATCCACCGTCAGCACCACTCCTGCACCTCCTTCCCGCTGCCGCAGGGCCACGCGCAGCGCCTTCATCCCCCCGCGGGAGCTCGATCCCCGGGCCGTGCCAAAGCCAAAGGACACAAGCACCCGGGCCAACAGTTCCCCGTCCCAGCTCTGACTCACCACACAGACCATGCCATGGCGGCCGTGCAGGGCAATGAAGGGGAAGAGCTCATCATGCCACAGCGCCGCCACCAAGGGTCCTCTCCCATACAGCGCGGCAAACCGCTCCCCATGCACCAACTGGTAGCGGAGCGACGCCGACCACAGCCGCACCAGCGGCGCCAACGCCCGCGCCAGCACGCGGGCAGAGCCAGGCGTCTTCGCCCGGGCAACCATTGAAGATATCCACTTTTTTTTAGCCATACGCATTGGTTCAATCTATTTGACCGCTCTCCGAGAGGCGCTACCCTGCGCCTTTCTTCATCCCCAATGAACGGAGGCAAATCATGGAACTGCATTGCGAAGGCGAACCCTGCCCCAAACCGGTGCTGCGCTGCAAGGAGGTTTTGGCCGCCCATGCCCCGCAGACCCTCACGGTGTATGTGGATAACGACGCGGCCAAGGACAATGTTTCCCGCTTTCTCACCAGCCAAGGCATGCAGGTGGCTGCGCCGGAACGCGTGGCAAACGGCTGGCGCATCACGGCCACGGCCCAAGGCGACACCGCTCAAGCGCACGCATCAGCGGCAACGGCGGACTGCGCATGCGCCGCACCCAAGCATGTGGTGTTTCTCACTACAGACCGCATCGGCCAGGGGAGCGACGAGCTGGGGGCAAAGCTCATGTTCAATTTTCTCTCTACCCTGCCGGAGATGGGAGCAAGCCTGTGGCGCATCATCCTCGTCAACGGCGGCGTGCGCCTTGCCACCAGCAGCAGTCCAACCCTGGACATCTTGCGGCGTCTGGAACAAAGTGGGGTGGAAATCTTGGTGTGTGGCACCTGCTTGGAGTTCTTCGGCCTCCTTGGTGCCAAAGAAGTGGGCCAGACCACCAATATGCTCGACGTGGTCACCAGCCTGCAGGTGGCCGACAAGGTCATTTCCCTCGGCTAACCCGCGCGCCTTCCCTGGGCCGCGGCAACCACGGAGCCTTCCATGTCCCAAGACCTGCTCACCATCGACCAGACCCTCGCCCGCCTCGCGGGAGACCGCGGCCTGCTTGCCAACCTCTTCCGGCTCTACCTGGAAGAAACCCCCAAGAAGCTCGCTGCCCTGGAGGCCGCCTGGGCTGCGCACGAAACCTACCAGGTGGAGCGGCTGGCCCATTCCCTGAAGGGCTCGTCCGCCACGGTGGGGGCGCTTGCCCTGCAGCAGGCGGCCCTCCACCTGGAGATGGCCGTCAAGGCAGAAGACACGGCCGCCATGGAGGCGGCCTATGCCCAGGTGCGATCCCTGGCTGCGGAAACGTTGGCCGCCATGGAAGCCTTTTGCGCTGCGGTATAGGCGGCCGCAAGCTACGCTATTTTCCAAAAATCCCGGGCCGCCTCGATGCCGGCTACCAGCGTTTCGGTCGCTTGGGTGTCGCCGATGCATGGGCGGCCTCTATTCAAGTGCACACGCGAACATCCCGTTTTCGTACACGAGCACCTGCTCGCCATTGCGGCGCGTCCCGATGACGGTCTTGGGCTCGGTGTTGACCAAGTCCCAATGCAGGGCGGAGTCGTTGAAGCCGAGTTCCGCACGCCGCGGGGCAGTGAGCTCGTGGGGATCCCCGGCATAGGTGTCACTATAGGAGGCGCCCACGGCGATGTGGCAGTTGCCGTGCTCGCCCCCGAAGTTCTCATCGAACAAGGTATGGGCCATGAAGCGACGGATAGGAGAAAACCGCTTGTCCGTCAGGGAAAACTCGCCCAAGCGGCTGGCCCCCTCGTCCATGGCGAGTTGGGAGCGCAGGAACTCCTCGCCCTCCTCGGCGCGCACCGCAACGCAGCGGCCGTCTTCAAAGTGCAGGGTTACCCCGCGCACCAGGTTGCCGCTGCGGTAGGAGGGCTGATCGGCGAAGTACACCCCGCGGGTCTCGCGGCAGTCCGGAGAGAGAAAGAGCTCGAAGCTGGGGATATTGTGTCCGGTGACCCCGATCCACTGCCGTAAGGCGCCAATGCCGACAGTAAGATCCGTCGATGCCGAGCGCACCTGCACCCGCACCAAGTCCAGACCATTGAGCCAGGCCTTGACGCGCTGGGCCTGGCGGTACGTGGCCTCCCAGCGGGCCACTGGGTCCGCGTCGTCCAGGTAAGCGGCGCGGATGATCTCCGCCTCGTACTCCTCCGGAGAAAGTCCTGCGTCCCGAGCCAAGGCGTCCGTGGGCATGAGGCACAAAGTCCAGCCAAAAACCCCTTGGGCTTCCCGCGTTTCCATGATGTCCCGCAGATACTTGCGGGTACGGGCCATGGCAGCGATCTTGGCAGGCGCAATGCCGCGCAAGTGGGTGTTGGAATCCGGCGCCAACAGAGAGATGAGACCGTCGAGGTTTTGGAAGAGCTCCTGGTCGCCGGGGACACGAAAAGCAAGATGCCGATCCTGGGCCTCCTCATAAAAACCACGCTCCAGCGTACTTGGCGGCATCAACCGCACTACGGCATGCATCTCTTGACGCATGAGTTCCCGCTGTACGGCGCAGGCCAAGTCCACGGCCCCAAGGTCCGCCCGGACCAAAATCACCGCACCCGGAGTCAAAGGCTCCCTGCGGGCCGCCTTCATGCCCCACACGAGTACCCGAGCGTAGCGCTCCAGGGTCAGGCTATCCATCATCCTCCTCCGTTACGCATCCATTTTTACCACAATCACGCAGGCAGAAAGGGTCTCCTGGGGGCAGATCCACACCCAAGGCACGCGCCCACGCCTCCTTGGCTTCCAGAGAAAAAATCATGGGCGTATCCGACGGCAAACCCTGCGCCGCCAAGGCATCGACGAACAAGTCCCGGTAGGTACGCGAAGCCTCCGCCCCCCAGGTGAGGTGCAGTGCGGAAAACACCTCGGCGATGGCCGCAGCCTCGGCCTCCACTTCCACAAATTGGCCGCACGGCACGATGTCCAGACACACCCCCGCCAGGCCGCTTGCCGTCGGCACCCGCCAGACGCTGCGGAATTTCTCGTAGCGCCACACGGGCGCAAGTCCCAGCCGATCCAAAATGCAGCTCATGGCCGCAGGGTCCGCCACCGAGGTCTCGGTCTCTGCCATGGTCTTGATCCCGGCGCGCGCCCCCGGCACCGGTTCCTTATACGTCAAGAACGCGCCCGCGGCGCTGTGGCGCAGGCGCAGCAGCCGCCCTGCCTTACCAAGGGGCGCGTGCGGGAAATCCCAGAGCACATTGGCCTCAAACTCCCAGGGCACCACGAGTGTGCCCATGGTCTGCACACGGGCCTCCACCGCACGGATATCCTCCACCGCGCACTTGGCTTCCACTTCCTGCTTCATCGCCACACCCCCCAGACCACGGCAGCCACGACCAGCCGATAGAGAGCGAAGGGCCGAAAGCTGGTGCTGCCCACCACATGGAGAAAAACACGGATCGCCACGCACGCGCTCACGAAGGCCACCATGAACCCGACACTGAAAAGAGGGACGTCCGCAAGACTCAAAAATTCCCGGCTCTTCCATAAATCATAGCCCGTTGCCGCCACCATCACCGGCACTGCGGCCAAAAAGGAGTACTCTGCCGCCACCTTGCGCGAAAACCCCAGCATCATCCCCCCCATGATGGTGGCCGCAGAGCGGGAAAACCCCGGCCACAGGGCCAGACATTGCCAAAAGCCCACCCAAAGCGCATCGCGGGCGGATACCGCGTCCACGTCCCAGACCCGCACCCGCGGGGCCCGGGACTCCACCGCAACCATGGCCACAGCACCCACCGCCATGGCCGCGGCGACAGACAGAGGGGAAAAAAGCCCTCGGATGGTGCTGTGCAGCACCAGCCCCAGCACGCAGGCCGGCAGGGTCGTTAGCAAAAGGAGCAGCAGCCCGCGCACGCCGGCAAAGCGCCGCCGCCCGGAAGGCTGCACCAATCCCCAGAATACCGGCCAGTAGAGCACCACCACC